>NZ_JADDUM010000043.1 GCF_015163715.1 Pseudomonas cyclaminis
GTCAGACCACCAATATACATTGGTGCACTAAATAGTGGCCTGCCGCCTACTTTCCCAGCTAATCAAGCGAGAATGATGAAAAGCAAAACGACAACTTTTTATCCTCAAGATCACTCAGTTGATAACGCATCCTATCAAAGCCAGAGTCAAGCTTTTTAACGTTCATATGCATCAGCTGAGTTAATCCGCCGCCAAAATCATGGGACGTAAATTGGCTAATATCAATGAATCTGATACTCACGACATCAGCCCCTACCTTTTCAGAGGCCGAAATCGATAAAGATAAATCATAAGCCATCCCGTCAACATTCAACTGAACACTAATTGCATGCAAGCAGTTGTGAGCAACAAGCAACTCATTTAACTCTGGAAGACTAATCATTATTGATCCTCGTCTCTTTCCCATGGGAGCCATAGCCTGGACCATATTCATAGGTATGCGTGTGTGAAAAATAGGGGTCACAAAAATAGCAGAAATAGGGGGCAGACCACCAATATACATTGGTGCACTAATCGTGGTCTGACCCGAATGGCACTTACTTAACAGGTAACCCTCTGATCCTGCTGAAAAAAATTAAAAAAGGCTGGCCTTGGTCTACGGTGATAGTTGCGAACACACACCAATAGAACAAGGACACAGCCCGCGTGAATCGTAGACGTCAAATCGTCAATCATCAACAGCAGCGCATTCATCAGCACGCCAAAAACAGCAATGCTCCAGCATTCTTCAAGTTGCTCGCCGACCCAGAGCTGCTACAGCGTGTCGAGCCCGTGATGCCCAAGCATCGTCAACGGTTGTTCACACCGACCGAGACCCTGTCGATGTTTCTGGCCCAGGCCATGAATGCCGACCGTTCTTGCCAGAATGCCGTGAATGACTTCTAGCGGTAAAGGGGACAGATCTATTTAGTAGTTAAATAGATCTGTCCCCTTTACCGCTGCCCCCTTTACCGCTTTACCGAACCGTATTCTGCCCCTATTTTCTTTTATCCTGTATTAACTGCATCCAGTATTCATATGTTTCTCGAAGTCGACCGATTTTTTTTGATCCATCAAGAATAGCGGATGCAAATGCGTGAGCAACCCTGATTGGATTGGTAGGCAACATGCCAGATGCCGATATCACAGGCTGCCCGTAATCTGCCTGTTTTCTACTGCCTTTTAACTGACTCCAGCTCAGCTCAGGGTTACATCGGACCGCCACTTCACCATAATACATTCCGACTAAAACAGCCAAAGACATTGCATCTTCGGATAGAACAGGTGTGTTCAAATCAGCCGTGCCGGCAATTGAATCATTTCCTGTTTCGTTAACCGTTGATGGCAGTTGCTCTTTATGAATACGTGAAGCTAACCACTCAGCCACACCATCTAAAGACTCCGGGGAAAAATCCGCGTTCCAGCTTTCATATCCCGGCGTCTGCCAAACAGCTTGAATCAACTCATCTAAACAGTAGGGTTTATTAAGCATAAAGAGCTCATAAAAACAATTTAGCTCTTTCGAATTCATAGATGAAAAAAAATCTGTGACTGGCGTATAGGCGGTTGTAAATTCCATAATCAATGCACCTTAATTTTGATTCCCGCGTCGGACAAAGCTTTTTCAAGAGCTGGCGCAGGTCCAACGCGTCCTGTGACGGGGCTCCTAGGTAAAGGGGACAGATCTATTTAGTAGTTAAATAGATCTGTCCCCTTTACTTAAAAAATCTCAAACAAATAAAATTTAATTTTTAAAACAAGGTAATATTTCAACATTTGCTTACCCTACGGGCACTCAAACGAAAATACGGCCTTAGCCGATTACCACTAGCGTATACCACTATATGGATCCGACACTGAGCCGCCCAACTCGGAAAGCGCAAGTGAAATTTCACTAAAAACTTCTGGCGATACATTTTTTGGTGAACAAGAAGTCAAAAATGCATTTATTCCTTCAAGCCCCAATCTCACCATAATGCCAATAATGTTTCCAACAAGCTCTAGGTCTTTACCATTCCATACAGACATCAGACAATCTTCAATTTTCTTCTTGGTGCAGGCATTTAAGACACTATAGGTATGCCACTGTCTATCACTTAACTCCAATAATGAACTTACAAAAACATCATTACTGATTTTTTTGGACTCTATCCCATCTAACAATTCTGCAAATTCAGCGTTGACTTCCTCAATAGTCATTGAGTCTGGTAGTGAAGCATAGTAACCAAAGTCTTTCATATCTAGAAATCCACCGGTATGCGCGTGGGAAATAGGGGTCAGACCACCAATATACATTGGTGCACTAATCGTGGTCTGACCCCTATTTTTTGTAGCTTTTGCACCGAGTAAAGAGACTAAAATTAAACTTTGGTCGTACCAAACATTACAGGATCGAAACCTTCAGGCCAAACTGTCCATTCGTTATATATAGCACCAGAAAAAAAAGCACTTTCTATTCTTTTAACGTCAAAATTAACATTGCATAAATTATGCTCTTATGAAACTAGCACCACAAACATCTGCATTTTTCAAACCAGACGATGAAAGGTCTGCCTCGGTAAAGTCAGCCCCAATTGCTATAACATTTGAAAGATCCGCCCCCTTCATTTGCACGCCAACTAGTGTCGCGTTCATAAGAGCGGCACCATGCATTACCGCCCCATTCAATATAGAGTAATTAAAAGACGCATTTCTCAAATTCGAGTTTGTAAAATCTGCTCCCGAAACATCAAAATTGTCAAAAATTGCACGATGAAGCTCCAGCCCACTAAATATTGAATTAGCTAGACCATCCAAAGGCAAATCCAGGGTCTCACCTGTCTCAAAGCAGATAGTTATCATCTGTTCCCCCAATCTACCGGATCAATTTTTACATCTGATACAGGTTTGGTCTGTCCAGCTTTGCTGGGCGACAAGGCTCCTGGAGCCACCTCTGGACTTCGCCCTAATATTTTCGCAGCGATATAACGATGATTCCCATCAACAATTATATTGCCATCCATCTTAATTGGAGGAGCGACATCCCCCTTAGGAAAAAAGGGGACGGATTTATTTAAGTTTAGCGCTGATCAGTAAGCTATTAAATAAATCTGTCCCCTTTTCTGCATTTTTTCTCATGACCACTCCTTGCTATGTAAATACAAGCAATGCTCTCAATAAATACCTGTAGGTGTACAAGGCTGATTTCACTCGCTTGATGGCATGTTAGAGTCATCCTAACTAGCATAAAACGTCTACCAACCTCTGCGGCCCGTTACGAATTCCTTTACATACGTCCATCGGCTGACTGTCCAGTAAACAGCCAAGACAATTGAAAGTGGCGCGCCGATCCAGAGATAAACCCAATCATCGGTTGTTTTTAGCAGGACGCCGATGAAACCGGAAACCAGAACAGCTATAAAAAAACTAGTGCCATAAACAACGCCCAATAAGCCCACCGCTAAAATGAACATTCGAATAGGGTTAATTCTTATCACGAGAGGCCTCCTCATAGAAAGTGTAGCCCTTCTCACCCACAGATTTTAGGTAAACCGCTGCAGCGCTCCCATAGCGAACAGGCTTCCCAGTCCAGAAGTAGAACTGGTTGTTATCAAATTTTCGCATCGTTACACCGAACATTGATTTTGACCTATTCAAACCGTCTGCAAGACCTAATTTCAAAGGTACCTTCACAAAACCGGCGCCCACTGAGAAAGCAAGATCGGCACCGCTATAGACCGTAGGTCCGTAACCACCTGGGATAAGATCAAAGGCGGCTCTCACGGGGTTGCTGTTGTCATTCAAGCCGGTGTAATGGTTCCACACGCCAGATCCGCCTTCCCACATGTTCCCCGCGCCAAACGTCATCATAGGCGCCCCAAATACACAGCCTGCGGCCGTGGCACACAATACCCCGCCAGAACCTACACTAATGCCCCCGCTTACCAAGAAGGTTGCAGGTAAAGGGGACAGATCTATTTAGTAGTTAAATAGATCTGTCCCCTTTACAGTTAAATAGATCTGTCCCCTTTACCGCCTTTACCGAAGACACACCGCGAAACTTAGCTCCATATTGCTTCTCCAGCACGGTCAACGGAACACCCTTGGTGGAGTTTATCGGCAATGCAGATGCTGGATTACCTGCCAGTGTTGCATCAGTAGCAATTGAACAATTGACGCAGTTATGAGTTCGCCCAGCGTCTGGGTAACCTGGATTGACGTTCCTTATTGAACCGGCAGTTTCGTCCGCAACCCCTGCCGCTTTTGCACCAGTGGCTTAAGCTATTTTTCTAGCAGATCCTCGATCGTAAGCCTATCAATTTCTCTGAAGACTACTTCTATCTCGTGCCCTTCGTCACCAACCCAATCAAAGACCGCGTCACGTAAAATCTCAAGGTATACCTGTAGATCCTCTCTTGGCAATTCTGGAAGAGTCACATGTACAAGGACGATTTTGTGGCAGGGAATCCAGCTAAGATCTCTTAAGCAATCATATAAGGCATCCCAGTTAAAACCAAAATACCCCGGCAACCAAAGTAGGTAATACAGCGCTCTTATCAATTCCTCTGCAATCCCAATGGACGGGTCAATCCGCACATAAAAAACCTCGGCCGCGTCATATGAAGGCGGGATGTCCACAAACTTGAATGGCAACATTTTCGACAGGCCTCAATTTTTTATCGGGATGAAGGTTTTGCGGTAAAGGGGACAGATTTATTTAATAGCTTCGCGATCAACGCTACACCTAAATAAATCTGTCCCCTTTATCTCGCGACGTGATTGGGCGGAAGTTGAATTCACAAATAAAAATGGACGGCTATTTTCATAACCGCCTTATTTAAAGCACTTCAAATAGATAAAAATAAAAAACTAATTTTTAAAGATCGTAATATTTCAAGGTCAGCTCCACAGACACTCAAACAAACGTTATCTGACCTCAATTACCCGCTCTACCACCCACCACGTCCGGATATAAAAGATTTCACATAATCCTACCGTGTAACTATCCAGTACACAGCAAATATTCCTGACAAGGGAAATCCAATCCACATGAACACCCAGTTCGAATCTGTGCGAAGCAGTATACCAACCACTATGGAGACCATCATGCCGAAAAACGTACTCACCCCACACACCACCGCCAACAATGAAACTATCAGCAGCAGGGTATTTATAAATTTACTTGCTCGCATCGACCGCCTCATTGTAAAGGCTATTGCCTTTCATGCCCACGGACAAAAAATATAGCAACATTGCACCACCATACGGCGCCTTTTTACCAAGAATAAATTGGTCATTATCAAACTGCCTGACCGTCACATCAAATATTGATTTTTCTTGTTCAAACCATCAGCCAACCCCATGTTCAGAGGCACTTTTACAAAACCCAAACCAATTGACAACGCGAAAGCACGAGGGGCGGAAAGGGCTGAGGTACGCAAGAATGGGCATCCGAAGAAGGTTAAGTAAGTGCCATTCGGGTCTGACCACCATTAATGTAACCATGGTCTGACCCCGATCACTAACTGACCATCCTGAAGAACGACATAGTTATATCTTCCTGCGCCTTTAGTCAACTTTGCCTCTTAGATTAGCGTTGGAACACCTGTTGGATGATCTGGGAATTGATTAGAAAAACTAGGCGTCGTTTGCTTTTCTACAGAACCCGCTGTTGCTTTTGCACCAATTAATTCACACTATAGTAACTGTAAAGATCCGCATCAGGCCAAAGTTCGTCATATGCAGTTAATGTGCTTCGCATGGCCTCGCTACGAGGATCCTCGGAAGGATTCATCTTTGAAATTACAAATTCTTTAATTTCGGGCCATTGAAGCTCACGCATACAAAATGCCACAACTTCAAATGGCGAATTTCCAGACATTAAAAACAATTTAAATCTATCTATAAAATCTTCTTTATAGGCAGGATGTTTTTTTATAAACTCCAAAATATTTAATAAGGACATCTCGTAGGAAATGTCTAGCTCTTCACCAAAAGCGGCTATAGCCATATCGCAAAGTTTATCAAACTCTTTAATGACGTCATTCATTTCGGCACCCAGGCGCCTTTTCTGGAATCGCTAGAATCTGGCACCCAGACTTTTTCTATATACTTCCCTCCCACATCAAGCCCTTTTCGAGAAAAAGCATCTTCTGCTGCGGCTTGAGCAGCCCGACCAGAGGGCTCATAGTGCCCTGATGTATTATCAATATATTTAACTTCGCCGTTCACAATTTTCACTTCTCCCGCAGCAACAACGGGTTTGCCATTCGCTAGATCAATATGACCACCACCTACATCATTAAATTTTCGCCCGATCACTAACTGACCATCCTGAAGAACGACATAGTTATATCTTCCTGCGCCTTGAGTCAACTTTGTCTCTGAGATTAGCGTTGGAACACCTGTTGGGTGATCTGGGAATTGATTGGAAAAACTAGGCGTCGTTTGCTTTTCTACAGAACCCGCTGTTGCTTTTGCACCAACAATCCTCCTCTCAGCCTCAGCCAATACTGCAAGAGTACCCCCCGCCTTGGGCACAAGTCCATTTGGACCATTGAAGTACACCAGACCATCTGCGCCCAAGACTTCAAAGTTACCCGTGCGGGAATTTATAATACGCTGCGCGCCGTCAGCTAGCGCATTATCAAAGGAGACAAAATCAGCGCCTGCGGCCCCATCGACGCGGTACCACTCAGGTAATTTCACATCGCCTGCTGGCGTTGATACAACAATAAAACCCTTATCACCCGCAGACGCCGGCCCATAAATGGCGCCTTTACCCGCCACGGGTACATCCGCAAACTCATCCAGAAGCTTGCCGTCTGCAAAACCAAGCTTCGCCGCTTCTGCAGCTTTGGCGGCCTCCCCCGCTTTCCCCATCTGGCGGAGCCTACCCAATTGCCCGAGGCCAGGTAACCCCATCTGCAGAAGATCTGCGCTGAGCTGGGTCTTCCTCAAATACTCCTCGTAGGTATTGTTTTGCAGCCCAGACACTAAGCTCTGCGCATCTTTCGTCATCCAGCTATCCAGCAAACCGGAAGACGGCTCTACGAAGGGGCTAAGCACTTTATTGGCTTCGTCCAAAGAGTTGCCGCCAAACGCAATCTTGAACAAAGAACCTATACTTTGGGCCGTTCCCAGGAGACTCAGACCCACCCCAGCGGCAGAGCCCTTCCCTTCATCTCCTCCAGGAACTTTGCCTCGGTAATCGAGATTGTTTTTATAGAAGTCCACCAGCCCTAGACTTGGATCGTCCAAATAACCCAGATTGACGGAGCCGTCTTTGAAATCTCCGCTATGAGTGACGCCATAGTTTTTGAGCAAACTGAGCGTTTCTTCACCGTTATAAGCGCGGGAAGTCCCTTCGGGATAGAGCGCGCTGTTTTCATAAATGGCCCCCAACGGCGCCAGCGCTTCACCCAGGTGTTTGAGAGTTAGGGGGTCAAACTGACTCTCACCCGCTTTTTCGACCGTAGCATTCCACGTTTTATCGGTATAGGACGCCAGCGCTGCGGCCATGCGCCTTTCTGCCTCAGCAGGGGAAATTCCCGCTTCCGCCGCTAACTTATCGGCCTCTTTTTGTATTAAGCGCGCTTCCGTCGGGTGCGCTTGACGGTTGTATTGCTCGACGGCTGTCGCCGTACTCCCAGCAACTACCGCACCCGCAGTGGTGCCGTTACTGCCCACAGAGGCGCCCACACCGAGGGCGACCAACGCAGCCAACGTCTCCTGTTCCGATCCCCTGATACCATTTTTACCCAGCGCATCCGCGATGCTAGGCATCAAGGCCGCAGAAGCTCCCGCGCCCAGCGCGCCGCTCTGCACATTGCCACTGGACAACCCAATAGCCGCCCCCGCCAACGCGTGCAACATCAAACGTGCCGCACCGCCTTCAGCCCAAGCCGCCCGAGTGACCGCATCCGACTTAGGATCAGTCGCACGCGACTGGGCATAATCGCCAATCTTGTTGAAGATATCGCTGGAGGCCGTGTTGGCTACAATACCAACCGTCGTTCCTACAGGCGCGCCACCCAGCCCTGCGGCGATTAGCCCGGACGCGATATCGGCCATTAAACGTTTGTCGCCACCGACCTGCCAGCGCTGGGCTTCCGTATAAGCGGCATTCGCTGCGAGCACTGTTCCAGCGGCATCAGGGGAGCCGGCTTCGGTCTGTTTTTTAGCTTCATCGGCCAGTGCTTTCGCTTCATCCGCCTTCGCCTTGCCTACCGCACTGATCACCCCACTGGCCAACTGCGCCGAGCTTTGGATCAGGTCAATACGCTCTTGCATGGCCTTCTCATCGGGCCGGTCGAGTTTCTGATTGGCGTTGGCGGTGTCGCGATTCAACCCCACCAGGTCGTTGGCACCTTCGGCACTGCGAACCACAATCGTGCCTTCGCTGACCGCGCTACGGGTGTAGCTATGGTCTTTCTCCTTGAGTGCTATCGGGATGCTCCCGCCCATCGACGCACCGCTGGTACTGCTGGAAGACACCGAAATACCGGCAGACTGACTTTTGATTTCGCTGACATTCTTGATATCACTGACGATCAGGCGGTCAGTGCTGAGCCGGTTCTTATCAGCTGACGCTTCACTGGCAATCACCGCGCCTTGCAGGGTGGTGTTCTTGCCGACATTGATGTCGTAGCCGCCCGTGCCCGCATACAAACCGCTCTGGTCGGTCACGCCTTTGTAGTCGCTGTTCATATTGGCGGCGGCAAGGTTCGCCGAGCCCGCTACGGTAGAGCCGTAGCAGAACGGCGGGACGCAGATACTCGCGCCGAAGCCTGCACTGCTCTGTTTGCTGCGCGACGACTCGGTGTCCTGGAGGGAGATGATATTGAGGTTGCCGCCAATATCTGCCTTGATACGGTCCGCACGAACCTGGGCACCTTTGAGGGTGGTATCGCCACCGCTTTGTAACAACAGGCTGCCTGTATCGAGGGTGCTATTGACCTGAGTGACGGAGTTACCGTTGCCATTGTTCTTGGCACCCTGCGCTCCGAGGTCGAGGGTGAAGCCGTTTTGCTCGCCAATATTGAAGCTGGCGCCAATGGCGGTTTTATTTTTCGACCCTTCGTTTTTGCGGTCGGTGGTGTTCTGTGCGCTTTGCATCAGCACATCGTTTTTGGCCAACAACAAGGTGTTGGCGGCTTTCAAGCTGCTGCCGGTGATCTGGATATCACCCTGAGTACCCGCCGCTGCGCCCGTGGCAACGATCGACAAGTCCTGCCCTGCGTTGAGCGTGCTCTGCTTGGCGGTGGCGCTGTTGAATTCGCTGCTGTTCTTGCTACGGTTATTGGCCAGTTCAGTACCGATCTTGATCAGCGAACCGTTGCCGGGTGTGCCGCCGGTTTTGTTTTTGAAGCCGGAGCTTTGCGCATTGGCGTCCGAAGCCTGGCCGTTCAGGTTGTAGGCGGCGAGGGCCGCCTGGGCGATTTTGACTGCCTTGAGTCGTGGGTCATCAGCACTACGGGCCGCTTTGACGGCGTCGCGCATGCTGGTGGCGGTGTCCACCACCGAGCCCGCAATCACCCGCCCTACCGCCAAGCTCTTGGAACTGTCCTTACTGGTCTGACTGGCCGTCTCCATCCCTGAAGTAACGGTGACATTCGCCCCGCTCAACTCCATGTTCTTGGTGCTCACCAGATCACTGGCCACCACCTTCAACTCACGCCCCGCCGTCAACGACACATTGCCCGCACTCGAGCCAATGGTGCTGCCGGTCAAGGTCATTTCATTGGCGGTGCCGTTGTGTTTCGAGCTGTTGATGTACAGCTTCTGGTTGCCGGTCATGTCATCCAGACCTAGCTTGTTGCCGGTCAGCACGCCGGTGAGGTCGCGATTTTTTTCCTTGTGCATGTCGGTTCGGGCGAAGGTGTTTTGCGCCGCGTCGATGGTCAGGTCGCGGCCAGCCTGGACGGCGAGGTCGCCGGTGCTGACCAGGTTGGAACCGGTGACCGTGGCATCGCGTTTGGCCGCGACGGTGACGGTTTCGCCGGAGACCATGCTGCCCACGGCGGTGGTGCGTTTTTCGTCGACTTTGTCCTGGACCTTGCTCGACTTCAGGCCTCCCCAACTGCTTTTGCTTTCCTTGCGTTCGTGGCGGGCGCTGTCGGCGTTGCTGACGGCGAGGATCTTCACGTCTTGGCCGGCCACCAGTTGCGTGGCGCCTTTTTCAGCGGTGACGGCACTGCCGGCCAGCAGCAGGTCGGTACCGGCCACGACGGTGCTGTTCGTCCCCGCGCTGACCAGGCTGCCGACGTTGTTCACGACGTCGGTTTCATCCAGGCGGAATTTTTTTGCCCTGGGAGGTTTTCTTGGTCTTGCTGTAGAAGCTGTAGTCCTGGTTTTCAGCGGCTTTGAGCTCGAGGTTTTTACCCGATACCAGGTACGCCTCGTTGCCGGCATTGACCTGGCTGGCGACCAGTTGCAGGTTCTGCCCGGCGCTCAGGGTGGCGTCGCCGCCGGCCTTGATCACGCTGGAGACCTGCTGCACATGGTCTTCGATGCTTTTGATTTTTTTCGAGTTGTACGTCGAATGCTGCTCGTTGGCCGCCGCGATGGCGTTGAGGTCGCGGGTGGCAATCAGGTTGACGTCGCGCTTGGCTTCGACCTGGCTGGCGATGGCGCTGATGTCGCGCCCGCCAATCACATGCAGGTCGCGGCCCGCGTCGACCACGGAGCCTTGCTGGGCGATGGTGGTGAAGCTGGAACGGTTGCCGATGGCGCCGCTGTCGAGGCTTTTCGAGGCGGTGATGTTGACGTCGCCCACGGCCTTGACCGTGGTGTCGGCGCCGCTCTTGAGTACGCCGCCGATGTTGTTGACGTTGCCACCGGCCTGCATGGACAAATCGTTGGCCGATTCTATACGCGCGGCGCTGTCGACGAAGTCGCTGCGTTCGGTGCGGTAGCTGCTGGCGCTTTCGTGGGTGGTGACGCTGCGTTCGTTGAGCAGGTCGGCGCCGGCGGCGAGGTTGACGTTGCCTGCGCTGATCACACCGCCGGCGCGGTTGGTCAGGTTGTTGCCGGTCAGCACATCGAGGCGGCCACCGGCTTCCATCAGGCCGCTGTTGGTGAAGCTGCCGCCGACGTTCGCCAGCAGGCTGCCGGTGGCGCGCAAGGTGCCCGCGTTGTTGAGGTTGCTGCCGGTTATCAGGTTGACGTCAGTGCCGGAAATCAACGCACCGTTGGGTGCCAGGCGGTTGTTCGCCTGGGCCAGGTAAAGCACCGGCACCAGCACTTGTTGGCCGGCGACGGTGGCGTTTTCCAGCCACACGATGTCGTGGGTCAGGGCCGCGACTTGTTCGGCGGTGAGGCTTACGCCTACGGACAAATTCAGGGCGCTTTTGCTGCCGATGGCGTTGTCCATCAGGTGCTTGAACAGGTCGGCATCGCTGGTCTGGCCGTCGATGAAACGCTGGCCGGTGCGTGCGAGCACGGCTTGCTGGATCAGGCGCTGTTCGTAGAAACCATCGCCCAGGCGTTTTTGCGCGGTGTCGGGGTCGTAGCCGAGCTTGCTCAGCATGTAGTCCGAGCTCAGGAACTGACGCATATCCGTGAACAGCGGGTTGGTTTCGATCAGGTACTTATGCGGGTTGGCCGCGAACTGGCTGGTGGGCAGGCCTTTGGCGCCATCGCTGTCGTTGAGGTGGAACAGGCCGTTCTGGCCGGTGGGCAGGTCGAAGCCAGGCAGGCCCAGCGGGTTGACCTGTTGCTGGGCGACGTCCGGTGGCAGCTGCGGGTTGAGGCGGACCAGGGTCGAGTAGCCCGGCGCCTGGGTGTTGGCGCCGCTGCCGACGTAGGTGTAGCCACCGCGCACGACGCTGTTGTCGATGCCGGCCTGGGCCTTCACGTCCACGCTGCCGCCTGCTTGGATGACGGCGGCGTAGCTCTGGTCGGGCACCGTCAGTTGGGTGGTTTTGCGCAGGTCGGTCTTTTCGTCCTCCATTTTGCCGATGAACGAGGCCAGGCCCGCTTCGACGCCGCCCATGTCCTGGCCCGCCGAATAGCGCTGGGTGAACGCAGCGGCTTCACGGTACCAGCCTCCGGGCTTGCGCTCGCGGGCGGAGGTAAAGATGCGATCGTACTGAGTGTCGTGGGTGACCACGCCAACGTTGGTCAACTGGTTGACGATGGCCGTGAGGTTGCCACCGGCTGCGATGCTACTGCTGCTGTTGAGCAGGTCGCCGCCAGTGAGCAGCATGTCGCCTCGCGAGGTGATGCTGGACGCTGCCGTGGCATCGGTGACGATGAAGTGATCACGCTGGGTAATCAGGAACGGCCGGTTCTGCTTGCCGCCTTCGCAGTCGCCACCGGTCACGCGAAAGATGCAGGCCGTGGGAGTGATGGATGCGCTGTAGATACCGGACTCGGTGGTGAGCACAGTACGGATGTTCTGGATCGTGCTGGCGGCCAGGGTCAGGTTGCGCTCGCTCTCGATGGTGCCCGAGCTGTTGATGATGCTGGTGGCCAAGCCGCCCTGGCCGTCGCGGTCGACCCGCAGGTTGCCCATGGCGTAGATCGTGGCGCCGAGGTTTTTCAGGCGCTCGACCTTGAGGTTCAGGTCGCCGCCGCTGAAGATCAGTCCGTGGTCGTTGAGCAGGTTATCGACGTGCAGATCAAGGCTGCCTTGGCTGGCAATGGTGCCGCCGACGGTCCAGTCCTGGCCTTTGCCGAGCAGCGCACGGGTGCCGAGCAACTTGCCGGTGGCGGTCTGTTGCAGGTTATCCACATTGACGGTCAGGCGCCCGGCCTGGATCGCGGTGCTGTTGGTCCAATTGACGTTGTCGAAGGTCAGGTCACCGTTGGTGACCAGGCTGCCACCTACGTCATCGAGGCTGATATCACTGAGGTCGAGTAAGCCGGTGCCCACGTGCAACACCTTGCCGCCGGTGTTCTGGAAGCGGGTGGCGGCGAGGCTCAATTGGTCGTTGGCGGTCTCCAGGCTGCCGCTGTTGTTGAGCAGGCCGCCGATGGCGTAGCGGGTCTTGCCGCTGGTGCCCAAGGCGCGCATTTGCCCACTGTTGTTCAGGCTGGCGGTCGCGACATCGAGGGTCGTGGCGCTTTCGATCAGGCCACGGTTGTTCAATGCGCCTTCCAGGCTGACGTCGATCCGGTTACCGGCGATCTCGCCACCGTTATCCACATTCATACCGGTCAGGTGCACGCGATCACGCGCAAACAGCGCGCCGCTGCCGTTATTGAAGTCAGTGGCGTCGACCTGCGCATCACCGCCTTTAGCGGCGATGCGGCCACCGTTGTTGTCGAGGGTGCCGGCGGTGATGGTCACGCCGGAATTTTCACTGTGGATCAGGCCGTTGCCGCTGTTTTGCAACAGGCCGCTGGTGGTCAGGACCAGGCCATCGTTGGCGGCCAGGGTGCCGGTATTACGGTTGTCGATGCTGTTGGCGAAGACTGTCAGTAAGCCCTGGCTGGCGAGCTTGCCGCCCTGGTTGTCGATGTGTGCCGCACGCTGGATCAGCAACGGCCCGGCGCTGGCCAGCTTGCCGTTGCGGTTGATCAGGTCGCCGATCAAATCCAGGGTGATCGCGCCGCCACTGGTCAGGCTGCCGGCGCTGTTGTCCAGGGTATTGCCATGCAGGGTGAAGGCACCGCTGCTGTCAATGAGACCGCCCTGGGTGTTGTCCAGCAGGCCGCTGACGGTGAGGGTTTGTGCGCCGTCGCTGAGCAGTCGGCCTTTGTTGCGGTTGTCGACACGGTCGGCGGTGACGTTCAGCGCCTGCCTGGCGCTCAAGGTGCCGCCCTGGTTGTTCAGGGTACTGGCGGTGGCGGTGAGTTCGCGATTGGCGATCACCGTGCCGGTGTTGGTGATTTGCTGGCTGTCGAGGGTGACGTCGCCACTGGTGTTGCGGGTGTTGTCGGCGTTGACCCCGGCTTCGACGATGCCGCTGTTGGTCAATTGGCCGTTGCTGGCCAGGGTGATGCTGTCGCGGGCGGCGAGGGTCTTGCTGTTTTTCAGTGTGCCCTTGGTCTGTGCCTTGAGGGTGGTGCCGGCGTAGACCGCGCCTTTGGTCTCCAGGCTCGCAGCCTTGATGTCCACCGCGCCGCTGGCAGCCGCCTGGGCCATGCTCAGGTGGCCGTTGGCATCGAGTTGAATGTCGCCGCCACTGGCGGCCAGGGTGCCGTCGAGCTTCACGCCCACACCGGCTTCGGTGCCCACCAACTTGATGGCGCCGGCGTACATGCCGCCCAGGGCCGATGAGTCGATGGCCAGCTCCGGCTTGGCGCTGCCGTCGTCGGCGCGGGCGGTGGTTTTCAGGCTTTGGGCGTCGACGTCGTTGCGCCCGGCGATCACTGTGAGTTGTTTTGCGTTGATCTGCGCGTTGATCTTGGCCGAACGGGTGATGATCTCGAAGTGGTCGACGTTGCTCGCGTTCAGGCCTTTGCCGTCGATGGTCACGGCGCCGCCATCGACCTGGTAGCTTTTGAGCTGCCCGGCCTGATCGATCACCGGTTTACCGGTGGTCAGGGTGACGTTGGGGGTGTTGATGAACCCGCAACCGTTGCAGCTGATGCCGTAGGGGTTGGCAACGATGACCTTGGCCGACTGGCCCGCCACTTCGGTGTAGCCGCGCAATTGGCTGGGGCTGCCGCCTTTGACTTCGTTGAGGATGACATTCGCCGCGCCGCCCTTGAGGTTCGGGTTGCCGACGATGATCCCGCCCAGTTGCGTGCTTTGCACAATGCTGTTGGCGTTGTTGAGGATCACGCCGTTGGGGCCGACGTTGTAGTCCTTGAACTGGTTGTGGGACAGGCCGCTGCCATTAGGGGTGGCGATGTTCACCACCGGCACGCCGTTGCCCGCCTGCCCGACGGTGGTGCCGGGGCCACTGACCACGATGCCTTCGGCCTGGGCCAGCAGCGGCTGCCAGAACAGCGCGTTGGCCAGGATCAAGGCCAGGCCGCGTTGGCTCAGGGTTTTCAGGGCAGTAACGGGGCGAACGTCCATATTCAAAATCTCAAAGGCTGCGGGCGTTGAATTACAGGTAGAAATCCAGGCGGAAATAGATCGGCGCTTCGCGCTCGGTCATCACGCCAGGTCGCTCCAGGGAGTGGGCAAAGGTCACGCTGGTGCTGACGTTTTTGCCTCGGGCGAACAGCTCCAAGGAGTTACTCGACACCCGGCCGTGCTGGTCGTCGTTGTAGCGATCGTTGCGAATCACGCCCTGGTCATAACCGACGCTGGCGCCGTATTCGGCAAAGGCGGGGCGCATCCAGTCGAGAGTCACCGGACGTGCCCAGCGCACTTCGTTGCGCCAGTAGCCGCCGCTGTCGCCGGTCAGTTGCTGGTCCTTGAACCCGCGCACCGAGTACGAGCCGCCGAGGCTCATGCGTTGCGCCGGGTACAGCACGTCTTCACTGCGCTGTCCGGTGGCCAGGCTGGAAAAACTCAACGATTCGCCCCACAGCATGAAGGGTTGCAGGTAGCTCACTGTGGCGGTGTATTTGCGGTAACGCGGGGTTGGCGTGAGGTTGCCGCGGATGCGTTCCTGGTCATCCTTTTGGGCGTCAAAGGCGCCGGTGCCGTTCTGCATGCCGACATCCAGGTTGACGAAGGCGCTGCCGATGCGGCGCCCGTGGTTGATGCCCACCTGGAACTCGCTGAGGCGGTTGCTGCTGACGTCCAGGCGCTCGTCGTTGAAGTAGTTGTTGGTGCGCAGATGGGTCAGGCCGACGTTGACCGAGGTCTTGCTCACGTCATCGCGATGCACCACGCGCTCGGCGCGCAACTGGTGGTTCTGGCTGTCACCCGTTTGCTTGTACTTGTAGCCGTCAAGGTCGCCCGGCGCGCGGTAATCGCTCTCGCTGTAGGTGTAACTGAAGTTCCACCAGCCCCACGGCACGTTGTAGTAGAGCATGCTGTTTTTCGAGGTTTTCTGGTGGTCGCTGATGGCATCGTGGCCGCCGCGCAGGATCAGTTGATCGGCCAGGCCCAGCGGGCTGTCCCACTCCAGGCCGGCGCCCCATTGCTGTTCGCCGGTGCTTTTCTGGCCGTCGTTGTTGCGCGACAGGCTGGCGCGCCAGGGCTTTTGCGGCTGGTTCTTGACCAGGACTTCGCTGCCGCCGATCTGGCTGCCGGGGGTCAATTCCATTTGCGCCTGCTTGGACGGCAGGCGGCTGAGTTGATCCACCAGTTGCTCGACCTCACGAAGGTTGAGCGCCTCGCCGACTTTGCCGGGAAACGCCATGGCCAGCTCGCGGTCGGTGACCGTGCTGCCCTGGGCGCCCTTGATGCCTTCGAGTTTGCCTTCGACCACCAGCACTTGCAGATGGCCGCTGGAAAGATCCTGCTGCGGCAAGTAGGCGCGGCTGGTGACGCGGCCTTTGGCGATGTAATGGTCGGTGATGATCTTGAGCAGCTCATTGAGCTGCGTAACGCCCAGGCATTGGCCGATATAGGGCTTGAGCAAGCGTGTGCGGTCGGCGGCGGAAAGGCTGTCGGCGCCTTTGAGTTCGATGTCCTGGATGGGGAAGCAACGGGTGTCCGCAGGCAATGCCGGCGTCTCTGGCTTACTGGCTTTGCCGGGCAGGTCCTGGAGCTCGTCCAGGCGCCGGCGCTGTTCTTCGAGGAGGCGGTTCTGGCGATCGCGGATCAGGTCCTGATCCAATGGCGTAGGGGCGGCCACAGCACTGTTAATACTCAAGTAAGCGAGCAGTAAAGTGCACAGAAAATACCGAGTCCGTGGTAATAGAAAAGACATGTTCGGTCCGTCGAAAATCAAGGGCCGGGAAACTAACATCGAACTTGCAACAACCCAAAAAATTGAGTTAGTTGCACCTTCGCACTAGTTACATCCGTAACTCATTGATTAAAAACAACAAAATATTATCAAAAAGACAAACAGCCTGAGACTGGACGTATTATTCCGACCGGCGGCTGCTGTTTTGATAGCGATTATTCGGACAACTTGAAATTGCCATTATTTGGCCATCAAGCTGGTGCCGAGATAAGTTAGTACCGGAAAGTGCAGATAAGTTCGCGGGGTTTTTGTGAATTGGATCCCAGTTCTCGGTATCGGCAGGGTGATACCTGAATGTGGGAGGGGCGGTGCTCCACATCTTGAGCCGAGCCCCTGCGTAGCAACTGTCCTATTGAAGTTGTGTAGATACCTATGGCCATCGGGGGCAAGCCCCCTCCCACATTGCATTGGGTTTACAGCACTAGCTGGCGTCTTTGGTTTGATCCGTGCCCGGTACCAGGGTCAACCCCGGCTTTTCCACGTCACGGGAGACATGGGCTTTGACTTCCGACACGCCGCCCTCTTCGTCGTTGTGGATCACCAGCACGCCCGGCCGGCGCAGTTGCTCCAGGTCGCCCTCCGCCAGGCTGAAGCTTTCGCTCAGGCGCTTGTCGCTGAGGGCCTTGGCCTCGGCGCGGCGCTGGGCGAACTTGCGCCCCTTGCGTTGCTGGTAGCGCGCCCAGGAAACCAGGATCACGGCGTTGAACAATGCGATCCACAGGTAGATCTGCAAGGTGTTGAGCGCGGCGAAGATCGGCGCCTCGATGCGCGGGCCGCCGTGGGTGTCCAGCATCGAGGTGATCCCACGCGCCAGCAGCCAGACCAGTCCGGCCCAGGCCATCAAGGTCAGGATCACGTCGATGATCCACATCACGGTACTTTGGCGAGTTCTGACCAGTTTCATGATCACGCCTCCTCTTCAACAGGTTTGATACCGCGATCGGGGCTGACCCAGCGCGCGCGTTTCTGGTGTTGGTTGAACAGCACTTTGGGGAAACTGACCAGGGTGGTGAACAGGCTGACCAGCCAGAACACCATCGGGTACCACACGGTCCAGAACAGCGTTTTCCACAGGTCTTTCTCGTAGCGGCGGTCGATCAGGATGCTGACTGCGAATTGCAGCAGGCACACCATCGCCAACACCAGCCCGGTAAACGCCGGCGGCATCAGTGAGTCCACTGCAATCGCCTGGGGCAGCGGAATGAACTTACCCACGCCCCAAAAGATCACCGACAGCATGAACGTGAAGGCCCAGCCGGTGGACAGGCAGTATTCGAACAACAGCGGCCACAGGTAGCGGTGACGCCATTGCCAGATGCCACGAATGTTTTTGAACAACACCTCGGCGCCACCCTGGGCCCAGCGCAGCCGTTGTTTCCACAGGCCGCCGACGGTTTCGGGCATGAGGATCCAGCACAGCGCACGGGGCTCGTAGAAGATGCTCCAGTGGTCCAGTTGCAGCTTCCAACTGACGTCGATGTCTTCGGTGATCATGTCGGTGGACCAGTAGTCGATGCGATCCAGCGCCTTTTTACGGAACGCCACCACCACACCCGACACCGTGAAGATGCGCCCGAACACGCGCTGGGTACGTTTGATCAAGCCGATGATCGAGGAGAACTCGCCCACCTGCACGCGGCCGATCAAGGTCGAGCGTGTGCGGATGCGTGGGTTGCCGGTCACGGCGCCCAGGCGCGGGTTGTCGAGCATCGGCGCGACCATGTAGGCCGCGGCATTTTTATCGAGCAGTGCGTCGCCGTCGATGCACACCAGGTATTCACTGCGCGCCGCCACGGCCCCCATGCGCAAGGCCACGGCCTTGCCCTGGTTCTGCGCCAGGTGCAGCACCCGCAGGCGCGGATGTTCCAGCGCCAGGGCATCGAGCACGGCGGCGGTGTTGTCTTTGGAACCGTCGTTGACTGCGATCACTTCGATGTTCGTGTACAGCTGACCGAGAGCCGCATGGATGGTGTCGGCGGCGTTATCACCCTCGTTGTAGCAAGGGATGATGATCGAGATCAGCGGGTTGCCGGCCAGGGTCGGCGCCGGGGTGTCTTCTTCCCAGGGCCAGTGGCGCTCCCAGTGCAGCCAGAAGTACAAGCCGCCGGCAATCCACAGCGCCGACATGAACAGTGGGTAGAAGAACACGAAGTCCATCAGGAACTGCCCGGTGACCAGGAAGATCAGGCCCAGGGGCACGCCCAAGACCAGTGCCAGCACGAATAAAGCCAGGATTCTGTCGAACATGGTCAAGGGTTCCATTGGTTGGAAAGGGCCGGACGCACAGTCTTCAGGTCCGGGGAATTTTCCAGGAAGTTGTCCGGGTAGTAGCCAAAACTCGTGACACCCTGGCGCTTGAGTACACCCATCCATTCAGCCATTTGCGCGGCGGACAGGTCGGGGGCATCCGGGGTGCGCCAGTCTTTGGCTTGCAGTTCGAATACGGTTCGCTGCATCGCACCAGGGCGGGCCTTGACCGTCGCCACCAGCTTTTCCAGCCAGGCGTTGGAGTTTTTCAGCGTCTCGCCTTCCATCAGCGGCATGGCCATGGGCGCGGTCCAGTCGTAGGTCTGGAGGAAGTCATCGAGGTTCTGTGCGAACCAGGCTTCGCTTTCCGGGTTGAGCATCGGCTGCGCGAAGATATTGCGTGCAGTCAGCACCTGCGGCCCGGCAATGGCGCGGACCTTGGCGGTCAGCTCATTGGTGAAGTCGATCAGGTAGCGGCTCTTGAAGCGCGTCCAGCGCTGCATCACCGCAGGGTCGGCGCGCA
>NZ_JADDUM010000044.1 GCF_015163715.1 Pseudomonas cyclaminis
ACCCCCACCATGTCAAGGTGACCACGAAACAGATACAACCTTTTGATATGTAAAGAAAACATACCATTTTTCTGCGCATCCAAAACAGACAATACGCTCTATATGAATCAATAACTTAGCGTTGGATATTCCTACAGTACTCTGCCCAAAACAGCCTACACGCCGCTGATGCAGCAGTATGGGCTTGATCAGGGCGCGGGCCTTTCGGCTGGCGGGTTTCCGACCATCGCTGTCTAAAACCCTAGCCTCATTCTGGAGGCTTTAGGGCCAATGAAACCGGCTTAGCGCCAGGTAGTATTAGACAGCAAAGCCCCCCCCCCGGCGTCCTGCCGACGAACACCACTCCCAAACCTGTCACGCCTCGATTACTGTATGCGCATACAGTATTGAGTTTGCACGCCATGAACATCGACGAAGACACCTCAGCCTGGCTTGGCTGCCCTACCCCCCTAGAAATGTACAAGCACCACTGCTCCCTGCTGGAAGACGAGCTGACCCAAACACAGGCCATGCTCCGAAAAGCCCGGGCGAACATCGCCGGCCTTGTCCAGCTGTGCGACGAGTTGACGACCGGCAAGGCATCCGCCGAGTCGGCACTCAAGAAAGCACTCGACAATATCGGCACGCTTAACCTTGAAAACTCCGGGATGGACAGGAAAATCAGCAGCCTTGCCGCGGTTGCCGATCAGCGCGACCACCTGTTCAGGGAGAACCAGCGGCTGTTGATGGAACTGAATCGGCGTGCTACTGGCACGCCCCAACCGCCGCAACCAACTGACGCTCATAGCCGACCCGCTGTCGACGCTCAGCCAGAAGCGCTCGCACCTTGAGCTCCAGGCTGTCCGCCTTTCTCAACCCTTGCGTCGCCCATGGCGGTACCGCGACCGGCGTTGTTTTGCACGGCACCTGCACCGGCACCTCGACACGAACAGTGCGCACTTCCGGCTCCCTGGCCGCGCAGCTGACCAGCACCAGGGCAAGCAGCATCACGAGCACGTACCTCATAGCCCCAGCTCCTTATCAATGATCGCGCTGGCGGCCTGGGCTGGATCGCCACCGGTTCGCTCTAGCAGCAGATGGTTGGCAGCGGCGTAATCGGGTTGTGCATCCTGCTTGGCTTTCTCCTGGGCCAGCGCCGCGTTCCGCTCGCGCAACTCACCAGCCAGCACAAGCTCGCCAAGCTTCCTGCCCTGCTCGCCGGCGAGTGCTTCAAGATTGTCCCGAGCTGATTTGGTGTTGGCCAGGTCGAGGTTGGCCGCATCAAGCAGCGGACGGTAATGTCGTGAGGCGAGCCAGGCCCCGCCGCCGGCGCCGATAGCGAGCAGAAAGATCACTGCCAACCCCAGCCCGGCAAGCTTCTGCAAAGGCGTCATCAGGGCACATCCTTGAAGAATACGTGGTGACCGAGGAGCAGGGTCTGCTTGGCCTTCGCCGCCCATGCCGGGGCCTTGGGCATCGTGGTTGCGTAGTAGTGCGTGGCGCCGCCCGTTGGATCCGGTACCGAGCCAGACATCACTTGTTCCGCAGCGCGCTGTGCCTGAGCGAACTGCGCCGGCGGGATCGGCTTCAAGCCGCTAAGGTAGGCGTAGTTCGGGTCGTTCTGGTTCCAGCAGCTGAACTGCCAAGGCTTCAGGCACACGCCGGCGTAGCCCTCCCCCCACCAAGACGTGGCCTTGCCGTCGAATACTCGGTTGCGGATGGTCCAGGCGACGGCGATCTGGCCGTCCAGCCCTTCGCCGCGGGCCTCGCCCCATAGCGTGCGCGCCAGGATGTCCCGGTCTTTTTCGAAAGTGGTCATACTTTTCTCCAGGCAATAAAAAACCCGCTCATGGCGGGCTCTGTTTAATATTTTTGGTTATGGTTCACTGCGAAAATATAGCCTCTAAATATATCTGCGTTATGCTCTTGCCCGTCCCACCTAGGACGACTCGATTGCCGAAATAATGTTGTTCGACGTAACCAGATGCCCAGCAACATTCGGGTGCAGCCCGTCTGCCAGATAGGCGCCAAGATCAAGGCCATCAAAGGCGGCATAGTTGTCGATGAAATCTACGCCGCAGATCTTCGCGGCCCTCATCGTCGCCGCTCGCACCGAATCCATGCCGAACCGGTAGATGGTCTTTGGCTCAACAGTCGATGGGTTGGCGCACATCATGATTACTTCTGATCGCTGCTTGAGCGTGTTGACCAGGGTTACCAGGTTATCGGTGAGCGCCTCGGGTGTTTGGGGGTTCCTGGGCGACATTCCTCGATCATTAGTGCCAAGCTGTACAAACACGAAGTTGTCATCCCTTAGCAGTGCAAAGTTGCTGCCATCCCCAGACGTAATTAGATTCCGCGCCAAGTAGCTTGAGGTGCTGGCCCCGTTGATTCCTTGGTTGCTGATTCTTACCGACTTGGCGGGGGTTGAGAATTCAACGATGGACTCACCGGCCGGTGAGGATGACCAGTTAGAGATAGAGGCCTTTGCCTCGGGCATGAAGGTCTCGCCCAAGTACCGTTTCAGGCTGTTGACGTAGCTCTGGCTGGCGAGGTTGTCGCGCGGATCGGCAAGTGTTCCATTGCGCGGGGCTGGGCTTGGCCCTTGCAACGTGCCGGTGCCCCATGTGATGGAGTCGCCAAGGAAGGCGACTCCCGTGAAAGCAACGTTCGGATCGAGCAGAGCTTTCTTCAGTCGGGCGAGCTGGCCACCGTTGGCCTGGAACGTGCCGGTGCCCGAAAGCACGGAAGGCAGCAGCTTGTAAGCCGGATACGCCGCTAAAGCCACTGCGGCGACTGATAAAAACTTTCTCCGTCTCACAAGGTGCCCTCCATAAAACGAGCATTCTAACGGAACCATCCGGCGTATCGTAGGGCAACTGGCTATCGAAGCTCAGACCATCGACCGATAGTCATGCCGCTCACTGCAACCAGATAGGTTGCACCAGGCGGAACCACACCAAAAAGCTGGCCACTGGCACCTGGCGTCGTGTTGTTGGTCTGGAATATCCCTATAACGATGCCGGCGACGGTAAGGGAAAAACTGCCAGACGCTGACGGAGTATTGTAAACAGACAGCGTTATCGACCTTCCGGTGCTGTTTGTATAGGTCGTTCCTGCCGCACGGCTTGCTGTAACGTCCTGCCAAGTCTGCCCATCACCAATGCCTCTTGGCCTTGCCTCAAGGTCCGCGACACGGCCAGTAAGATCGACTGCGGATGAAAACGACGACGCTTCAAGCGAGTTAATGAAGTTCCTGGCTTCCAGTTCGTAGCCTGCTTGGTTGAGGTGCAGTCCGTCGGCTGAAAACCCTGGGACCAGGGTGAGGCTTTGGAACGCCGCGTAGCCATCAACCATATCAATAGATCGAGCTTTGGCCGTTTGATAGGTGACGCTCCGAACCTCTTGCATGGTGAATGAATAGGTGGCTGGATCTTCTGTGGCTGGGTTGGAACAGCAAAGAACAATGTTTGCTGTTGGGCTGATGGCTTTAACGGCGTCAATAAACAGGTTGTAGTTAGCCTTGAAAGCGTTAGAGCCCTTTGGCCTGCTGGTGGCGCTAATGCGGTCATTGGTGCCGATTTTGATAATGACGTGGTTATCATCCGGCAGCACCGCCAAACCATCGGCAGGCGCGCCAACCAAATTTGATGCCCGATAACTAATAGAAGAAGCGCCGTTGATGCCGTTGTTTGTGATGCGAATTACCTTGTCGATGGTGATACTTTCAAGGCGAAGAATCCGCGTTCCGGCCTCGCCGTTCCTGCGGGTCTTGATCTCAACAAGTGCGTTGCGCACATATCCAAATGTGTGGGTTCGGTAGTTGTTGTTGGTGATGTCTATGAATCCGTCGACGCCCGCGTGAGTACTGAACAAGCCTTGCGATACGCCGCCGACAACCAGTTCATAGTAAGTCGCTGTAGCCTCGGTGCAGCCGAAGCCGAGCTTGAACGACGTACCCGTAAAGTTGAACGACAGCGTGTGACCTGTCTCCACGGCCACGTTGGCGTTAGTCATTGTCCGCTGGGCATAAGTGATCGGAACAGGAGTGGCTACTACGGCGGTGGATATGCTCGCGCCGGCGGCCTGCACCAGGGTGAAATCGCCGTCAGAGGGGAACAGGACGTTGGTGGCGGTGTAAGTAGCAATCGACTGGCCGGTTGGCGCTGTTGGGTGATTCGACAGGGCCGGGGCCGCATCGCGCGCGAACGTCTTGCCGACATAGCGCTTGATGATGTTCACAAACGACGAGGTGCCGAAATAGTCGCGGGCGTCCGAAAGCGTGCCGTCTCGCGGGTTGGTTGTCGCCTGCTCGGTGCCGTTGCCAGATCCCCAAATCTGCGAGTCACCGAGAAAAACAATGCCTGTCATCTGCTCCAGCGGATTGCTGAGCCCCTGGAAAAGCGCGGCAAGTTGCCCGCCGAAGAGGTGAGAGTGGTGTGGCTGAGCCGCGAAGGAGTTCGAGATCATCGCGGGCTTGGTGAAGCCCCCAATCTTGAAGAAACCGTTTTTGTATCCGTTCTTACTTGGTACTGCGTCGACGATAAAAGTACGACCGGACAGATCCACCAACAGCCCCTGATGTAGGGCTTCGAACGCAGAAAAAACAGCCGTGTAGTTATCTGTTGGCCCTAGACCCGAGGCAAAGTCCAGCGGACCGATTTCATCATCGAGCTTTGACTTTAGGGATCTGGCAACGCCACCAAGACCTTGGTATGTAACTTTTGAGCTGCCATCTACAGCCGCGAGATCCTGCCGCAAGGCGGCATCTCCGACGGTTACAAACTTCGGCGCGTCTGTAGCCCAGTTCCCGGTTGTCGTATAGGGAATAGATGCTGATGCAGCTATGCGGTAGTACTCGCCATCCTTCCAGATGATTTGATTACGGGAAGTGATTTCGATGCCGGCCGCATAATTACCCATGGGCTCGTATTGCGAGTTATCCATGAGCTGTTGAAATCTATCGTTCTTGTCATTCTGCGCCTCGACGAATTCGGCCTCGCGCTCCGACTGACTTAGTGCAAACTCCTCACCGCGTTGGGTCTGCGCCTGCTGGAAATCATTTTCGATACCTTTCCAGCTTTTTCTATCTCGCCCCAAACGATCTTTAGTGGAATCCTCTTCCCCTGTCACAAGCAGATCAACTATTCCGGCGGTGTCATAAAGATCACGCGGATCGCTGGAACCATCAGGCTCTACTGGGTTGCCGGTATTGAATCTCATGTTTTCTCCAGGCACAAAAAAGCCCGCGCAATGGCGGGCGTGCTGATTTTGATTCCGGTCAAGCCGGTGGGAAATTGTTGTCATCTAGGTAAACGCGGTCATCGTAGTTCACAGCGTTTACGTTACAGCTAACGGTGCCACTGGGATTCACCTCCTTGATGAGCGCCGGGTAGCAGAACTTCGCTTTCGGACCGAACTGCAGTACCGGCGCGTCCATTGCGCTATCGATTACTGGCGTGAAATCCAGCCCAGTGATGGTCAGGCGGTAGTCATCAATTCGCGTGGCAACGTACGGCCCTGAGGCGCTGCCATCTCGGCGGCGCAAGGCAATCCAGTGCTCGCCACCGGCAGACCAATCTAGCCGTTCGGATGAAACCAGAAGGTGCTGAGCACCCATAAGTGCGTAGCCCTTGAGCATTGAGCTTTGGCCGTAACCTGGCGTGGTGTCGCCCAGGAGGGCGTAGTCCAGATACCCACTGTTCAGCGCATCCAGTTCAGTGGAAAAGCTGTAGCGTTTGCGCTGGAAAACCTGTTGCCGGCGGCGCCGCATGCCGATACGCCAAGCCCTGACCCCGGTAGAAACACCCTCGACCTTGATCTTCTCTGCACGCGCCCCAGCATCACCAGGTAGGCGGCATTCGATCGTCTCGATCTGCCAGGTGCTTTCGTCGAGATACTCGACATCAACCCCATCGAAGTCATCCGCGGTTACGTGTTCGGCCTCCCTCTTGAGCGGCCTTGTCATGACCTGAGGATTGTAGATGTGATCGAAGTCAGGGCCGCGAGGCTCATCACGCACCGGGCGAATCAAGCCACGATCAATAGTGAGCTCAGCAAAGCCGGCTTGTAGCGCCTCGATCATGCAGGCCTTTACGGTGCTAGCCGAGTCAATGGTCCGGTCGTAGTGGTCCCCCCTCGCCGTCCAAATGGCCTGTAGGCGATCCAGTTCGGCAAGATCAATGTCGGAGTCGCCGTCATCCACTGAATAGCCAACGCTCCGGGCGATGTAGCCGATCCATGCCGCGATGTCGCGCGTGGGCTCTTCGGCTGTCCACGCCCCGCCCCTCCGCGTAGGCAGGATGCGAGTCGGGATGCAGGAAACTTGGCTTTCAGATTGGGATGCGATCCGGTTTCCACCCTTTACGCGCAAAGCGATCGTGGTAACGCCCTCATAGCTTGTTGGGGCCGGGAGGTTGGATCGCAGGCCGTACCACTGAATAGTGTTGGCGTCTTGCGTGCTTGAAGACTTAGCTCCGATCCTTCGCATTCTCACCTCGGGACGAATATTGGCTGGGATGTCCATATATTCCGTAAAACCAAGCTGATCCAGCGTACTGGCGGTGTAGGTCTTAGCAAAAGATGTCCATGCTCCAGCCGTTGCGATGTCGCGGTATTGCATTTCAGCGGTTACAGACAGGGGATCGAAATCCCCTTTTACGCCGACGTGAGCCAAGCCCTGCGGGAAGAATACATCCCAAGCAATTCGTCTTGTGGTTGTGCCGGGAGGGCAGGCTGGGAATGGCCCAGCCCAGTCGCCTTCTTGGGTTGATCCATCGAGCCTTAGCGTGGCGCTAGAAGTCGTCAGTGCTTCGTATCCTGGCCAGGCGGCATCGGACTCTCCTTCATTATTCAGTCGATCAACGCTGATTGCGGACGTGCTCGCGGCGATGATTCGATAACGAAGTCCGCGAAAACCAATCCCCATCACTAGGCTTGACCCAAGTTCAAGCCCTGTGGCGGCGCCTCCTGCTGCCCAATCAAGTGTCATTTCGTCAGGATCAGCACCCAGACCCGGGGCGTATGAGGCAACCAGGTAATTACCGGCGTTTGCCCCAATAATCTCAATCGGCATCCCGACGTATGGTGCGATCTGACCCAGGCTTCCGCGAATTACATCACGTCCAGCGCCGCCGTCGACCACTTCATATGGATATCCGACCTCAATGCGCACCATCATCCCGGCGGCCCAGCCATCTGGAAACTTTCCCGCACCCGATGGGACAGTGATCGTGAACCCTGCGAACTGATATGACTGAGCTGACGAGCTAGGGGAAACGGAGTAGGTCGACTTAAGCTCAATACCGGCGGTGCCAGTGGAGGTTGCACCAACCTCGGGCGCCGAATGCCACCACTTGGCTGAAGACTCTGCAGACAAATCCGCCCCAGGCCCATAGATCGTGAATGTCGCGTCGCCCCCCAAGGAGATAACTGGCGTATCCCCTATGGTGAGGCTGCTGACGGGGATATTGAATTTCCCTTTGCCCACGCAAAGCAGCATTTCAATCCACTGCGAGCGAGCATCGAGAAAATATCGATTTGGCGGCAGGGCGTAGTCGGGATAAACGCGCTGGCGGCCTGCTATTTCCCGGACTACCGCATTCAGTTTTACTTGGTTACCTTTTACGGTTGCCAGGCCTAGGTCGTTGCCGCGACTGGTACTCCCACCGCTATTTAGCGAGGGCATTCTCGGCATCATTGCGGACAGCACGGCCTTTGCGCCGAATACCAAAGCCAAGGTGATTGAGAACGGATCCGTACCCTTAGGCTCGCGATAAATCTCGACTTGATCCTCTGGGCCGAACTGAATTGCGGCCCACTGCGTCGGCAGCGCGCGCTCGCCATTGACGAACACGCTCACCGGCAGCGCCGCTGGCTCAACGTGCTCTGGCAGACCATCAGCATGGAACCACGCGAGCAGGCTTTGGCGAGATCTGACTTCGTAGGTCTGGGCCGGAAAAGGCACGATCTTATTGGGGAATACGGAGATCATGGGCTGTCCCGGTAATAGATGATGGTGTTGTGGTCTCGCTCCCATTGATGAAGGGGCAAGCATCGCGCGCCGCGTGCAGGGTTTATCTCCAGCACCTTCAGGCGCCCACCAGAACCGACGACCAAGGCAACGTGAATGCAGATGTGTCCCCGCATCACCGCCGCGATTGCCCCTGGTTCTGGATCGCACACCTGCATGTGGTCCGACTCGGCGCGATAAGCACGAGTGAACTCTTTCGGCTCGGTGTTTCGCACATGCCCCCAGCTTGGTAGCAGGCGCCTACCCTGGTGCTTATGGCGGGCATCCCTGACCAACCCCCAGCAATCAAACTTTTCAGGCCCGCGTGCGCCATCCTCATACGTGCAAGACAGATACTCGTTGATCCATTCCATAAGTAGGCCTTTACAGGTATTTGAGGGCTGGCACGAACTTGGTTGTGTATCGGGCGCGAGGCCAGGCAGTACCGATCAGGTCGAAGAATCCACACGGAAGATTGGCGTTATTACTTTCGAACGAATCGCTTTGAACGGTCATTCTGTACGGTCGCTCGCACGGCGCTGAGAGGTCGCTTGCTAGATAAACTCGGTAAGTGGCGGTGATACGGGCATTCGCCTCCAAAGCCTGATCCGCCTTGTGGCGAACCTCTCCTGTGGTGTTATCCACGCCGAACGCAAGAGCCTGGTTTCCCTTATTATTCTTCTGCGGGAGCGCTATACCGATGTTTGCTGCGGTGAAGCTGAGCACGCGGCCATCCTCGCTGCCGCAGATTCGATCTTTGAAGCCGTTGCATATCAGCACTGGATCCCACGCCGAACAAGTAAGCTCAAGGGTTCGGACGAAGACTTCGTTGCCACCGGAAGCCAACGCCTCCCGGTAAATGAGATTGAGAATGGTCGGATCTATCATGCCTCTGGCCACTCCCTGTTGATTGCTAGGTCTACGATATTCATCATCAGGATCCATTCCGGCATGAGCTCAGCCCAGCCCGGCTCTAGAATCGGGCGCTCACGTAGCTCGCATCTGGCGGTAAATTTCCAATGGCTAACGCCGACAAGCTCTGGCCCAGCAGGTGATTCAGTGAATCGAACCTCTACCTTGCGTATGCCGCCCGGAATCTTCAGGGGAATTAGGAACCACCCAGCCCTGGCCACTTGAGAAGCCCAAGCCTCAAACAGCAAAGCCTGACGTTCTGAGCAGATCCACGCTAAGGGTACGAAAGTTGGCACAGAGTCGAAGATGATCCGTTGTCGAGCGCGCCCGCTCTCCATGGGGGTTCTGGCTATATTGTTTATTGGCTCGAAGGCGTAACCCTCACGTAAAGCACAGGGCAAGCCATTTGGGTATTCATTCATTGGCCTACCGCCTGAAGTCCATATTTCGCCTGCAGGGCCTGATGAGCAGAGCCGTCACTGAGTACGTTAGACACCCACACGTCAATGCTGCCATCGGAGTTTTGCCGAGACTGTCCAGCCCTTGATGCGTCCTCATAAAGGTTCACAACCGGAGCCTTCTGGCCTTGCTGACTTTGGTTCGACTGAACCTTGCTCAAGGTTCGATCAAGCTTCGCACTCGTCTCGGCGGTGGTAACCCGCTCACCTTTCTGCAGCAGCCAGGTTCCGTCCTGAGGAACCGAGTCGATACCATCGTGAGCCATGCCCGCCAGCGCTGAAGCAGCAACGCCCGCTACCATCGGTGCAGTGATGCCGGCAGCCGCGGCGGCAGCGCCAGGGGCAAGGAAAGGACCTACGATTGGAATAGCCGCGGTGCTGGCAAAGGCTGCAAGCTGAGCTTGAAAGGATGTAGCTTGTGCGTTTGCAATGAGAGCGGTCGCGGCGCTGGCCTGCGTGGCCTTGCCGGCAATGAGCTGCACAGCTTGGTACACCAGCCACTGCGCAGCCATTTGTGCCAGTGCATTGATAATACTCTTGGCCATGGTCGCGGCCACGTTGACGAACGCATCCCCCAGGCTTTCCGACTCCAGAATCATTGAGGCGATACCATCCCCAACGGCTCCCGTCAGCGTATCCAAAGTGCTGGCCGTGAAGTCTGCCGCTTGCTGCTGGTAATCCATAGCGGTATCGCGGTAGTTCTCCCATGCAGACGAAACACCATCGAGCCAATTGTTTTGAGCCTCGTCCTGTTGCTCGTAATAGTCCTGTTGGATTTCCATGCGCTGGGCCAAGGCCTCACGCAATAGCTCGGTCTCCTGACTGTAGAGCTCTTCGCTTATTTCGCCGCCGTTGTATTGCTTCTGCAGGTCGGCGAGCTGCTTATTGAAGTCCTGCTGAATAGCAAGATCAGCCTTCAATCGCTCCTTGAGCTTGTCACCACTGCCTGCACCTGAAAGCTCGATCTCGAAGCCCATTCGCGCGGTCTGGTTACCTTCGGTCAAGGTTGCGCCAAAGGCGCGAGCCTTAGCTGCATCTTCGTTGGCCTGCTTAAGCTTCTGAAGACTATCTAGCTCGGCCGCCAGGCTCTTTAGGCGATCTTGCTGCTGGGCATTAATACCAACAAGCTTGCCGGACTCGATCTCGAACTGGAGCTTGGAAACTTCGGTCGCTTTTTTCCTGGCATCAGCACTGGTATTGATAAGCGCGATCTGACGCTGGTAGTCGGTGACAGCATCTTCTCCGCGCTTACGTGTGGCGGTCTCGGCATTAACGGCGGCCTTGGCTGCGCTCTTGGCCGACTCAGCTCTCTTCTTCTCGGCCGCTGCCGCAGCCTCGCTGGCATCCAAGGTTTTTGCCTTGGCTATAAGAAGCTCGCCCTCCCCTTCCTTGAGCCCCGTCACCAATCCGGCACCAATACGTGCAGAGAGTTTGTCGGCGTTCGTCTTCTTTCCTGCCAGTAATATCTGCTCGTCCAGCGTCTTGGCCAGATCGCGATAGGCCTTTGACTGCTCAATCGCAGGAGCAGCGGACAGAATCCCATTCAGGATATTGATCTGGTCGCCAAAGGCTTCAACTTTTTGGCGTGCTGTATCGAGCTCTCCCTGGGCAGCAATCAGTGACTCATTCCATTCACGCTGCCGGGAATCATTTGGATGATCGCGCAGCAGGCGCTGGTACTGGCTGACGGCGCTTTCTGCGTCAATGGCGCGCAGCTGCGCATCCAGAAGATCCTTGTTGATGTCCTGCAGCGCAGCAGCCGCCTGGTTCTTGGTGAAGCCCTCAAACGACTGACTTAGCAGATCAACCTTGCTAGACAATGTGGATGCCGACTCATCGGCGTCATCGCCACTTAAAGCGAAATACGCAAGAGCGCTTGCCGCGAGCAGTACCACTCCTGCCGGACCACCAAGAAGAGCCATGGCAGCAGAAGCGCCACGGGCTGCAACGCCAACACTGACGATGCCTGCGGCGGCGGCAGGTGCCACACCAGCCATGCGAGCCAGTGCCAGCTGATATCGCACGGCCTCAACCTGTCCCACCACAAATGCCGCGGACGTTGCTATGGCGCCAGCGGCAAGGCGTGTGACCAGAATAATAGCCAATGCAGAGGCAGCCTGCGCCGTGAGGTTTAGGGCCGTCTTTGCCTTGGGATCGGAAAGAACAGTGGTCAGGCCCTCGATCGCAGCTTTTGCGGAATCCAAGCTGCCCTCTCCTGTCAGCAGCCCAGATACCGCGTTTCGCAAACCATCCAGCGCTCCGCCGAAAGTATCGCGCGCGGCGGCGGCTGCACCTCCATATGACTCCTCGAGAGATTTGAGGATGATTCCCTGGGCGCTCGCGACATCCCCGGTAGATTCGAAAGATTCGGCCAGCTTCTTCTGATCTTCGGTAAACCTGAATCCCTGCTTACTCAGCGAAGTCAGCCCCTTCGAAGGGACATCAAGTGCGCGACCTATCGTCTCGGCCGCCTGCTGTACAGCCATCCCTGTTCGCGCGGCCATATCGGCAGCAGCCTGCAGAGCTCTTGGGAACTGCTCGCCGACTACGCCGGTGAAAGCAAGAAGCGCCGTCTGCGCCTGATTGATATCTCCGCCTGAGAAAGTTGTGGCCTTTTCCATGGCGTCAGCCATGTTGTTTAGCTGGTCACGACTAAACCCCGCAGCCTCGCCGGTAGAGCGAAGGACAGCTGCAAGTTGCGCCTGCTCTTTCTCAGCAGCCTGAGTCTCAGCGATGAAGGCTGTGAAGATGGCGCCAACAGAGAGCCCGGCAAGCGCACCTGCAGCTACTTGGCCTAGAGCCTCCCAGGCAAGCGCGGCGACATCAGCCGAATCCGCAATAGCCTTGCCAGATTTTCGCGCAGCTGCCTCGGCCTTGTCCAAAGGCCCGGTGAAGCCACCAATCCTGGCTATAAGGTCGAGCGTCAGCGTTCCGAGTGTCGAAGCCATTGGCTACCCCAGCGTGTACCGTTGTGGTTGATCGATAGCCTCAGGCCCAGCTTGCGAGAGCCTCTTCCAAGGTCAGTTCAGGCTCAGACTCATGCGGCATAAAGTCGTAAATCTTGTAGCGGGCTTTGTCCGTATGGGTGTTTGCATAGAGCGTGGCCAGCAGTGCGCAACCGCGCTCTATACGCATTCCCCAATTGAGCGAACCGCGCTTTCGCCTGTACTCAACCCAGCTTCTGAATTCCGGAAGACTCAGTCGCTCTTGGGCTTCCGCGATCGTGCAGGAGAACGTGATCGCGAGCTCGTGCCAGACTTCGTCGAAGTCGCTGAGGTCTGGGTCTTTCCCAGGTTGTTCACCTCACCAATGGCTGTGAGCAATGCCGTGGTTAGGTTTCGATCCAGCGATCCGCGCTCCGGGTCTGCATCGCCAGTGATATCGGCGACAGTGAAAACAGGTGCACCCGTTTCATCGCAAATACTGGCCGCAATCCGGCCGGCGATGCCGTCCTGCATCCCAGCTGATGCAATCAAGTCGCTGACCGCAGCTCGGTATCCCAGCGGTCGCACAAAGACATCGCCCTCCAGGGCTTTGCCTCCCTGCTCCCACTTGATCGTTTTCTTCACAGGGGCGCCGGTAAAGGCACCCACCCCCTTGAGGCTTTCAATGCTGAGCTTCATGGCTTGTCCTTAAGTGGTTTTGCGGATCCAGGCGGAACCGCCAGAGCGCTGAATCGTCGCGGCGGTGGTCACAACGGTGTTGGCCGCAAAGTCGAACGGGAAGTCGGAGACGTACCCGTCGAAAACAAACCAGGTTCGGGTTGGCGGAAGAACGAAATCATCACCATCACCAAGTTCTGCAGTAGCGGTTGCACCAGAGCCGGCGCCGCCTGTGAATGCAACAGTTGGTGCGCTGGTGTAACCGGTGCCCGGAGATGTGATGTTGATGCCGGTAACCGCGCCGCCGGCGACGATGGCCGTTGCAGTAGCGCCTGTACCGCCGCCACCCGTGATCGCCACTGTCGGCGCCGTGGTATAGCCAGTACCGCCAGACAAAACACTGATGGCCGCAAGAGAACCCGTAGTGCCAATGGTAGGGGCGATGCCTTTACCATCAGACCAGCCAACAACCCAGCGGACGCTCTCGATAGAGTCATCTTCGGAAAGCTGGTGCAGGCGCACGTGCGATGCGTTCCGAGGGTCTGCGTTCAGGCTGAGTGTCGCCTGGCCGGGAGTTCGAAGACCCCGCATATAGCTGCGAACCGTTTCACTCAGACAGGTGGTCTCGATCTGGTCGGCAGGGTTGCCGCCAGGACTGAAAGCGGTAGCGCACTCGATCTCCATAACCTCGAAGACCGATGGATTACCTGCAGTGGGTACCGCGGCGTAAATCTGGGTTCCCTGTGAAAGGATCGACATGGCGTTCTCCAAATGTCGGGCATAAAAAAAACCGCACTCGGCGGGGTTGTTTTGGGTTTCAGCGTTATCGAGCAACGAGCCAGCTCACGTCGAAGCTGTATCGGTAATTCTTTGTCGTCGGGTCGCGGCTCTCACCGCCCCACCGAATAATGTGGGCCATCAGCTCGATGGCGTCCCTTATGGCCTTGGCCACGGCACGAGCTTCCTTGCCGGTCGCAGCATACACATCGACCTGCAGCGTGTAGCCGTCGATGTCGGGCCGACCGGCGAGGTAGTTCTCAGGGTCGCCGCCAATGGTTTGCCATACCGCATAGGGCTTGGGAACGTCCTGCGGCGCGTCTCCGAATGGGTAAAGGTGTTGCGGTACCGACCCAAGCAGAGAGACCACGCCTGCATCAGCGGCGCACACGGCGTTGATTGGTGCAAACATCAGCTGTTGCTCCTTGACTTCGCGTCACGACGAATGGCCCTATCCAAGGCTTTCTCGAACTGGTTAGCAAACTCATTGGTAATTTCGCCGATATGGTCCTCAAGGGCTGGGCGCGCAACAGGATCAGCAGCGATATGCTCAGTACCGAATTCGAGCAGCCGCCAGTGCGGCGTCGGGGCGCTTTTTTCGGTGCTGCCGTTCTTGATCAGCACCGCCCCATGCAGCACGCCAACGCGAAACCCCAGGTCACCGGTACGGCGAAACAGGCGGCCGTTCCAGCGCAGCACGATATTGTCGGCAATGGAGCGCCCCGTGTCCGTATCATCCCAGCGCCGGGCACCTTCTTTGAAGTTTTTGGCAACCACCTCGGCAGCGCGCCGAAGCGCGGTGCGGCCAGTCTTACGTTTGACTTCATCATTGACCGTGGCCAACTTTGAAAGCAGGCCGTCAATGCCGACAAGGCTGAACTGGATGTCGTTAGCCATCATTCACTCCCTCGGAATAGGGTAGCGTCAAGTAGTCCAAGCCTGACTTGGGGTCGGGCAGCACGCCCTGGATGTTGTAGATCTGCCCGCGATAAAACCCACGCATCTGCGCCTTGATATCTGCACGACGGCGAATAACGATACGACCAGCGATCTCAGACTGAACGGCCTGGGCAGCTATGAACTCCCGTGCGCTTAACGGTTCGATAGCGGCATAGACATTCGCAACGTCGACCCACTCACCTGCTGTAGGCTCCAGGGTTTCAGGGTCGACGCCTGGGACCAGCTTCTGAAATTGCATGCGGTGTCGCAGATCGCCAGCCCTCATCGCGCATCCTCCGGCTCAGGGTCGATAACACCGCGCCAATTTCTGGAAGCCCAAAGCAGCGAATCCACAGCCAGGGGTAGTTCGGCGGTAATGGTTCCGATCACGACCGCTTCACGAGTCGCGTACGAGTGCCCCAGCAGCAGCAAAAGCGCTGCCTTGAAGGACGCGGGGAAGTCAGCCGCCAACTTTAGCGCCGGGTTGTCGCAATACCACAGCGCCCAAGCCAGGGCCGATTCAGCGTAGAGCTCGATCAGGTCGTCATCGTCTTCATGGTCGACGCGAAGATGCTTTCGCATCAAGGCGATCGTCAGTAGATCGGTGACGGGGATGCTCATTTTTTACCGCCTGCCTTCTTGGGGGGTTCGGTGGTGGCTTCGGACCCAACGTCTTCTGCCAAGTCCAGTCCGATCAAAGCCTCGGCATATTCGTCCTTTACTTCACGAACTTCGAACTGGCTGAAGTTGCCGGCGTGGTAGTGCGAAAACTGGCGCAACGCGCGAATCTTGATCATGACGCAATCGGGGCAGTTACCTGCCCCGGCCTCGGTTATGGTGCGGTTGCGAAAGGACCGGTGATGATCGCGGTTGGCCGGTAGTGAGCCAGGGCCAGGCGCTCTTCACAGAGGATGGTCAGCATGTTCTTGACGAAGTTGTCGCGATCTTCACGGCTGACTTCGACAGTTGCGTCCATGCGGTCCCAGACCTGAGATGCCAGATCAAAGCCGCCGACGGTGAACGTGCCCAGGGCTTGAGCTTTAGTGGCAACCACCGGCAGGCCCCACATGACCTTGGCAGCGAACGCAGCTGGGCCGCCGAAGATGTAACGACCGTCAGCGTCTTTCAGCAGTGCGATTGCGTGCCAGTCACGCGGATTGAGGATGATGCCGGAGGCTTCAAACTCAGACTCACTGGTCTGGAAGATCGCGTGGGCAATCTTGTCAGCACGGGTGTCACCGGTCACGTTCAGCGCTGCGTCGTAGGCCGTGGCAACCTTGTTCAGGCCGGTCAGGTTGTCGCCGGTACCGTCACCGTTCAGCAGCTGCCCTTCCTCAACCAGGGCAAGGCCGAACAGCAGTCGGTTATTCACGTACGACTCGAGCATCGGAGCATCGTCCATGACCTGGCGCGAGGCCTGAATCCAGTGAGCGATGGTTTTGACGTTCGCCGTTTCCTTGGTGAACGTCAGGTTGGACTCGGGCTTCAGCGTGCCCTCCGCAACAGGCGCCGCGCTGTTGGTGAAAATGTTCTCACGAACATATTCCAGAGAGTTCGAACTGATTCGGCCCTGCGCGAGCAGGTCGCGAATGGTGAGACGGCGCAGGCCCGGCATCAAAATACCGGCGTTGCGCTGTGGCTCGATCAATGCGCCGGCGGAACCTGCCGTACTGCCGAGCTGCTTGTTGAAGCTCTTGACGTCGACCTTGCCCGAGGACTTGCCATCCCACGACTTTTGAAGATCGATTGCCGTTTGTTCTGCGAAGGACTTCTTCGTTTCCGGATTGTCCAGGTTACCGGCGGCAAGCTTTTGCTCCAGGTCGAACAGGCGAGTGCCTGATTTGGTCATCTCTTCCTGGACGGTTTGGAGATCGGCCTGCAGCTTTTTACTGACCGCACCGGTCTCGGTAATTTCTTTTTTCTGCGCATCGAACAGTTCAGTCATGTTCTTTTGCGACTCTTCGATAGCCTTTTGGATTTGGGCCAATTCGGACATGGTTTATTTTCCTACAGATGGGAAGGACTTAAGGCGATCAAGGATCGCGGTGATTTCGCCACCTTCGGAATCGCTCCGAACTGCGGACTTAATCCGGGCCACAAGACCCAGAGCTTGCGACTTGGACAAACCGACCGAATCCCTCAGCCAGTGCTCAACATCGCGAATAGTGGTGATCGACTCCATCGACTTCATGGACTCGATAGTTGCCAGCTCATTGGCTGGAAACGTGCAAATACTGATCTCTCGCAGGGCCGCCACGCTCTTGAACGCGCGACCGGTGGCGATCATGTCGAAATCGTCTTTCATCACAGTGAAGCCGACAGACATACCCTCAACAGTCTTGTGCTCCATCGCGGCGCGGAGGTCGTTAGAAACAGAAAGCCCCGGCGTGAGCTCGCCGCGAACGATCAATCCTTTGCTGTCCTCTTCAAGCGACTGCCATTTGCCCACGGGCAAACCATAGGTCTGATGGTTGAAGAACATCCCAACCTGACGGCTCTGAGTGCTCAAGGCTTTTTTAAACGCGCCCGGAAGAATGATGTCGCCATCCGAATCGATCACATCGAAAACGCTGGCATATCCCTCGAAAACCCCAACCTTTCCGCCGGAATCGAATTTGATCTCAGCCTCAGCGAACGCCAGGGTCTTTTGGATGTTTGACATTTGGCAGCTCCAGAAAAACTAAACCCCGCTGGGTGCGGGGTTTGTTTGGCCAAGTTGGGTAAGCGGTACGTTCTGCGACTGCCTGGTGGCGACATCGCCCCCGGCAACGGGTGGCCGGTTGTTGACTCGCCTGCCTTCGTTGATCGTCAGCAAGCCGGTATCAACCAGCGTTTTCATGTAGTTCGCCCTGGCGGTAGAGTCACCACTGAGAAGGCCGTCGCGGTTGTGCTCGGCATGGACTCGGCCGAGGTCGGACGGCTTTACCAGCCACCGCAGGATGCTGCACTCCCAGATCTCCAAGTAGGGATCAAGGGCGTACTGTAGGAAGCCGAGGTTCTGTTGCTCGATGCCGGATCCCCAACTGGTGGACTTTTCGACATCGCCCACCAGGTGGGGAGGTACGCCAAAGAATCTGGCCAGCTCACTAACCTGAAACTTCCGCGCCGCCATCGTTTCAGCGTCCTGCGGGCTCACACCAATAGCCTGAGTGGTAAAACCGCCCTCAAGGATCCACAGCCGCTTTTTCACCGGCCCGCCGGATATCTCCTTGAAGTTCTCTTCAACCTGGGCGCGCTGCTCTTTATTGAGAACCTTGCCATCACCAGTCATCAGCAACTGTGGAGACTTCGCTCCGTTCGCGTAGAAGTCTCGCTGCTGATCCTCCATGGCCACCGCCACACCTGCGCTCTTAGCAGCAAACGCTATTGGGGAAAGCCCAACGAGACCATTGAAGCCGAACCCCTTGAGGTGGAATATTTCTGATTGTTTGAAGTCCGCGTACTCATTGTCGCGGCGATATCGATACACAACCTTGCGGCCTTCAAGCCTGACGTCCATGTTGGCTGAAAGAAGCGGGACAAGACTGATCACATCCCCCGTGCTGTTCCGCTCGATCAGTGCGTAAGCGTTGCCGTAATAACAGAGCTGCATCGTCATCGACACGCGGAAGTCGAAGGCGGTCATGAAAGAGTTGGGGCTATACCGCAGCAACCGCGCCAGAGGATTATTGAGATCAGCCTTTCTGCGGTCATCACCCGTTGTTTCAAATACATCCAAGGGCATGCACGCGGCGACGCTGGAAATCAGCCTTACACATGCGAACACCGTGGATATCTGGAGCGAGCGTTCATCGTTGACGACCGAATCACCCACTACACCCTGGGCTGAAACGGGTCCTGTCTGAGAACCTTTTTCCGGTGTAACCAGGCGGCCGCGACAAAGAAGCTCGCCATACGCGCCCAGAAGGGACTGCGCGTGCGCAGGTCGATGCTGTAGTCGGTATCTGCCATTACATGCTCATCGGTCTGGAGAGGAAGTCGTCGACAGAGCCTGGCACCTCAGCGTTCGCCAGGATGCGGCCTATCGTCATGATCAGCGCGCCGGCGCCGTCGATCTTGTTGTCATCACCCTGCTTGATCGGGCGTACGACGTCATCGTTGCCCGGCAAGTTCTTGCCGATCACGTTGCCGACGCACCAGGTCATGATCGGATTACCGTCGTGATGGAACCGGCCCGCTTCTATCGCGGCTTCCAGCTCTTTCATCGGGTCCGACATGTTGGTGTAGTTCTGCGTGATCGTGACCGGGTTGAAACCCTGGTCATCAAGGTCATGACTCAGGCCTGTCGCGCCATGAGGGTCAATCGGGCATTCGCGCACTGGGGCTTGGTGGTTCGCCTCCTTGGTGTCCTCGAGGATCTCGCGGTAGTCGACCTCTGCGCCGTCGGTTACATCCAGATGCTTGGAGTGAATCCAGGCTTGGAAGCGCTCAGCCATCCGCTTGTTGTCGGTGTTGAAGGCGGTGTCGTAAGGAACCCAAAACTTCGGCGCAATGCTGTAGTAGTGGTTCTTCCCATCGATGACGCGCCAGAACAACCGGGCTCTGGAGTTCATATCAAGCTTTCGCGCCAAGTCGAAACCAGCAATCCACTCCTGCCCCTCGAACTGCTCCAGGGTCAGCGACGTGTCTTCGCATGCCTTCCAGCTTTCCATGTTGTAGAAGCCGGACTTGGCGCTCACCCAAAGGTTGAGGTGCTTGGTTTTGAAGGTGTTGGCAAAGCGGGCCGAGCGAATCGCTCGTGCCTGCTGACTCTCCAGGTACTCCTGAAACACCGAGACGCCATGGTTCGGGTTGGCCTTGGCCAGCATCTTCGGATCGGTCCAGTCGTCGCCCTCGTCGAGCGTCCAGATCCAGCCGAACAACTCCTCGTCCGGCACGGTGCCGTTCAGCATCTCAACGACCTGGCGGCGCTTGTCGTAGCACGGACCTTCAATGTCAGCGCCGGCGGTGGTGATGATGAACATCAGCGGCTGGCGCCGTGCGCCCATGCCGGTGAGCATGGTGTCGTACTGAGCTGACGTTGGGTGCTCGTGGTATTCGTCGACGATGGCGCAGCTTGGCGAGGCCCCGTCGCCCGGGTTGCCGATCAGTGGCTCGAAGCGGCTGAAGTCGGACGGGATATTCATGTTCGAGGCATTCACCTCGATGCCAGCAGCCTGAATCAGCATCGGTGACTTGCTGACCATAAGCTTTGCTGGACGGAAAACCTCCCAAGCTTGCTTCTCTGTAGTCGCACCCGCGTATACCTCGGCACCGAATTCGCCATCGGCAACGAACATGCTGATGCCCACGCCACCGGCAACAACTGATTTGCCGTTCTTCCTGGGCACTTCCCAGTAGCTTTCACGGAACCGCCGGTGCCCGCCCTTCTTCTTGACCCAGCCGAATGTCACGGCCAGGCCGAAAAGTTGCCAAGGCTCCAGCGTAATCAGCTGACGCTTGAATGCCCACTCGCCCTTGGTGTGCGGGAGCAGCTGCATTAGCTTGAGCTTTTTCTCTGCCTTTGCCGGATCGAACTTGAAACGGAAACCGCGCTTGCGGCTTGCGGCCAGATCATCGAAGTGGCGCTGCACTGCCTGGTGGATGTAACGGCATGCCGGGACCTTGCCGCGAAGCAATGACCGACCCCACGCCATTGCCTTATCGACATTGGGGTGGGCAGATTTGGTCATCAGGTTCTCAGCAGGTTGGCAAATTCGTTGGTTTCTTTCTCCTTGTTGCCGCCGATCAGTCGCGTGCGACTGGCCGGGTCCAGGCCCAGCATCGAACCGAAAGTCACCATCTGGCGCATCGTTTCGTTCGCGGCGGTGAGTGCGGGGTTCTTCATCGGCCCACCAGTGGCGCCGGTGACTACGATGCCATGCAGATGGATCGATTCCTGCGCGAGTCGCCAGTTGTCGTAGGCGCTACAGAACGCCTCGACGTTGTGCAGGTCCGTGATCGCCACCACGTTCTCACGCAGCAGCTCGGGAACAATCATGTTCCACATGGTGGCGGCCCGAGGGGTGAACCACTCTGGCGGGTCAATCTGGGTGATCTTGGAAAACTGCGGCTCGGCTGTGTTCAGCGCGCGCTTGCCGGGGTTTCCGGCGAGCGCTTTTTTGGCCGTTGGCTTGGGTTTGCGACCACGGCCGGCGACCGTGGCGGTGCCTCCCATCGCGCAACTCCTGACTTTTTAATTTCGCGGGTGTAAAAAAACGGTTGAGGGCGCGGTCTAGAAGCGAAAAGGCCCAGACTTTCGACCCTCCCCCTCCCTTTCTGCGCAAATCGTTCTCATTTGGTCGTTTTCGGCTGTTTTTCGGCGACTTTTCTGTTTTCAGCGCCGGGAATTGCCGAAACCACCATCCTCGGAAGCCGTTTTGCTGGAGTGGCATGGGCCACACAGGCTCTGCCAGTTGTCCCGATCCCAGAACAGGGTCATGTCACATTTATGCGGGATGATGTGGTCAACATCAGTCGCCGCTACTACCTTGCCTGCCCGCTCGCAGAACCGACACAGCGGATGCTTGGCCAGCCAGCCAGCCCGAGCCTGCTGCCACTTGTAGTTATAGTGGCGCTTGGTGCTGCTCTCTCTAGGCTTGGCCCAGGTTGAACTCTTGAGCAGGTTGGCGTGATCATCGCAGTACCGAGGGTTGCGGGTCAGCGTGTTGCAACCCTGGGCATTGCATGGCTTCTGCGGCCTCAGCAGCATGGGGTGCCATCCATGTACGTCAGTGGTCGGGCGTCAGGGTCTTGATCGGCCTGATCCTCTGCCAGAGCCTGGATCAGTATCGACTGGTTCGTCTCCATCCTCTCCAGCAGCGCGGTTTGTTTCTTCATCTCGGCCAGCATCTCGGCCTGTAAGCAGTTGGCTTGCTCGCTCATAGGCCAGCCTCGTCATCTTGTTGATCCATTCACGTCGGGAAGCGCATCCACTGCAGGCCACTACTGAGCCGCTCGACTGAGCGCTTCATCCGCTTTATTTGCAGCCTTGGCCGCTGTGTCTGCTGCCTGGACCGCCGTGTTCGACGCCTCTTGAACCTTCACGGCCGCGTCCTGTGTCTTCTCGGCCAGGTTGGTAAGGCGCAGATCACGCTTGCCCAGGGCTGCGTCATAGGCGGCGCGCACCTCGGTCAGCTGCTTGGTATGTTCGGCCGTAGCCGACCAGACGCCAGCCTGCCAACCCAAGGTCAGGCCGCCAGTAACCAGCAGGAACGCGATTACCCAGACCTCTGCTCGCTTCCACCAGTGGCGGGCGATGAAGTTGATTGCGCATCTGTCCATCAGTTGAGCCCTCCAAGCTTGGTTCGCAGGCGGGCGATCTCTTCGCTCTGCGAGGTGACCGTCGCCGTGAGCTGCGCCACCTGGCTGGTGAGGGCTTCAATCTTCCCTTCCATGCGCCCTACTGCTGCAGCGAGCTCGTTGCGCTCTTTGGCGAACTGGTCGGCGCGCGCCTCGGCGGCGTTTGCCCTGGCACGCTCGGTGTCGAGCAGCTCATTCAGCCGGCGGACGGTGCCGATGTCGGCGTTATCCATGGCCCGGTCAGTCGCATCTTTCGAGAGGAACTTCCTCAGCCACAACAGACCGCCCAGCAGCACAGTGCCGGTGCCACCGAGCCACGCGAACGTGCCTGGGCCGAGGTCGTTTGGATCCATCCGTTACTCCAGAAACGAAAAAGCCCCGCACAGTGGCGGGGCTCAGAATTTTGGGTCGTCTCTCATAACGCGCAAGATCGACATGATGGGGCTAATTTATGATCATTCCGCCACTACGTCAAGCGACGTCTATGAAGATCTGTTCACGGTCGAATATCTCAGTGGCGTGGATCACGGCCGCCTCTTCCAGAGACTCCAATCGTTTGGCGATGCCGGTCTTCCAGCGGCGACGGGTTGACTCTGGCTTGCCTTCCACGTCCCAGCTGTTCATGTCGTAGAACTCGGGGGGCAGCACGATCATGTCGGTGGATCGCTTACCGACCTGAATACCCTTCAGTTTCGGTATGGCCCAGGCTGTCAGGGCCTTATAGATGAACAGTTGAGGCGCCGGGGACACCAAGCGAGCTACCAGACGGCCAATGGCGCCGACCTTGTTGGCCTTGTGCGTCGAGTACTTGGCCACCAGAACATCCCACTGCGCAGCGTCGAGCTGACGGTGCAGCAGCGCATACAAGCAGCAGTCGTAATCGAACTTGTCCCGGACAGATAGCGTGCTGCCGGTCCCGCCCTGGCGCAGATCGGCGTCGATAAGCCTCTGCCAGGACTGCTTGGTGCTGTTGTCTATGTTGTCCGCTGCCAGCACCCGCACCAGGGTGCCCATCACGTCCTTATACATAGCCATGGCTCAATCCCCCTTGTAAGACGAGCCGCCTGGCCCACGACGGTTCGGTGTCTGGTATTCATCGATGATGCAGCGAGCAGGGTTATGGCCGGCCAACTGCGGGCGCGTCCGACGAGCCAGCAGGCCCAGCTGGACAACCAGGTCCTGCATCAGAAGAGGCTCGAGGGTTTCGGCGTGAACGAATCCTGAAGAGTGGCAGCCGATGCATTCGAGCTGATGAAACACGCCCTGGATCAGGCCGGCACCACAGCAGGATGGGCACTCCGTCATCGGTATCTGGCGGCGCACAAAAGCGGGGCCACTGCTCTTTTTCATCATTTTTAAACCTCGCCTTTTATGGTTTCTGGATTTGGCTAGAGGCCACGCCATTCAAGGCCTCGGCGTCATTGTGCGAATTTCCGTTTCTAGTCATGGTCGAGCGGTGAATCAGATTGAAACCCTTCCCGTCTAGCCAGTCGTGCCACTTCATCAGCGCCTCGCGCTTGAGCAGTTCGGCCGAGGTGTGGATATAGGTCTGCACGTTGCGGGTCATCGTGTGGTTGACCAGCATCTCGCCGATGAGGAAGTCGACACCCAGGTCAGTCCACCCGGTGCGGGCCACCTTGCGCAGATCGTGGCTTGTCCACTCGCCCTTACCCAGCCGCGTGAACACGGCGCAGGCCTGGCTGTCACTGATCGGTCGACGGCCGCGAGCCGGGAAAACGTAGGTGCCCTTGTAGCCCTTGGCCGACTGCCAGTCCCGGTACCGCTCCAGCAGCGCGCACACCTGGTGGGTCAGCGGCAGGTGATGCTCGCAGCGGGTCTTGGTGTTCTCGGTGGGGATGAACCACTCGCCCTGCTCGCCCAGGGTCAGGTGGGACCACTGCGCCTGCCTGGTCTCGCCGGAGCGGGTACCGTGGCACAGCATCATCAGCGCCAGCATGCAATCCTGCGGGTTCTGGTCGAACCCTTCGGCCAGTTGCCCGATCACTTCCTCAAGCTGCACGGCACGCAGGCGTGACGGCTTGGGCTGGATACGGGCCTTGGTGAAGTCGGTGAACTTGAACCCAGCGATGGGGTTGGTGGTGATCAGCCGAAGCTTTTCGGCCTGGCGGAACGCAACCACCAGAACGCCCCACATCAGGCGGACGTAGGACAGCGACATTTCAGCCTGCATCGGCCACATCACCAGCTTATCGAGCGTTGAACGGTCAAGGTCTTCTACCGGCAGCTCCGCGAGCCGTGGCTTCAGATGGCACGAGATGATCGAGGTGTTGGTGGAGCGCCGCTTGGCCGACAGGCTGCGGTCAACGGCCTGGCGCGCAGCGAACCAGTCGAGCAGATCACCAACGGCCTGGAGAGTGCCGGCGGCCGCCGATGCTTTGGGGTCGGCGGCCAAGCGCTCGCGGATCTTCGGCAAAGCGACGATCAACCCCTTCGCCGGCAGTTGAGGAAATGCGGCGATCTTGTCCCACTTGCCGCCCGACACCAGGTACCAGGTGCCGCGCTCACGGTTTTGGTGGAAGCGGAAATACACCCCAGGGTAGCGAGCGTCGCGCAGGTCACGGACGGCGGTGTTGCCGGCCTGGCGGCGAATCTCCGCATCGGTAAACGAAGTGAGCATTGTCTGGGTCATGCAGCGGCCTTGGTTTGAGGTTGGAGAAGGTACGCCCGGATCGCTTCAATTGCGTCGAAATGCCCACGGCAGACGATGGCCAAGTAGCCCTGATCGGTCAGCGCCTGCAGGTAAGCGTCCTGGGCCGGGGAAACGGCGGCGTCATGCGGCGCGGTCGCCTTGAACTCGATGTACAGCCCGAAATAGCCGCCGCGGGCCATGGGCAGCACCAGGTCAGGAACGCCGGCCTTCACGCCCTGCTCTTTCAGCTTGATCGCCACCAGCTTGTGCCGGTGCCCACCGTTCGGCACGTGGTAGATCAGCTTCGCGGCAGCGGGATAGCGCAGGCTTATTTCCTTGATCAACGCGGCCTGCTCCAGGCCCTCACGATCAACTGCCTTGGCGCGCACTGGCTTCGCGATGAATGGCTTTACGGCGAACGGCTTCAAATCTTCACCTTCCCTTCGCTGATCAGGATGTCCTGAGTGCGCATGACACCCTCGGCGAGGAACAGGCGGATCTCATAGCGTGTCAGCTGGTTGGGTGCACGCAAGCGTCCGTCGGCGATGTCGTGGCAATACCCGCAGGCCCAGGCCGCCTGGAAGTCGTTAGGCTTCAAGCCCATGCCGCAGGTGCCAGCCAGGCGGTAGTGGGCCAAGACGGTGGTTGAAGGTTCGCAGGAGCACCCAGGGAACCGGACCTGGCAGTCGCGATCGCGCGCAGCTTCAGTAAGTTTGCTCATCGGGAGCCCCCTGCAAGCCGGGCGCGAAGCTCGGCGATAGCACCCTTCGCCACTTCGGGAGTGATTCGTCCATCAACCTTGGCAGGCAGCGCCTTAGGCATTGCCTGCAGCGGCAATCCGTCGAGCAAGCGGCGAATGGTGATCGTGTAGTTTCGGTCGAACAGCTTCAGGCTCAGCGTCGCGTCGAGCTTGTTCAGGCTCTCGAACCCGCATTCCTTGGCCGTGTGCCAGACAGCGTCATGCGACCACTTGCCCTGCCCGGCCATGCCTGGATGGGCGTTCCGCACGGCTTCGCGGTGAGCAGCTGACAGAGGTGGAAGTCCGAGCATTTCAGGAGTCGGCTTGCACCACTCAATGAACTGGCCAGGACTCGGGATGAAATCGGACACCTGCTTACGCGCCTTGATCATGCCGAATTCGATCTGCCCCTGGGTGCGAATGCCTTCGTCGAGAAAGGCTTGCATCCATTGGACCTTCGCGGCGCGGTAGGTCTCCTTGTCCGGCCATGCCTGACGCCAAGCCGAACGAATCAGGCGAAGCTCAGTGAACAGATCGTTGATCGCCACGGCCATCTGGCGGCGGCCTTCATCCTGGGGAGCTTGGATCTCATCTTTTGGGATGAACTCACCGGCTGTGGGGTTGGCCCAAAGGCCTTGGGTAACTGCGGATACCTGCTTCATCACGATTGCACCCCGTTCTGCCAGTCGATGCTGTCATCGTCAAAGTCGGACGCGGCTGCTGGCCTCTGGCGAATGGGCGTGACGTTGTTGGCGGCCGCGCGGTTCTTGTCGTTCAGCACCCACTTGACCAGCATCTGCACCCACTCAGCCTGAGTGTTCACTTGACCACGCGGCTCATAGTGAGCAGTGAACGCCCGGCGCGCCTCTTCTGTGAACAGGTCCATTGCTACGCCAGAATGAACCGAGTAGGTCTTCAGCAGCTTGTCATCAGCCACCCAGTCGAGGGTCATTTCACTGGGCATGCGAGGATCGACAGGCGCCTGCGCAGAGAGAGGGTCTTTATTCTTCTCTACATCTTCTTTAGGTAACGCGCCGCTAACGTTCGAAGCGTTACTTTTACCGTTACCGGCTTTGTGGCTTGCCACCCGCTTGGCCGTGAGGAGCCTGTTTTTAGCGGTCTTCCCGTTGTGACGGTCGAAATGGGGAAGGCTGATCACACCGTCAGACTCGATCATCCAGTCCACAGATTTCATGTGCTCGCAGAAGCCGGTAACGCCAACGAGACGGTCGAGTAACTTTTTGCTAACGCTTGGAGCGTTACCGTTTTCAGTTTGTTGATCGAACCATCCCCACACGCGCATCAGCTTGCCGACCACGGCATCTGGGTCGATGTCGGCCAAGTCTGCGATCTGGCAGACCTCGGGCTTGTCCAGGGTGGTGAGTTCGAATTTGATCCAGTCGCCAGCCATTACGCGGCCTCCTGCAGTAGTTCAGCGAGGCGTGTCAGCCCCTTTGGGGTGATCATTGGGTCGAAGGCCGCGCGATCGATGCCGGTCTCGGGATCAGGCTTCAGCGCAGTGACCTTATGGGTCATGAACCCGGAGGTTATGCGGGGCTGGTATGCGACCCAGCGCTTGCAGCCGTGGCGGCGGAATATCCAGCGGTGCTGTTCAAGCCAGGCGAAGAGGCGAGACGGCGCCACACCCAGTTGCTTCGCGGCATCAGTGATGCAGATAGCCCCGCCGGCGGCGGCAAGGCGTTTGATGGCTGCGACCTTTGGGGCCTGATCTGAAATCAGCCGCTGGAGCTCGCCATTCTTGTCGGCGAGATCGGCAGCAAGGCGCAGGGCTTCTGGCAGGGATTGAGGAATGGCAACGTGTCGTGACACGCTTTCAAGTTCGTGCAAACGTGTCACGACACGATGACGAAGCGGGACGCTGTAGCCGGTCAGCAACGTCATGACAATGTCCGGCGGAAGGAGGTACTCGGTTTGCTTGCGATTCGAGGCGTCGAGATAGGATCATCCAAATTTGGATGCATCTAAGTTCAGCTCCGCCAAGTTGTGCTTGATGTCCCGCACGACGTGGTGATGCTGCTTTCCGGTTGAGATCAGCGACCTCGCGGCTGGCATGGTTACGGTA
>NZ_JADDUM010000045.1 GCF_015163715.1 Pseudomonas cyclaminis
GTACATGTCTGCGTAGGCTTGGCGGCTGATTTTCATGTGTGTGCCCTGGAAAAATTATGTTGAATGTGAGTCCGCTATCGGGGGCAAGTCGAATCGTCGCACCGCCCCTCACCCACACTTGAATGGGTTCACAAAATTAAAGGTGTGAACCCAATCCAATGTGGGAGGGGGCTTGCCCCCAATGAGGCCCTAAAGGTCGCCCATGATCCGACCGGCAAACCCAAACACGCGCCGCCCACCGCTCAAATCCACCAACTCAACCTCCCGACTCTGCCCCGGCTCGAACCGCACCGCCGTGCCCGCCGGAATATTCAGGCGCATGCCTCGGCTCAACGCCCGGTCAAACGTCAGCGCGTCATTGGTCTCGAAAAAATGATAATGCGAGCCCACCTGGATCGGCCGGTCGCCGCTGTTGGCCACGCTCAGGGTGACGGTGCGGCGGCCGACGTTGAGTTCGATCTCGCCGGGCTGGATCTGATATTCACCAGGAATCATGCAGGTTGCCCCAGGGTCTTGAAGTAGATGGCGGTCGGGCTGTAGCGCCCGTCCGGGCTTTGGCAGTAATCGGGCAGTTCACCGATCTTGGTGTAGCGCAGCGCCTGGTAGAAGGCTTCGGCCCCGGAGCCGGCTTCGGTGTCCAGGTACAGCAGGCCGCGCTTGTGCTGGCGTGCGGCAAGTTCCAGGGTGTGCATCAGTTGCTGGCCCAGGCCATGGCGACGGGCACTGCTGTGCACCAGCAGTTTTTGCACCTCGGCGCGGTTCAGGCCGTTGGCTTTCTGGCACAGCGCCAATTGCACGCTGGCCTGCACCTGTTCGTCGCGCACCACCACCCACAGCAACAGGCTGGCGTCTTCGATGCTCGCCTGAACGCCGCGCAGATAGTCGCGGGCCTGGGCCTCATCGAAGTCGGCCATAAAGCCCACCGACGCGCCGTGCTTGACCGCGTCCAGCAACAGCTCAATCAGGCCCTCGCGGTAATGGGCAAAACTTTCTGCATTGACTCGACGCAGTTGCGCAACGCTCATCGATCTCACTCCTTGGGCGGCTCGGCGCCCGGGTTCAAGGCCAGTTGCATAAAGGTCAGGTCGAGCCAGCGTCCGAACTTGATACCCACCTGCGGCATCTGCCCGGTGGTGACGAAACCCAGGCGTTCATGCAGGCGGATCGAGGCCTGGTTGCCGCTTTCGATGGCGGCGACCATCACGTACTTGCCGCCGCTGCGCGCACGTTCGATCAAGGCTTCCATCAGGCGCGGGCCAAGGCCTCTGCCGCGCTGGTCGTTACGCACATACACCGAGTGCTCGACGCTGTAGCGAAAGCCTTCGAAGGGGCGCCAGTCGCCGAACGAGGCGTAGCCGGTGACTTCATCATGCTCGACCGACACCAGGATCGGATACGCCTGGGCCTGGCGTGCGTTGAACCACGCCAGGCGGTTGGCCAGGTCGACCGGTTGTTCGTTCCAGATCGCCGTGGTGTTGCGCACCGCGTCGTTGTAGATATCGCGGATCGCTGGCAGGTCGCTTTCAATCGCATCACGAATCATGGCCGGGCCTCAGGCGATGGGTTGGTGGACGGTGACCAGCTTGGTGCCGTCGGGGAAGGTGGCTTCCACCTGGATATCCGGGATCATCTCCGGGATGCCTTCCATCACCTGTTCACGGTTGAGCAGGGTGGTGCCGAAGTGCATCAGGTCGGCCACGGTACGGCCATCGCGGGCGCCTTCCATCAGCGCCGCCGAGATGTAGGCGATGGTTTCCGGGTAATTGAGCTTCACCCCGCGTGCCAGACGGCGCTCGGCAACCAAGCCTGCGGTGAAGATCAGCAGTTTGTCTTTTTCCCGTGGGGTCAGGTCCATGGTTCAACGTCCTTCAAACAACATTCATAAAAACACTGGAGATCCCTGTGGAGGGGGCTTGTCCCCTCCCACAGGGATCTTCATGTGCTCCAGATTCGGGGTGAAACGGCTTCGCGGCCCAGCATCGCCGGGCGCAGCAGCCGCCATAAATCAATCAACCAACCCCGCGCCAACAGCGCCTCGCTGGCCAGGCAGCGCGCCACTAGCAAGCCGGGCAGTTGGGTCAGGTCGCCGCGCACGGCATGTGGCAGGGAGCGACAGGTTTCGAGTAATTCGGGTGCGATTTCGCCCGTCACCAACAGCGTGGCAAACACCGGTTGCCCGTCCAGGCCAATGGGCGAGTCGAGCAACCCATCGGCGCCGACAATGCGCTGGCGTTCGTGCCAGAGCAGCTGGCCGTCGCGGCGGATATCCAGGTGCGATTGAAAGTGTCCAAGGTCGAAACGCTCGCCACTGGCCGGGCGGCCCAGGGCGACCACGTCCCAGTAGAACAGCCGTGCATCTGCCTGCAGGTCGATGCGCGTAGTGAGTTCGGCCTGGGCGGCGCTGAATACGATGGCCTCCTGGGGCAGCCATTCCAGCGTCGCGCCAGCTTCGACCGTCAGTTCGAGTTGCTGGAAGGCCGGGCCGCTGGCGCGGTACCACTTGGCCGCGCCGGGGCTGGTCAATTGGGCCCAGGCCCCTTCGGCGACATGGGCGCTGATGTCCAGGCGATCCCCACCGGCAATCCCGCCGGGCGGGTGCACGATGATGTGCTGGCACACCTCGGGGCCTTCGGCGTACAGGTGCTTTTGCACCCGCAGCGGGCCGAGGTGGCGGCGCATCACCGGGCGCGTGGTGTCGCCGAAACGCGCGTAGCCGAGTTCCAGCTCGGCGTGCCAGCTGGGGGTGAACAGGGCAGGGGGGAACGGGCAGGTTCATGTCTTTATGCTTATCGTTAGGACGCTACAGATTAGATGGTTACGAGACCACGTACACCCTCGCTTTCCATATTTTCTCCACGGCCCTGCTGCACGATTTCGCCACGGGACATCACCAGGTACTGGTCGGCCAGTTCAGCGGCAAAGTCGTAGAACTGCTCCACCAGCAGAATCGCCATATCGCCCTGGGCGGCGAGCTTTTTGATCACCGCGCCGATCTCCTTGATCACCGAGGGTTGGATGCCTTCGGTGGGCTCATCCAGGATCAACAGGCGCGGGCGGCTGGCCAGGGCTCTGCCGATCGCAAGCTGTTGCTGCTGGCCGCCGGACAAGTCACCGCCGCGTCGATGCTTCATCTGCAGCAACACCGGGAACAGTTCGTAGATAAACGCCGGCACTTGCCTGGCCTCTGAACCGGGGAAGCGGGAAAGCCCCATCAACAGGTTTTCTTCCACCGTCAGCCGCCCGAAAATCTCCCGGCCTTGAGGCACATAGGCGATACCGGCGTGCACGCGCTGGTGCGGTTTGAACCCGGTGATGGCCTTGCCTTCCCAGTTCACCGCCCCTTCCTTGGCCGGCAGCAAGCCCATCAGGCACTTGAGCAGGGTGGTCTTGCCCACGCCGTTACGCCCGAGCAGGCAGGTGACTTCGCCGATCTTCACGTCAAACGAAAGCCCGCGCAGGATGTGGCTACCGCCGTAGTATTGGTGCAGGTGTTGTACTTGTAGCATTGGAACTCCGTTAGTTGGGCTTCAAGCGGCAAGCTTTAAGCTGCAAGTAAGAGCGGGCGGATGCCTGCTTTGCTTTAACTTGCCGCTTGAAGCTTTTGGCTCGAAGCTGGCCGATGTGTCACCGTCCCAAATACACTTCAATAACCCGCTCATCGGCCTGCACCTGTTCCAGCGACCCTTCAGCCAGCACGCTGCCCTGGTGCAACACCGTCACATGGTCGGCAATCGAGCCGACAAAACCCATGTCGTGCTCCACTACCATCAGCGAATGTTTGCCCGCCAGGCGCTTGAACAGCTCTGCGGTGAATTCGGTTTCGGCATCCGTCATGCCCGCCACCGGTTCATCCAGCAGCAACAGTTGCGGGTCTTGCATCAGCAGCATGCCGATTTCCAGGAACTGCTTCTGACCGTGGGACAGCAACCCGGCGGGACGCTGTACCGAGGCCGTGAGGCGGATGGTGTCGAGCACTTCATCGATACGGTCTTTCTGCTCGCCGCTCAGGCGGGCACGCAGGCTGGCCCACACCGACTTGTCGGTCTTCTGCGCCAGCTCCAGGTTTTCAAACACGCTGAGGGCTTCGAACACCGTGGGCTTCTGGAACTTGCGCCCGATGCCGGCCTGGGCGATCTGTACTTCGCTCATGCTGGTCAGGTCCAGGGTTTCGCCGAACCAGGCGTTACCGTGGCTGGGCCGGGTCTTGCCGGTGATCACGTCCATCAGCGTGGTCTTGCCCGCGCCGTTGGGGCCGATGATGCAGCGCAGTTCGCCAACGCCGATGTAGAGATTGAGGTCGTTGAGCGCCTTGAAACCGTCGAAGCTGACGCTGATGTCTTCCAGGGTCAGGATGGTGCCGTGGCGAGTGTTCAAGCCCTTGCCGGCCGCCTGGCCGATACCGATGGCGTCGCGGCCAGTGCCGGCATCAAAAATAGGTTCGAGCATGACGTTCCTCATTTCTTCAGCAGGCCGATAACGCCCTTGGGCAAATACAAGGTGACGATGATGAACAGCGCCCCGAGGAAGAACAGCCAGTATTCCGGGAAGGCCACGGTGAACCAGCTCTTCATGCCATTGACCACGCCCGCGCCGAGCAGCGGGCCGATCAAGGTGCCGCGCCCGCCCAAGGCCACCCACACGGCGGCTTCGATGGAGTTGGTCGGCGACATTTCGCTGGGGTTGATGATGCCCACTTGCGGTACGTACAAGGCACCGGCCAGACCGCACAGCACCGCGCTCAACACCCACACGAACAGCTTGAAGCCGCGTGGATCGTAGCCGCAGAACATCAGGCGGTTCTCGGCATCGCGCAGGGCTGTCAGCACCCGGCCGAACTTGCTCTGCGCCAGGCGCCAGCCGATGTACAGGCTGGCGACCAACAGCAGCACCGTGGCCAGGAACAACACCGCCCGCGTGCCCGGCTCGGTAATGCCGAAACCCAGAATGCTGCGGAAATTGGTAAAGCCGTTGTTGCCGCCAAACCCGGTCTCGTTGCGAAAGAACAGCAGCATGCCGGCGAAGGTCAGGGCCTGGGTCATGATCGAGAAATACACGCCCTTGATCCGCGAACGGAAGGCAAAGAAACCGAACACCAACGCCAGCAAACCCGGCGCCAGCACCACCAGGCACAAGGCCCAGAGGAAGTGGTCGGTGCCGGCCCAGTACCAGGGCAATTCGGTCCACGACAAAAAGGTCATGAACGCCGGCAGTTGATCACCGGACGCCTGGCGCATCAGGTACATGCCCATCGCATAACCGCCGAGGGCGAAGAACAAACCGTGGCCCAGAGACAGCATCCCGGCGTAACCCCACACCAGATCCAGGGCCAGGGCGACGATGGCGTAGCAGAGGATCTTGCCCACCAGCGTCAGGGTGTACGCCGACACATGCAGCGGGTTTTCCGGCGAGAGCAGAGAGCACAACGGCAAGGCCAGCAGCAGGATCAGGATGATCACACCGGCGGCAATCGTCGCCTTGGGGCCGGCCTTTTGCGCGGCTGTAAGCATCAATGGCTGGTTCATCAGTCGATCACCCGTCCTTTCAGTGCGAAGAGTCCTTGCGGGCGTTTCTGGATAAACAGAATGATCAGCGCGAGGATCAGGATCTTGCCGAGCACGGCACCGATCTGCGGTTCCAGAATCTTGTTGGCGATGCCCAGGCCGAAGGCCGCAGTGACACTGCCGGCCAACTGGCCGACGCCGCCCAACACCACCACCAGAAACGAATCGATGATGTAGCTCTGGCCCAGGTCCGGGCCGACGTTGCCGATCTGGCTCAGCGCCACGCCGCCCAGGCCGGCGATGCCGGAGCCGAGGCCAAAGGCGAGCATGTCCACGCGCCCGGTGGGCACGCCGCAGCAGGCCGCCATGTTGCGGTTCTGGGTGACGGCGCGCACGTTGAGGCCCAGGCGCGTCTTGTTGAGCAGCAGCCAGGTGAGCACCACCACGAACAGCGCGAAGGCGATGATCACGATGCGGTTGTACGGCAGCACCAGATTGGGCAGCACCTGGATACCGCCGGACAACCATTGGGGGTTGGCCACTTCGACGTTCTGCGCGCCGAACACCAGGCGCACGGCCTGGATCAGCATCAGGCTGATGCCCCAGGTGGCGAGCAGGGTTTCCAATGGCCGGCCGTAGAGGTGACGAATCACCGTGCGCTCCAGCGCCATGCCGATGGCGGCGGTGACGAAAAACGCCACCGGCAGCGCGATCAGCGGGTAGAACTCGATGGCTTGCGGCACGTAGCGCTGCATCAGCAACTGCACCACATAGGTGGAATAGGCGCCGAGCATCAGCATCTCGCCGTGGGCCATGTTGATCACGCCGACAGGCCAAAGGTGATCGCCAGGCCCAGCGCGGCCAGCAGCAGGATCGAACCGAGGGACATACCGCTGAAGGCTTGGCCGAGGATCTCGCCCACCATCAATTTGCGTTTGACCTGGGCCAGGCTGGTTTCGGCGGCGGTGTGCACGGTGGCATCGGTTTCGACGCCGGGCGCGAGCAGCGCTTCAAGGCGGGTACGGGCGAGCGGGTCGCCGGTGCTGCGAGCAAACGCACGGCGCCAGGCGCACCACCGGGTCGGGGTCGACCAGTTGCAGGTTGGCCAGGGCCAGGCTCAGGGCGGTGTGCACGCCTTCATCGGTTTCGGCGGCAACGCGCTGGTCGAGAAACTTGAGCTGCGCAGGTTGCGCGCTTTTTTGCAGGGTAACCGCTGCGGCCAGACGCACCTTGGGGTCGGCGGCGAGCAGTTGCTGGCTGGCTTGCACGTTGTCGATCAAGCCGCGCAGGCGGTTGTTCAGGCGCACCGTCCTGGTCTCGCCATTGACCGTGATCTGGCCTTGTTGCAGGGCGTCCACCAACTCGATGCGTGCCGGGTCAGGCGTTGCGGCCCAGTCCTGGAGCAGCTTGGCTTGTTGGGTCGGGTTGGCGGCGAGGAAGTCTTCGGCGTCGCTGGCGTGTGCGGCAAACGGCAGCAACAGCAGCAAGGCCAGGAAATAGCGATGGAGGGCAGTGGGCATAAACAAATGTCCTAGTCATGCGCGGTCAAAACTGTGGGAGGGGGCTTGCCCCCGATAGCAGTGGTTCAGTGATAAATGCATTGCCTGATACACCGCCATCGGGGGCAAGCCCCCTCCCACATTTGGCCTGTGGTGGGGCTTTAGTTGCTCTTCACCGCATAGTCCGGCTTTTTGTCATTGCCAGGAATGTACGGGCTCCATGGCTGGGCGCGGATCGGCTCCTGGGTTTGCCACACCACCGAGAACTGACCGTCGGCCTGGATCTCACCGATCATTACCGGCTTGTGCAGGTGGTGGTTGGTCTTGTCCATGGTCAGGGTAAAGCCCGACGGCGCGGCGAAGGTCTGGCCGGCCAAGGCTTCACGCACTTTGTCGACGTCGGTGGACTTGGCTTTCTCGGCCGCCTGGGCCCACATGTGGATGCCCACGTAGGTGGCTTCCATCGGGTCGTTGGTCACGGCTTTGTCGGCGCCCGGCAGGTTGTGTTTCTTGGCGTAGGCTTTCCAGTCGGCGACGAATTTCTGGTTGACCGGGTTCTCCACCGACTGGAAGTAGTTCCAGGCGGCCAGGTTGCCCACCAGCGGCTTGGTGTCGATGCCGCGCAGTTCTTCTTCACCCACGGAGAACGCCACCACCGGCACGTCGGTGGCCTTCAAACCCTGGTTGGCCAGCTCTTTGTAGAACGGCACGTTGGAGTCGCCGTTCACGGTGGAGATCACCGCGGTCTTGCCGCCGGCAGAGAATTTTTTGATGTTGGCGACGATGGTCTGGTAATCGGCGTGGCCGAACGGGGTGTAGACCTCTTCGATGTCTTTATCCGCGACGCCTTTGGAATGCAGGAACGAGCGCAGGATCTTGTTGGTGGTGCGCGGGTACACGTAGTCGGTGCCCAGCAGGAAGAAGCGTTTGGCGCTGCCGCCTTCTTCGCTCATCAGGTATTCCACGGCCGGGATCGCCTGCTGGTTTGGTGCCGCACCGGTGTAGAACACGTTCGGCGACATCTCTTCACCTTCGTATTGCACGGGGTAGAACAGCAAGCCGTTGAGTTCTTCGAACACCGGCAACACGGATTTACGCGACACCGAGGTCCAGCAGCCGAACACCACGGCGACCTTGTCCTGGGTCAGCAACTGCCGGCCTTTTTCGGCGAACAACGGCCAGTTGGAAGCCGGGTCCACGACCACCGGTTCGAGCATCTTGCCGTTTACACCGCCCTTGGCGTTGATCTCGTCGATGGTCATCAACGCCATGTCTTTGAGGGACGTCTCGGAGATGGCCATGGTCCCGGACAGCGAGTGCAGGATGCCGACCTTGATGGTCTCGGCGGCCTGGATAGTCCAGGTCATGCCCATGGCGGCAATGGATGCCGACAGAGTGAAAGCCTTGATCAAGCTGCGACGCTTCATGGTGCGATCTCCGGGTACAGGTGATTTTTATGAGGGGCGGATGCAGATACCAAGGGGTTCTAGCAAAGGCTGTGCCTACTGCTGAAGTGCCTGTTTTTACAGGGTAAAAACCTCAGGTTGTGCGAGTGACGCACCAACCGGGGGCGAGTCGGTGCATGCGGTGCAGGCTGTGCGCTTAAACAGGGCTTGGTGGGGTACGCGTGCCTGCATATCTATTGAACACCCTTGCGGGCGTAGCGCCGGGGATCCTCGGTGTGGGTTTGCGTTGTGCAATCCCGGGTGCCGATGGGCACCCATTACTCAATGGTGTGAAGGTGGTTTCATGGACGCAGAATTACCCAGGGAAAAGCGGGCGGCTACCGCGAAGGTCACGAAGTACAAATACAGCCCGGCATTTGTCAGCGCCGATGATGCCGCGCGTTATGCGCATGAGCGCATCGGCACCAGACGAGATGTGGAATACGGCAGCGTCATTTTGCAGAGGGTGTCGGACAACAAGATTTTTGCGACCGAGCCGATTTCCGGCAAGTCCGCTACGTTCGACTTTTCATTGCTTTTGGAGCGGGGGGTGAACAATCAGTTTGTTGAGCCTCCGGGCTATAAACTGCTGGGCGCGCTGCACTCTCATCCGGATCAGTTTATCTACCTGAAAAAGTCCAACCCTCGATTTTCCGATCGCCAGGTGCGCATCTTCAACAGCTTTTTTTCCGAGCGGGATGTGGTGTTCAATCACTATGAGGGGCGGGCGCTGGGCACTGCGTATGTGTCTGGGCCCAACGGCACGCTGCTCAAATACCAGTCCGGGTTTTCGCAGGCTGAGCGGCAGTTCGTGGACTGGATTGACGAGGTCAAAACCGCCCCGCCTGCCCATGGTCACGATGGTTCCATCGAAGGCTTCATCAGGAAGCTGGCATCGCTGGGCCGCTTGTCCCTGCTGACGCCCAGTGAGGATTGGGGAGGTGCTGCTGGCGTTATTGATCAGCGCTGGCAGCCCTATCTGCCATTGGCCGCGACCCAGGAAACCATCGCGTGTGGCCCGCTTTTTCCGACTGTGGAGCAGGCGCTGAACCATGCGCAGGTGCGCATGAGGCGCAAGCCAGAGGTCCGGCAGATGGTCATGCTGCTCAGGCATGAACAACAGGATGAGTTTGTCGCAACCCAGGCGCTTGCGCTCAGTGGTGACGAGCACGTGCCCGCCGATAACCGCCTGCCTTCGCTGACGGGCGGGCCCTTCCTGCCGCCGGGTCTGCATGTTCATGGCTTTTTTTATCTGTCGCGGTCGGCGCCGGCGCAGCTTCCCAAGACAGAGCCCTGGTTGTACCCGCAGTTCTTCAGTCCCGCCGAACTGGCCGCCTACATTGCCAAGGCCCGTCGATACCTGCAGGCCCCTGTCTCTGCACTGGGGCTCTCAGTGTATCTGCGCACTCGTGATAACGCGCTGTTGCGCTACCGGTTCAGCGGTTCGCCAGCGGAAACACAGTTGTTCAGGGTTGATGAGCAGGGCGTGGTTTCCGACCAAGGTATTCAACAGGCGCTGGACCGCGGGACGATGACGCCTCGTCAGTTTGTGGCACGGGTGGCCGAGGCGGGTGAGTTGACCGTCGAGCAAACCAGTTCGCTGTGGGATGTGGCGGGCATGGTCGGAACCGACTGGGTGCCGTATGCAACGTTCCCCTTGCAGGGGCTTAAGGTGAGCCCACCCTTTGCGTCTGCCGATGAAGCCGCGTTGTACGCCCATGCGCAGATGGATCAGCGTCGAGGTCGTGAATACGCTGCGTTGATTCTCAAGCGCCCTGACCAGCGCTATGTATTGACGCAAGCACTGGAGTCGGGAAGCAACCCTTATAAATTCCAAGGGTTCTATCCCTGGGACAGCACTTCCCAGCAGTTGGCGTTGCCTGACGGTTACCAATTGCATGCCTGGGTCGGATCACACCGGGCGCAATCGGCCGGCGCCAGAATGAATTGGTCGAATGAAGACAATGCCGTCTACGCGCAAAGCTTCACTGATCAGGAGGCCTATCAGATCCATCAGTTGCAAGTGCCGGGCTACCTTTCCGGGGCTAAAGACAGCCTGATCGTCCTGGACCCCGTTGGCGCTGAACAGGCCGAATTCCTGAAGTTTTATGAGGCGCCCAGAGGCGGCAGCCTGATTGCCCGCAACCTGGCAGACGGCACGTTCACACCGGCTGATGCGGTGCGCACGTTGGCGCAGGTCAGCCGCTTGCGAATCGTGCAGGGAAATAGCCTGTGGGGGCCGGTTGGGCCCGTTGATCGGCACTGGGTACCGTTTGCCGCAGGCAAGCCGCTACCCAAACCTGTGGCAGCGGGCGGCGGTAAGGCAGTGGTTGCGCTTCCAACGCTGAGTCCTGCCTTTGTTCATGCCGACGATGCGGCTTTCTGGGCCCACAAGCGAATTGGCGCGCGGCGTGAACGTGAGTACGGCGGGGTGATCCTGCGTAACCCACAGCGGTATTTTTTTGCCACCGAACCCTTCGTGGGTTCAGCAGAAACATTTGATGTCAGAAAGGTGCTCAATCGCGCGCCTGATGGTTCCGTCGTTGCCCCGAGCGGGTATCGGTTGATCGGGATCTATCATTCGCACCCGGCCGTGCATGCAAGCGTAGCGCTCGAAAATCCCGAGTTTTCAGCGCAACAGGTCAAGGCGTTTGTGAACTTTTTTTCCATCGACGATGTGATCGCCGAAGTGGTTCACCAGAAGACCTTCTCGCTGTCGTACCTGTCCGGTCCGGACGATTCATTGATTCGCTACAAACCCAGCGGGTCAGCCCAGGAGGCGCTTTACGTCAAATGGCTGAACGGTGAACTGAGGGGGCGCCCGGTCGCGGCTGATGATACGGTTGAAGGCGACATCCAGACGCTGGCCAGGATCGGAGAGCTGAGTTTTGTCGTCGCCAGTGATGTGTGGGGCGGATCGCGTGGCGTGGTGCCTGCTCATTGGCAGCCCTATACCCCGTTTGTGCAGCACTCGCCGGCGTTATTGCCGTTACTGACAAAGGTGTGCGACCAGGTGACGGACGCCATCAACGCCGGTGTTGAAGGTAGCGAGGGCGCTAAGGACACCTGGCGCCTGGGGCTTATCTTCAAGCGTGACGATAAGGCACAGTATGTGGCGACTCACGCCGTGCACGTCAAAGAGCCACGATTTTTGGTCACGCAGTTTTTATCGACGGACCAGGATGGGTTCTACCGGGTGCCCGATGGGCATCGTATCGCCGGTTTCTACTGTGAGCCCCCCGCAGAGCGCACCGCGTTGGCGGTGGCCCAGCCTTGGCTCTACCGCAGCTTTTTTCCGGCGCTGGGTTTGGCGACGGCAGCCCATCAGGCTCATCTGATTGCCAGCCTGCAGACACCGGAGCAGCCTTTGGGGCTGTATCAGCAAGCGCCGGGAGGGGCGCTGCTCAGGTACCAGTTTTCCTACTCTGAGGCCGAAGCCGGTCTGTACCACGTTGCCGAGGATGGCCTCGTCGGCGATCACGACCTTGAAGCCCCCTTGCTGACAGGAACGCTTACGCCCCAGGAGTATGTGCTGAGGGTCGCGGCTGCCGGGATGCTGACGGTGCTCAGTACTGACCGCATCTGGGATCGTGCGGGTCGGGTGACGGCCGACTGGCGACCCTTTTCCAGCATCCCGCCGATTACCACAGGGCCAGCATTTGTGACCGCCGATGATGCCGCACGCTGGGCTCATGCTCAGATCGGCGAGCGTCGGGACAAAGAATATGGCGGTGCGATTCTCAAGCGTGGCAATCATTATTTCGCGACAGAACCGGTCAGCGGTGCCCAGGTGCTGTTCGATTTCCGTACGATTCTGGCCCTGGATGATCAGGATAACTTCATCGCTCCCCATCCCTATCAGTGCACTGGGCTTTATCATTCCCATCCAGCCGACGACGGTCAGATAAAGCAGCATAACCCCCAGTTCACCGAGGATCAGGTCGAGCTGTTCGGCAGTTTTTATTCCCCCGCCGACCAAGTGTTTGCGATCACACATCGGGGCTTTTCCCAGGTGCATTACTTATCGGGTGCGCAGGGTTCGTTACTCAGGTACGTAAGCAGCGGTTCGACGGAGGAAAAGAGCCTGCTCGGCCAGCTGACCGGCAGCGTGGCGGTGGAGCCGTCAACCGCGTTTGAAGGGGCCGTCCGCAGGCTGGCAAAGGCCGGGGAGTTAAAGGTAGTGGTGCCTTCGCCCGTGTGGGGTGGATCGCGGGGCAAGGTGCCCCACGACTGGACCCTGCGCAGTGCTGTAAGCCCTGCCGGAACCGTGTCGGAGCAACCCTTTTTTACCCCGGTCGCCGGTAGCGCCCAGGTAGCCGTGTTGCTTGCCTTGAGCCTCCCGGCCCACCTGCCGCAAGCCCGTTATCAGGGGGTTGTCCTCCAGCACCTGGGCACCTCGACCTATATCGCCACCGAACCGACGGTCTGGGGGGCGTCGCTGACCGGGTTGTTCCCGCTTCGCGAAAATGGCCAACCACGGCTGCCATCCAACTATCGCCTGGTGGGCTTTTACTACTCGGCCGCTCCGCTGGCTACGGCAGCGCTATCTGCCTTGGAGCCCTGGTTGTACAAGCGATTTGTCAGCCCTCTGTTGTTGGTGACGGCAATGAATCAGGCGGCTTCCACCCGGAATCTGCAGATCGGCGACCTGGGCTTGAAGCTGTTTTTGCACACTGACGACAAGGCGCTGTTGCAGTGGCAAATGCCTGACGCCGCAGCCGCCACCGAATTGTTCCGGGTGGCCGCCGACGGCACGGTGTCGGATAACGGTAACCACGCCGCGCTGATGACCGGATCGTTGTCACCCCGAGGGTTTGTGCGCAGGGTCATTCGCGCAGGTGATCTGGCCGTGCTTCAGCAGGGGCGACTCTGGAATGCCCCAGGGCCGCTGTCTGACGATGAATATCTGCCGCTTGGCTTGCCGAGCGAGAGCCCCAGCGCCACCTTCCTGAGTGCCGACGATGCGGCACGCCATGCCCATGAGCGCATAGGCGTGCGGCGCGACGCAGCCTATGGCGGCTATATCTTGCAGCGTGCCGACCAGCGCTTTGCGTTCACTGAGCCGGTGCGTATTCAGGGGGATGGGTTCGCCGGGGATTTGCTGCTCCCGTCGCCGGGCAACGGCTTGCTGGTGCCCCCGAAAGATCATGTCATTCACGCCCGCTACAGCTCCCATCCGCCACAGTCCCACGACGAGTTGGCGCGCTGGCGGCGCCTGGGCTGGACCACGACTGACCTTGAGGTCAGCACAACGATGTTCACTGATATCGAAATCCGCTCCGTGATCCAGTCTCGAATGCCTGCCTACCTCAGTGGTTCGCCCAACAGCCTGATCGGCTATTTCCCCAGTGGTTCTGCAAACGAACTGTTGGTGCTGGCCAACGCAAACCGCGAGCCGGGGATTCACAGTTATCACCAGCGGCTGGAAACGGGCGTGCTCAAGCCGCAGGACATTGTGACGCGCCTGGCGGATGCCGGTGAGCTGCGGGTGCTGGTGCAGAGCCGCCTGTGGGGCGCACGGGTCAGGGTGTACGCGGACTGGACGCCGAACTTCGAATACGCCGGGGTTGCCCCGCAAACACCATCGTTCAGCGCGATTTTCATGACGCAGGATGCGGCGGCGATCAATGCTCATATTCGCAGCTATGGTCGAAACCTGGATGTTCAGGCGTACACGTCCTACGTGCTCAAACACCCGCAAAAAAACGAGTACGTGGTCAGCGAACTGGCCCCTGGCGCTTCCGGCAGGCGCTTGAGTGACTCTTCCCTGGGGGCGGCCTATTTGCAGGGTGGCGACTTTGCCCACGGTTTTGTGCTGGTCGGGCTGCTTCATTCGCAGCAGTGGCTGCCCAGTGGGCTGCCGCCGCTTGAGGCCTGGCTGACCCGGTTTTTCGCCACACCTCAGTTGCTGCAACGGGCCGAGGATGACGTCCGTTACTTGGCACGCTCAAGCGCGCAAGGTGGGCTGCCCATTTATCTGTCGACACTGGAAGGCGCGTTGTTGCGTTATCAGCCGCCCGCGACCTCATTGTTCACCGGTGGGAGCAATGGTGATGAGGTCGCGGTGCAGGACATGAGCCTGCGCCGTGGCACCCTGGATATTCGCCGCTTTGTTTCGTTGATGGCCCAGACCGGCGACTTGACGGTGCTGTACAGCACGCCGTGTTGGGATCGCCGTGCAGCGGTAAACAAGGCACCCTCGCAGTGGCGGCCCTACGCGAACTTTGTTCGCCGTCGTTTGGGACCGGCTTTTTATGATCAGGATGATGCGGCCCGTTATGCCCAGTCCCGGCTCAAAGACATCAACGGCCGGCGTTTATCGGGCGGGCTGATTCTCAAGCGCCCTGACGGTCTGTTTGTCGCCACTGAGCCTGTGAGTGTCCTTCGGGAGGACTTCGATCCCAAGTGGATTTTCCCGGACGAGGTCGTGGCGTTTGGCGGGTTTCCCGCAGCACACACCCTTGTTGCGCGCTACCGCTCCAGTCCCGGACGCGAACTGCCGTTTGCGCTGGATGCCATGCAACGTGATATCTACCGCAACATGCTGTCAACCCGGGTCATCAGTGCCGCACTGTCAGAGGTCGATGCCTCGCTGAGCCGCGAGTACCTGTTCGGCTCAGATGGGTGCGTGTTGAGTTACAGCTGCAGCCACTCGGCGCAGGAGGCTGCGCTGAAAAGCGCTCTGCAGCCCCTGAACCTGGTGCGCGAGGATCGGCTGGAGAACGCGCTGGAACACCAGATCCGTGCAGGAGAACTCAACCCCGAGGATTTTGTCACTCGCCTGGGCAAGGCCGGTACTTTGCGCGTGGTGCAAGGCAGCAAGGTCTGGGGACCGCCACGCGTGCTGCTGGGCACCTTTTTCGTGAATGCGCCTGTCGTGCCGGCCATGCAAATCCAAACGGCGATTGCCGAGCCGGCGCTAAGCCCTCTCTTCGCCCAGCCCGAGGCGGCGGTGCGGTATGCCCAGGAGCGTTGCCAATACGGCAATACCCTCCAGTTCGGCTACGTCCTCAAGTCGTCCAAAAAAGACCAGTACATGGTGACGCTGCCTCTGGCGCGGCAGAATTACTGGAAGTACGAGCAGGTGTTCCCCAAGGGACTTTTCCCCCAGGGGTATGTGCTGGAAGGGATATACCTCTGCGCGTCACTTGAACCCCAGACGCCTGGCCAGGACCCCCATGAGGGGCTGTTCCATTCGCCCTCGGATGTGGACAACGGGGTTCGGTTTGGCCGTTTTGCCATGAAGGGCAAACAGTTGACGTTGTACCTGGCCTGCCCTGAGGGCGCGTTGATCAGGTATCAGTACCTGGGCTCTGACGAGGCGTTGAGTGAGAACCGGTATCAGGTATCGCACCAACAGTTACGGGAGGGGAAAATCACGATACTCGACTATGTGCATGACCTGGCGCGTCACGGCAATGTGGATGTGCTGGTCCAGGGCAGGGTCTGGGCGGGCACGCTGCGGATCCGCCCAGACTGGAAGCCAGGCACGACACAAGCGTTCTATGACTTTCCGATCTGCGGCCCGCTGTTTTCCCATGCTGATGATGCGGCCCGAGACATTCAGCGCGGGTTGTCGTCGGTGAAGGGGCACAATTATGTCGCGGCGATTTTGACAGAGTCGACGCGCTCTTCGTTTACCGCCACGCTGCCGGTGTGGCCGGGTGTCGACAACGTCAGGCTGCTTCGATTGTTTTACACGGGACGGACTGGACCTGTGCAGCCCCTTGTATCGCCGGTCGACGAGCCAGTGCCCTATCCGGTTTTTCCAACAGACTATCAGGCCGTTGGCGCTCAGTTGATCTATCTGGACAAGAGCCCCATCGACAGCCCGACCGACAAGGATGGGGTCTTGTCGAGCAACTTTATCGAACCGTCATTGCTGAGCTATTTCGTTCGGATCCTCAAGGCGCACCATCAACCGATGATGAGCCTTTACGTAGCGCCTCGTGGCGGGGGACTGCTGAAATACGTACCGGATTTTTCCGTGCCGGAAACCCAGCTGATGGTGTCCGCGGCCAGCCTTAAACCCACTGAATTTCTCATGCGATTGAGTGGGGTTGGGCAGTTGCTCGTGCTCGACAGGGACAACTACTGGCGCCAGGAGGGGCTTTTGTCCGAGGTGCCAACGGGCAGTCGCCGTGATGCCCAGACCGATCTGCCGTTGACTGATGAAGTGTTGCCGATCCGTGAGCGTGATGAGCTGTAAGGCGCGGCGGGGTTTTAGCGCTTGCGCATCAAACCAATAAAAAACAACCCGCCAATGGCTGCCGTGGCGACGCCGATGGGCAGGTCTTCCGGGGCGATCATGGTACGCGCCGCGACATCGACCCATACCAGGAACAGGCTGCCCAATAGCGTGCACACCGGCAGCAATCGACGGTGTTCGGCGCCCACCAGGCGCCGGGCAATGTGCGGCACCATCAGCCCGACAAAGCCGATGGAGCCGCTGATGGACACCAGCACGCCGGTCATCAACGAGGCGATCAAAAACACCTTGAGCCGCACATTGCGGGCGTTCAGGCCGAGGGTCACGGCGGTCTGTTCGCCGGTCATCAAGGCATTCAGCGGGCGGGCCATGCCCAGCAGAAACACCAGCCCCAACAGCACCGTTGCGGTGGGAATGGCCAGCAGTTCCCAGCGCGCCAGGCCGAGGCCGCCGAGCATCCAGAACATCACCGCCGAGGCTGCGCATGGTCACCCATGAACAGCAACAGATTGGCCGCCGCCATCATCACGAATGACACCGCCACGCCGCACAACAACAGGCGATCACTCTCCAGTCGGCCATTGCGGCTGGCCACTGCGAGCACCACCAGCATGCTTGCCAATGCGCCCAGGAATGCGGCGACCGGCAGGGTCAACAGGCCAATCACTTCACCCACCTGCACCACCACGATCACCGCGCCCAATGTGGCGCCCGAGGTCACGCCCAGCAGGTGCGGGTCGGCCAATGGGTTACGGGTGACGGCCTGCAGCACCGCGCCGATCAGCGCCAGCCCGGCGCCGACCAAGGCGCCCAGCAACATGCGCGGCACGCGAATCAGCCAGACGATGGATTCCTGCCCGGCCGGCCACGTCACCTCGCCCAGCCCGAACGCCTTGTGCAGCAAGATGCGCCCCACCACGTCCACCGGCACCCGCGCCGGGCCGAACGCCAGGGAGATCACACTGGAGGCCAGCAACAACGCAACCAGTGCGACGAGCAGCCAGGCATAACGACGGCTGTTCATTCGCCGTGGAACCCCTTGGCCAGGGTTTCCACCGCCAGCACGTTATCGATGCCTGGCGTGGCCTGCACGTAGGGGATCACGATAAAACGCTGGTTCTTGATGGCGTCCACCCCTTGCAGCGCCGGGTTATTCATCAGGAAGGCCTGCTTCTGCCCGGCGGTGATCTCGCTGTAGTCGACGATCACGATCACCTGCGGGTTGCGCTCCACCACGGTCTCCCAGTTGACGCGGGTCCAACTGGCGTCCACGTCATCGAGAATGTTGCGCCCCCCGGCTGCGTCGATCAGTGCCTGGGGCATGCCCAGGCGACCCGACGTCATGGCGCGGTCCTCACCGCTGTCGTAGAGGAACACTCGCGGCTTGTCGGCGGGCAGGTCTTTTTGCACCTCGTCGACCTGCGCCTGCATCTGTGCGATCAGGGTGTTGGCGCGGTCCTGCACGTCGAAGATCCTGCCCAGGTTGCGCAGGTCGTTATAGGTGTCGTCCAGGGTTGCGGCCGGGCGCTTCATCACAAACGCACAGGACTCGGTCAGCTCGTACACGTTGATGCCCAAGGGTTGCAGGGTGCTCGGCGTCAGGTCGCCGCCCACGCGCATGCCGTAATCCCAGCCGGCGAAGAAGAAATCCACGTTGGCATTGAGCAGGGTTTCCACCGACGGGTACTTGCTCGCCAGCTCCGGCAGGCCGTCGAGCATCCCGGCCATTTCTGGCGTGACCGACTTCCAGCCGGTAATGCCGCTGTAGCCGGCCATGTGCGGCTTGAGGCCCAGGGCGAGCATCATCTGGGTCATGTTGATGTCGTGGCTCACCGCGTGCTTCGGCGCCTCTTGAAAGGTCACGTCGCGGTTGCAGCTTTTGACGGTCACCGGGTAATGGGTCGCATCGGCGAACGCTTGGGCCGTGCCGAACAGCAGGGCCAGAGACAGCAGGGAGCGCAGGATCATCATGAGGTTATCCAGGTGATTCGGGGGTAGCCGGACAAGGGGTGAGTGTCGATCAGCGCGTCGACGCCGAACACCTCGCGCAACAGTTCGGCGGTCAGCACTTCATGGGGCGTGCCACTGGCGACAATGCGCCCGTGGTTGATCACGTACAGCCGATCACAGAACGCGGCGGCCAGGTTCAGGTCGTGGATGCTGGCCAGGGTGCCGATGTCCAGGCGCTTGACCAGCCGCAAAAGCTCTAGCTGATAGCGCGGGTCGAGGTGGTTGGTCGGCTCGTCGAGGATCAGCAATTGCGGCTGTTGGGCCAGGGCTCGGGCGAGAATGACGCGCTGTTTTTCACCGCCCGAGAGGGTGGCGAAGGCATGGTCCTCGAAACCCAGCAGGCCGACGGATTCGAGCGCCTGCTGCACCAACTGCCGGTCGTGCAGGGTGTCGCCATCGAACAGCCCTTTGTGGGGCGTGCGGCCCATGGCGACCACCTCATCCACCCGCAGGCCGAAGGCGTCAGGAAACTCCTGCAACACCACGGCAATGCGTTGCGCGCACCACTTTGCGCTTTGCCGCCACACGTTTTGATGGGCGAGTTGCACTTCACCTTGGGCCGGTTTGCTGAAGCGATAGGCGCAGCGCAACAGGCTGGTCTTGCCGCTGCCATTAGGCCCGATCAACCCCACGAACTCCCCCGCACCGACGCGCAGGCTGGCGTCACGCAGTTGGAACAGGTGGTGGCAGTGGTCGTGACCCGGTGGGGTCCAGCCCAGCTGTGTGAGGGTGAGTGAGGTCATCGATGTTCTCAAGGTCAACACAGTTAGAAGGTGTAGTCCGCGGTGACGAAGAACGAGCGCGGCTCGCCGAGGATCCACTGCTGGCCGTCGTTGTACTGGCTGACGGCGTAGGTACGGTCGAACAGGTTATTCAGTTGCAACCCTAGCGTGGTATTGCGCAGCGCCTTCCACGACACGGTTGCATCGACCACGGTGTAGCTCGGCAGCGCATTCTGGTTGGCCATGTCGGCGTAGCGCGCGTCCACATAACGCACTCCGGCACCGGCGTGGATGTCGTCGGTCACGGCTTTGCTCAACCACAGGTTGGCGGTGCGGCGCGGGACGTCCACCGGACGGTTGCCGTCGCGGGACACCTGCACGCCGTTGACGTCCTGGCTGAAGTCGTCGTACTGCGCGTGGACAAGGGCAGCGTTGGCTTGCAGTTGCCAGGCGTTGGGCAGTTGCAGGTCGAGGCTGGCTTCCAGGCCACGGGAGGACTGCTGGCCGACTTGCTGCTTGAGGTCCGGGTCGCCCGGTACGTCGGTGAGCAGTTTCTTTTTGACGATGTGGTAGGCCGCCAGGGTCCATTCACCGCGCTGGTCCCAGAAGGCTTGCTTGATGCCGATTTCGGTCTGCTTGGCGGTGGACAGGTCGAACTGCTGCTGGCTCGGGCTCAGGGAAATCAGGCCGCCGACGCCGTCGGTGCTGGTGGCGTACTGGCCGTAGACCGAGGTGTCCGGCGTGATCGCATAGGCCAGGCCGGCTTTCCAGTTATTGCCGGTGAGGGTCTTGTCGGTGCGGCTGCCGTCGCGCAGAGCGTCACGCTCAACCTGTGCATAGTCGCGGCGGATACCAGTGATCAGCGACAGTTGGTCAGTGAGTTGCAAACGATTTTCGGCGAAGCCGGCAACGGTTTTGGTGGTGGTGGCGAACAGCGGTTTAAAGGCGTCCTGGCTGTCGAACTGCGCCGGCGCAGGGTGGTTGATGTCGATGGGTTGGCCACCGGTCACTACGTCGTTGAACGGCGAATTACTCGCCAGGCGGAAACGGATGCGGTTGTATTCCACGCCGGTCACGGTCTGGCTGTCGAGGCCGAACAGGGTGTGCTTGAAGGTGAAGGTCTGGCGGTCGCCGACTTGTTCCTGATTGTGCTTGATGGCGAAATTACCGCTGCGGGTCAGTTGGCCGCCGGTGAAAGTGTAGTTCTCGGCGTTCTGCCAGCGGCGCTGGTTTTTCAGGTAATACAGCGCGTTGGTGGCGCTGACGTTATCGCTGATTTGCCACTCGCTGGTCAGGCGCGTCCACTGGTCGTTGTAGTGCTGGGTGTCGTTGCTGACGTTGTAGTTCTTGTCGCGCAGGCCTTTGTGCAACTGGCCGTTGATCAGCGGCGTGCCGAAGTAGTTTTGCGGGCGCTGGTCGCCGTAGTCGCTGGCCAGGGTGAAGCTCAGGTTGTCCGCCGCTTGCCAGCGCATGGCGCCGCTGATGAAGTCGCTGCTGGAGTCGCCACGGTCGATAAAACCATTGCTGCGCAGGCGATTGAGGTTCAGGCGATAGCTCAGGGTGTCGGTCAGCGAGCCGCCGCTGTCGAGGGCCTGCTGCTGGCGGTCGTAGGAGCCGTAGCCCAGGCGGATGTGGTTTTCGATCTCGCCCTCAAACGGCTTTTTCGGCACGGTGTTGATCACTGCGCCGGTGGCGCCTTCGCCGTACAGCACCGAGGCCGGGCCGCGCAGCACGTCGACGCGCTCCACCGACCAGGTGTCTACCGGGAAGGTCGAGGTGCCCATGCCCATGTACATGCGGTTGCCGTCGTACAGCTGCATCACCGAGCCCTGGCCGGTGAAACCACGGGCCGACAACGAGGTGCCGCCGTCGCCCGGTGAGCCGGTGCGGCTGATGCCGGTGGCGCGGGAAATAGCGTCTTGCACACTGGCATCCCCGCGTTCGCGGATCTGCGCGCCGGTCTGGCTCTCGACGCTGGCCGGGGTTTGCAGGGCCGTGAGGTTCAGGCGCGAACCGGCAGTGGTGGGCGTCTTGAGGTCGACGCGCTGGTCATCCACGGCGGGCGCGGTGATGGGGCTGGCGGGCAGGGTCAGGGCCTGGGCAGTGTCGTGCAAGGCAAGCAGGCAGATGCCGCACGCAAGGTAGTTGTTCATGGGTCGATCAGTCTTCTTGGAGAGGTACTCGCCGCAGGGCGCGGCGAGTAACGATAACGCAGAAAGTGTTATAAGTTAACACTTATTGGCTGCGGGACAAACGTCCACGCAAGGCTACAGAAGGGCTCTGTGCCGGGCATCTCGCCTGTTTCATGCCGAACCTGAGGCAGATTCACCTTGGTTGAAAAACCGCGACAGCACCAGGCGATCCAATGCCCAGACCACAATCAACGAGGCGCCTACCAGCGGAAAAATGACCGCCAATCCGAGCATGATCACCATCGCGGTTTTCCACTTTGGCAGGTCATGACGCAACGGCGGCACACCCAGGCCACCCTGAGGTCGACGCTTCCACCAGATCACCACACCGCTCACGGCGCTGAGCAGAATCATCAGGCAGATCACCAGTACGATCAGTTGGTTGACCCAGCCGAACATCTTGCCTTCATGCAACATCACACCGGTCTCGGTGGCCCGCGCCACCAGGTTGTAGTGCGCCCAGCGCACATCGGCAAGGACGTTGCCGGTGTATTGGTCCACGTGCAGGGTGGCGTCATTGCGCGGGTCGTTGGCGAACACCGCGACGGTGAACACCCCGGTGGCGGTGGTGGGCAAGGTGATGCTGTAGCCGGGCTCGACCTTGCGCGAAGTGGCCAGATCGACCACCTGTTGCAGCGTTATGGTGGGTGCGGCGGGACCTGCGTGCATGGCGCCGTGGTTCATGTGTTCGGCATGGTCGCCAGACATGGGCATCGGCGTGTTTTCCATGGCCCAGGGCACGGTCTGTTGGGTCGCGGTGTTGAGCACCCGCGCTTGCTGGTCGGACTGCGGCACGTCGTTCCACATGGCTGCTGGGAAGGTGTTCCACAGCCCCGCGTACTGCTTGCCCCAGAAGCCTGTCCAGGTCATGCCGCTGAGCAGCATCACCAGCAAAAACGCCGCGCCCCAGAAGCCGGCGACCGCGTGCAGGTCGCGCCAGAACACGCGGCCGCGGCTCTTCAGGCGTGGCCACAGCACGCCGGCCGAAGACTTGCCGCGTGGCCACCACAGGTACAGGCCCGACACCACCAACATCACACCCCAGCCGGCGGCGAGTTCTATCAGGCGGTCGCCGGTGGTGCCGATCATCAGCTCGCCGTGCAGCGCACGGGCGATGGCTTGCAGGTTGTATTTCGCGTCCTGCTCGCCGAGGACGGTGCCGCGATAGGGGTCGATGAACACCGTCACTTCACGGCCATCTTGATGCATGACGAACTGCGCACTGCTGGTGGCATCGGCCGGTGGCAGGTATTTGCTGATCTTGCCCCGAGGGAAGGCGGCCTGGGCGCGTTGCAGTTGCTCGTCGGCGCTCAAGGTGTGTTCGGCTGCGGGCACGGTCAGCAAGTTGCCGTACATCAGCGGGTCGAGTTGGGGTTTGAACAGGTAGATGATGCCGGTCACGGCCAGCAGCACCATGAAAGGGGCGACGAAGAGGCCGGCGTAGAAATGCCAGCGCCAGGCCAGGTTGTAGAAGGAAACTTTATGAGTGGTCATCAGGGAGGCTCCGCAAAGCTTGAATTTTTTGTCGTTGGTCAGGCCGCCATCGGGGGCAAGCCCCCTCCCACATTTTGATCTCCATACATCAGGCAGATAGTTCATAGCCTGCTTTGATCTGCGCTTTTGATTGTGATCTTGATCTCAGGCGTCCGTTAAACATGCTGGCCGCACGCAGGCTTGAATTCGTGGACCACACTTTCTGCCGCCCCA
>NZ_JADDUM010000046.1 GCF_015163715.1 Pseudomonas cyclaminis
TGACCCACTGCTATCGGGGGCAAGCCCCCTCCCACATTTGCTTTGTGTTGTCTTCACTTGCGCTGTAGCAACCCCGGCAACTGCGCCACCAGCTTCTGGTTGTTCAACGGCGCACGGATAAACCCACGCTGCGTCCCATCCGGCCCGATCAGTGCCAGGTTGCCGCTGTGATCCACGGTGTAGTTCGGCTTGCTGGTATCGGCCGGAATAAACGGAATGCTCACCGCATTCGACACCTTCTGCACATCCTCCACATTAGCGCCGGTCAGGCCCACGAATTGCGGGTCGAAATAGCCCAGGTATTGCTTGAGCTGGGTCGGCGTGTCGCGATGCGGATCGACGCTCACCAGGATCACTTGCAACTTATCCACTGCCTCCTTCGGCAGTTCGCTCTTGATCTGGCGCAACTGGGCGAGGGTAGTCGGGCAGATATCCGGGCAGAAGGTGTAGCCGAAGAACAACAGGCTCCACTTACCCTTCAACTCGTTGATTACCACCGGCTGGCCGTCCTGATTGGTCATGCTCACAGGCGGCAACTGCCGGCTTTGCGGCAGCAGGATGATGCCCGCGTCGATCAGCGCGGTGGGGTCGCCCTGGCCTTTGCCGCTGAGCACTTTGTTAACGGTCAGGCCCATGATCAACGCGACGATGGCCACCAGGATGAAGACGGTTTTTTGAGTTCGAGTCATAGGTTCAACAGTAGGTAGTGGTCTACGAGCAGGGCGATAAACAGCAGCAGCAAGTACCAGATAGAGTACTTGAAGGTGTTGATCGCCGCGTGCGGCCGACCGCCACGGTACAACACCCAGGCCCATTGCAGAAAGCGTGCACCCAACACCAGCGCGCACGCCAGGTACAGCGGGCCGCTCATATGGATCACGTAGGGCATCAGGCTCACGGCCAGTAGGGCAAAGGTGTAAAGCAGGATATGCACCTTGGTGTAGTGCTCGCCGTGGGTCACCGGCAGCATCGGGATGTCCGCCTTGGCGTATTCCTCCTTGCGGTGGATGGCCAGGGCCCAGAAGTGCGGCGGGGTCCAGGCGAAGATGATCAGCACCAGCAGCAGCGGCTCGGCGCTGATGTGCCCCGTGACGGCGACCCACCCCAACAGCGGCGGCGCAGCGCCGGCCAGCCCGCCAATGACGATATTCTGCGGCGTCGCACGCTTGAGGAACCCGGTGTAGATCACGGCGTAGCCGAGCAGCGAGGCCAGGGTCAACCACGCTGCCAGGGCATTGGTGAACGCCAGCAACAGGCCCAAACCTGCAACAGCCAGAAACAATGCAAAGGCCAGCGCCGCCATCGGCGACACCCGCCCTTGCGCCAGCGGCCGCTTGTGAGTGCGCGCCATCACCGCATCGATCCGCCGATCCACCACATGGTTGACCGCTGCCGCGCCGCCGGCACACAGGGCAATGCCCAGGTTGCCGAAAACCAGCACCGTCCATGGCACGCCGGCACGGGTGGCGAGGAACATGCCTACCAGGGAAGTGATGAGCATCAACACCACCACTTTCGGCTTGGTCAGCTCCAGGTAATCACGCCAGATTGCCTGATCGTGACGCGCACCGATCAAGGTCGCCATGGCATCTCTCCTTTAAGGGTGATGAGCCCCGATACGTGTTTGCGCGGGATAAATCGCCAGCCGAACGGCAATTGATTGCGCACCCTGACCAGGCTGGTTCGAGCGTGGTAATTGACCAGCACCAGCGTCAGCAGCAAGCCTGCACCGCCCGCGTTATGCCCGACCGCGACCGCCAGCGGCAGGCCGAACGCTACGTTGCTCACGCCCAGGCAGATTTGCGCAGCGAGGGCGATCAACAACAAGCCCGCCAGCCGCGTCATGCCCACCGCACGCAGTTGCCAGGCCAGGCCCAGCAGGACGAGGGTCACCAGCACCGCGCCGAGGCGATGGGTCAGGTGAATGGCCGTGCGCGCCTCGCTGTCGAGTTGGCCGCCCAGGTAATTCGGACCGATGTGCTGGGTCAGGTGAAAGCCATTGGCAAAGTCGGCCGCCGGCCACCACTCGCCATGGCAGGTGGGCAAGTCGACACAGGCGACGGCCGCGTAGTTGGAGCTGACCCAGCCGCCGAGCGCAATCTGCCCGATCACCAGCACCAACCCGGCCGTCGCCCAATATTGCAGGCGCTTGGGCACGATCAACGCGGGCAGCACGCCGGACAAGCGCAAGGTCAGCAAAAACAGCAGGCTCAAGGTGGCAAAGCCGCCCAGCAGATGGCCCGTCACCACCTGCGGCCACAGCTTCAAGGTCACCGTCCACATGCCAAACGCCGCCTGGGCAAACACCACTGCCAGCAGAAACAACGGCAATTTGACCGGCTGGCCAGGATCACGCCGGTGACTCCACGAGCGCGCTGCCAATAACACAATCAACAGACCCAAAGTGCCAGCAAAGTAGCGATGGGTCATCTCGGCCCAGCCTTTGTCGGCCTCCACCGGCGTGTCGGGAAAATGCAACTCGGCATGGGCCAACTGGGCCTCGCTTTGCGGCACGCTGATAAAACCGTAGCAACCGGGCCAATCCGGGCAACCGAGGCCGGCGTGGGTCAGGCGCGTGTAGGCACCGAGCAGCACGACGATCAGCGCCAGCAAGGTGGCAAACAACGCGAGGCGAAATCCAGGTTTGGCCATGACGGTGCCCTTATCCGATATTCGACAGTTTCAGCAGGTGGCGCAGGTCGTTGAGCAGGTCCTTGCCCTTGACCTTGGCGTCGTAGCGCAGCACCAGGTTGCCGTGGGGGTCGACGATCCACAGCTGCGCATCGCCCGGTGCGGCAGCGTTTTTGGTGAAGGTCGAAACATCCAGCGCGTAACGCTGCAATTGAGGGTATTCGGCTTTCAACCTGGTTTCGTAGTCGGCGCCCACCAGCTGCGCACTCGCCAAGGCATGGCTGGCGCGCGAGGCGTCGCGCCCCAGGCCGATCTGCAATTGGCGGGCGAGGTACACCAGTTGCTGGCAATCGGCAGCACAAGCCGTGGGCGCGGTGACCAGCAGTTGCCAGCGCTGCTCATCCGCCTGCACGCCAATGTCGGCGCGGGTCTGGCCATTGCCGATCATCTCGCCGTGATAACTGCGGCTGTCCGGCACCCAGAACTGCAGCTTGTACATAAACGTGGCCAGCACCATCGGGCCGATCACCATCAGCAGGATCAGCAGCAGTTGCCAGCGGCCTTTGCGCCGATCGGGCAGGTCAGACATGTTGAGTCGATTCGTGGCCGCTCCCATGGGGCTTCTCCTTCTTGTTGTGCGATCCGAGGTAGAGGTAAAGAACCAGCAGCGCCAGCGCCATGGCGAACCACTGCACGGCATAAGCCAGGTGTTTCTCCGGGCCCATGGCGACCACCGGCCAAGTCGTTTCGTATGTGCCTGGGCCGGCTTCAGCGCGCAGCTCATAGGCAAAACCGTTGCGGCCCAACTCTGCCCACAGCGCCGCGGGATGCAGCGCGGTGAGCAATCGCGGCCATGGCGCGCCCGCCGGGTCGGCATGCAACTGGAAGGTTTCGCCTGGAGCGACGTACACCCAGGCATCGAGATTCAGCGGCTGTTCTGGCGTGGTGAAGGCGGGCGGGGTGCGCCGGTCCGGCCAGGGCAGCCAGCCGCGATTGAGCAACAACCACAGGCCGCTGGCCTGGTCGTGGAAGGGTTGCAGCAACTCGACACCGGCCTTGCCATCGCGCATGCGGTTGTCGAGCAATACGCTGTGATCGGCGTCGAATTGACCGCGCAGACGCACACGGCGAAACGCTGGATCCACCGTGTCATTGAGTTGTTCACTGCTGATCGGCGCCGCCACGCGGCGCTCGGCATAACTGTCGAGCAAGCGTTGCTTTTCATGCCCGCGTGACAGCTGCCAGAACCCCAAACCCACCATCAACGGCAGCAGCAGCAACACCACCAATGTCGGCGCAATACCGGGACGAAACTGTTTTATGGCGCTGGCTATACTTGTTTTCATTGCCCGCAGCTCTTCTTCAATGTCCAGGAGCCCGACCATGCTCAAAGCAGCCATTGCCCTGATGCTGATCGCAACTGTCGTGAGCCTCTTCAGTGGCTTGTTCTTTCTGGTCAAGGACGAGGGCAACTCCAATCGCCTCGTCACCGCCTTGACCGTGCGTGTCGTCGTGGCCGTGATCACCCTGGCGCTGATCACCTGGGGATTTTTCAGCGGCCAGCTGGTTTCCCACGCGCCGTGGTAAGGAACCTCACAGCACGTAAACGAAGAAAAACAGCCCGATCCACACCACATCCACAAAGTGCCAATACCAACTGGCCGCCTCGAAACCAAACTGATGCTCGGCGTTGAAGTGCCCACGCAGGACGCGCATCAGCATCACAAACAAAATGATCGTGCCGATGGTCACGTGGGCGCCGTGGAAACCGGTGAGCATGAAGAACGTCGCGCCGTACACACCGGAGCCCAGCGTCAGGCCCAGCTCTTTATAGGCGTGGATGTACTCCTCGGCCTGGAACCCGAGAAACGCCAGGCCCAGCAGCACGGTGAGCGCCAACCAGATCTTCAGCGCGCCGCGATGGCCTTTGCGCAGTGCGTGGTGAGCGATGGTGATGGTCACGCTGGAACTCACCAACAGGATGGTGTTGACCAGCGGCAACCCCCACGGGCTGATGGTGCCCTCGGGGGCGGGGTAGAGTTTCGGGTCAGGATTGTTGAGCAACGGCCAGGCAAATTCGAAATTTGGCCACAGCATATGCGCGACGCCCTTCGAGCCTTCACCGGCCAGCCAGGGCGCGGACATGTGCCGCACGTAAAACAGCGCACCAAAGAAGGCGATAAAGAACATCACTTCGGAAAAGATGAACCAGCTCATGCCCCAGCGAAACGAGCGATCCATCTGCGGACTGTACAAACCGGCGCGGCTTTCCTTGATCACCGCACCGAACCAGCCGAACAACATGTAGGCGAGTAGCAGCCCGCCGACGAAAAAGATCCACGGGCCGTGGGATTCCGGGCGCGCCGCCTTGAGATCGTTGAACCACACACCCAGGCCATACACTGTGATCAGCAGCCCAAACGTGGCAATTATCGGCCATTTGCTCTGCGCCGGTACGTAGTACGTATCATGATTCGACATGTATTCACTCTCCCGATTGAGGGGGCAAACAGTAGCTAGCCGCCGGTGTGGGCAGCCACGGGCGGTTGGCGCGCAGTGATATCAAACAGCGTGTACGCCAGGGTCAAATGCTTCACATCCTTGGGCATGTCGCGATCGACAATAAAGCGCACCGGCATCTCGATACGCTCGCCTGGCTGCAACACTTGCTGGGTGAAGCAAAAACATTCGGTCTTGTGGAAATACATCGCCGCTTCGGCCGGGGAAATGCTCGGTACGGCCTGGGCAGTCATCGGCTTGTCGGTGGGGTTGTGGGCCACGAACAGCATCTCGGTCACGGCGCCGGGGTTGACCACCACCTCGTCGGCCTTGGCATAGAAGTCCCAGACCATGTCGATGGCGTTGGTGGATAAGAACTGCACGCGCACCTGACGCGTCGGATCCACCACTTGCGAACCCTCGTACTGCCCGGCGGTCTTGCCGTTGATGCCGAACGCCTTGCACATCACGTCGTAGATCGGCACCAGGGCAAAGCCGAAGGCGAACATCGCCACTACCAGGATCAGCAGGCGGGTGACGAGGCGCTTGAGGGGCACGGACTCAGCCATGGCGTTCACATCGCAAAAAGGTGTTCATTTGACCTCCGGCGGCGTGGTGAAGGTGTGGTACGGCGCCGGCGAAGGCACGCTCCACTCCAGGCCTTCAGCCCCATCCCACGGCTTGGCCGGCGCGGGCGGGCCGCCTCGGATGCACTTGATCACGATGAACAAAAAGAAGATCTGCGTGGCACCAAACATAAACGCGCCAATCGACGAGACCATGTTGAAATCGGCGAACTGCAGGTTGTAGTCCGGCACCCGACGCGGCATGCCCGCCAGCCCCACAAAGTGCATCGGGAAGAACGCCATGTTCATGCCCACGAAAGACAGCCAGAAGTGCAGCTTGCCCAGGGTTTCGTCGTACATGTGGCCGGTCCATTTCGGCAGCCAGTAGTAGGCCGATGCGAAGATGCCAAAGATCGCGCCGGGCACCAGTACGTAATGGAAGTGCGCCACCACGAAGTAGGTGTCGTGGTACTGGAAGTCCGCCGGGGCAATCGCCAGCATCAACCCGGAAAAGCCGCCGATGGTGAACAGGATCACGAAGGCCACGGCAAACAGCATCGGCGTCTCGAACGTCAGCGAGCCTTGCCACATGGTGCTGACCCAGTTGAACACCTTCACCCCCGTGGGCACGGCGATCAGCAGCGTGGCGTACATGAAGAACAACTCGCCAACCAGCGGGATGCCGACCACGAACATGTGGTGCGCCCATACGATAAACGACAGGAACGCGATGCTCGCCGTGGCGTAGACCATCGAGGTGTAGCCGAACAGCGGCTTGCGCGAAAAGGTCGGGATGATCGAGCTGACGGCGCCGAAGGCCGGCAGGATCATGATGTACACCTCGGGGTGGCCGAAGAACCAGAACACATGCTGGAACAGCACCGGGTCACCGCCGCCGGCCGCACTGAAGAAGCTGGTGCCGAAGTGGATATCCATCAGCATCATGGTCACGCACCCGGCCAGCACCGGCATTACCGCGATCAGCAGGAACGCGGTGATCAGCCAGGTCCACACGAACAGCGGCATTTTCATCAAGGTCATGCCGGGGGCACGCAGGTTGAGGATGGTGGCGACCACATTGATCGCGCCCATGATCGAGCTGATGCCCATCAGGTGGATGGCAAAGATGAAGAACGTCACGCTTTCCGGCGCGTAGGTGGTGGAGAGCGGGGCGTAGAAGGTCCAGCCGAAGTTCGGCCCGCCGCCGGGGGTGAACAGCGTCGAGACCAGCAGCAGGAACGCCGCCGGCAACAGCCAGAAGCTGAAGTTGTTCATGCGCGGCAGGGCCATGTCGGGCGCGCCGATCATCAGTGGGATCATCCAGTTGGCCAGACCGACAAACGCCGGCATCACCGCGCCAAACACCATGATCAGGCCGTGCATGGTGGTCATCTGGTTGAAAAATGCCGGTTCGACGATCTGCAGGCCGGGCTGGAACAGTTCGGCACGGATCACCATGGCGAACGAACCGCCGAGCAGGAACATCGCAAACGCAAACCACAGGTACATCGTGCCGATGTCTTTGTGGTTGGTGGTCAGCACCCAACGCATCAACCCCTTGGCGGGGCCGTGGGCATGGTCACCGGCGTGGCCATGGTCATCGATCACAGCGCTCATGGCCGTTCTCCTGCAAACGAATGGGCGGGGCGGGTCGGGGCAAACGCAATGAGGGCTGTCATTTGCTTTCCGCCTGTTTGATGGCCAGCACGTCTTTCGGCGTGACCATGTCGCCTTTGTTGTTGCCCCAGGCGTTGCGCTCGTAGGTCACCACGGCGGCGATATCCACTTCCGAGAGCTGCTTGCCGAATGCAGCCATCGCGGTGCCGGGCTTGCCGTGATAGACGAGGCTCAAGTGATCGGCAGCGGGCCCGGTGGCGATTTTCGAACCCTTGAGCGCCGGGAACATCGGCGGCAGGCCCTGGCCTTCGGCCTGGTGACAGGCCACGCAGGTGGTGTGATACACCTTGTCGCCACGGGCAACCAATTCTTCAAGGGTCCACTCTTTGGAGGTCAGTTCCTTGAGCTTGGCGGCCTCGGCCTTGCGCTCACCCAGCCAGGTGTCGTAGTCGGCCCTGGACTTGACCTCGACCACGATAGGCATGAACCCATGGTCCTTGCCGCATAGTTCGGCACACTGACCACGGTAGATGCCGGGCTTCTCGACACGGGTCCAGGCCTCGTTGACGAAACCGGGAATGGCATCGCGCTTGACCGCAAATGCCGGCACCCACCAGGAGTGGATCACGTCGGCGGCTGTGACCAGGAAGCGCACTTTGGCGCCCACCGGCAGCACCAGCGGCTGGTCGACTTCCAACAGATAGTGTTCGCCCTTGGTGGCCTGGTTGTGGATCTGCTCGGCGGGCGTGGCCAGGTTGCTGAAGAACTCCACATCCTGGCCCAGGTATTTGTAATGCCACTTCCACTGATAGCCGGTGACCTGGATATCGATATCCGACTCACTGCTGTCGTAGATGTTGATCAGGGTCCTGGTCGCCGGAATGGCCATCGCGATCAGGATCAGCAAAGGCACGACGGTCCAGAGGATTTCCACGGTGGTGCTCTCGTGGAACTTGGCCGCGACCTGACCGGTGGAACGCCGGTGGACCATCATCGACCAGAACATGGCGCCAAACACGATGATGCCGATCACCACACAGATCCAGAAAATGGTCATGTGCAGGTCGAACACAGCGTGACTGACTTCTGTTGCCCCTGGCGCCATATTCGTTGTCCAGGCGGCGTGCGCCTGGCCGAATACCGACCACAACAGGAGGCCCATCCAAACGTGTGGATGTCGCATCATTGCGGGTTCCCCTTATCGTTCTTGTTATCCCGCCGGTTTGCACCTGCGTCGAAGGGAGCGGCTTCCATACTGCTTACAACCGCTTAGCCTTGCCTGCTTATGCAGTCTGGCGTCATCAGCTAATCGCGTACAAATCCGAGTATAGACAGGGACGGCAACCCCGCAATGTGTAGGGACAAATGAGGCAAAATGGCACGGCCGGAGCCAATAAAACCGGGAGCGGAATCGATTTTCCGACGAACGATGGCAATTCGATATAACGCCTGTGCATAACCATGAAATAATTATGACAAATGCGTCTTAGGCGCTCGTATAAACGAGCTACCTTAACTTCTCCCTTTTCCTACGCCTGCATCACTGGAGCCTTCATGAACACCGCCGCATTGCGCGAGCAGATATCCCGTGCCCATCAACACGAAGCCACTACGGGCCAGCTTGCCCTGCAGCTGGAAAAACAATTGCCGCACCTGCATGCAGCCATTTCCCTGGCTGAGGGTGATCGCAACGTGGTCATGACCCGCTTTGTCACTGCCTACATCGACCTCGTCCCGGAGTTGCTCGATGCCGCCAATGACGTGGCTCGCGAAGCCGGGATCGAAAGCCAGATCAAGCCGGTGCTGAAAATTGCCGAGCATTTCTTTCTGCAACCCCCGGCGATCCTGGCAGGTCACGAAGGCCTGGACGGCCTCCTGGACGAGGCCTACCTGGCCCATCGCCTGGTGGAGGAAGTCAACGATGTGTATATCAAGCATTTCGGTCAGCCATTGATTCCGGCGGATACCACCGTGGCTAACGTGATTGCCCATCAATTGATCGGTGAAGATTTCGCCAACCAGCTGGATGAAGCCGTGCACCTGGCGGTGGATGAGATGCTTAACGAAGAGAACTTCGCGCTGGAGTCGGTCGAAGCGTATCGCGAGCAACTGAAAAGCCCGAACACCGAGGCCGCCTGGAAGCGCTGGCCGTGCCTGTCGCGGCAGTTGGGGGTGGAGTTGGCGTTGGATCAGCCGGCTTAAATCTTAAATTCGACACAGAACAAATATGGGAGGGGGCTTGCCCCCTCCCACATGTTGATCCGGTTCCGTCAGCCGATTGATGGCGCGGAGCCGATCCCTGTCGTCGTACGAATCCTACCTTCCAACCGTCGCTTCAAACCTCGTGCCTCAATCACCAGCTTCGAACCCTTCGCCGCGTTGGCCCGCCCCCATTCCTCCAGCAATTCCAGGCAGGAATGGTCGATGTAACTCAGGTTATTGAGCGGTACATGCACCGTGGTCCCCGCTGGCACCGTCGACAGCACCTGGGTCAACGCCGGCACTTTCAGGAAGGTCGCCGCACCAATCAAACGCAGCTCCATCTCGCCCTCCTGGGGCAAGTCGATCAGGCTGACTTTCAGCCGTGACGCCTTGAACGCCAACTTGACCAACGTGAGACCAAAGCCCACCAGCACACCCGTCAGCAGGTCGGTAAAGATGATCGCCAGCGCCGTGGCCGCATAGGTGAACATCGGCATCCGCCCGTAGCGTCCCAAGGCTTTGAACGCCTTGACGTCGACCAGCTTGATCCCGGTGTACACCAGCACCCCGGCCAGGCTCGCCACCGGGATGCTTTGCAGCACGCTCGACAGCAGCAACACGAAGCCCAGCAACCATACGCCGTGGAACATTGCCGACAGGCGGGTGGTTGCACCCGCCTGGACGTTGGCCGAACTGCGCACGATCACGCCGGTCATCGGCAAGGCTCCGACCAGCCCGCAGAGCATGTTGCCGACGCCTTGGGCGGACAGCTCTTTATCGAAGTCGGAACGTTGGCCGTTGTGCATGCGGTCGACAGCCGCCGCCGAGAGCAGGGTTTCGGCGCTGGCGATAAATGCCACGGCAAAGGCAGCAATCAGCAGTTGAGGATCAGCCAGGTTCAGCAGGTCGCTGGGGCGCAGCCAATCAATGGCGTCAGCCAGGTTTTCCGGGACTTCCACGCGCTTGACCTGCAACGCCAGCACCAGGCTGGTGACGGTTGCCAGGCCGACGCCGAGCAACGCACCCGGCACGAACCGCAGCGGTTGCGGACGGAATTTATCCCACAGGTACATCACCAGCATCGTCGACAGGCCCAGCAAACCCGCTTGCCAGCCGAGCCCGCCGCCAAGGGTCGGGATAGCTTCGGCCAGCGCAGCCGGGAACCCCGCCAGGTTATCCAGCCCAGAAGGCTTGGGCGCGCCGTCGAGCATCACATGAATTTGTGACAGCACAATCAACACGCCAATCCCCGCCAGCATGCCGTACACCACTGCGGGCGCCGTGACGCGGAACCAGCAGCCCAGGCGCAAGCGGCCGGCCACCAGTTGCAGGAAACCCGCCAGCAGCAGGATCGGCCCCAGCATCAACATGCCGTGCTGGCGCACCAGTTCGAACACCAGCACCGCCAGACCCGCCGCCGGGCCACTGACCTGCAGTGGCGAACCCGCCAGCCAACCCACCACCAGGCCACCGATAATCCCGGTGATCAGGCCTTTGGCCGGCGGCATGCCGGACGCAATCGCGATGCCCATGCACAGCGGCAGGGCGACCAGAAACACAACCACCGAGGCGAGCAGCTCCCGTGGCAATACAGCTTTCAATTGAGCAGCACGCATGATGACTCTCCCGAGGCATTCGCCGGGCGCGGTAAAGCCTGGCTGCATCCATGGCAGCCACCGCATTACCCGGCAGGGAAGTGTTTTAGAAGCGCGCTTTAGGCGTCGCGCAAGGGATCGGCCCGTCACCGCTCAACGGTCGGAACGCCGACTGGTCGGCATCGTAGGCGCGGATTTCGCTGGTCTCGATGTTGTAGATCCAACCGTGGATATACAACTGACCATTGGCCATGCGTGAAGCCACGGAAGGGTGGGTACGCAAATGTTGCAACTGGGCGATGACGTTTTCTTCGGTCAGCACCTTCATGCTCTCGCCTTCGTTGGCGCAGTCGCAGTTGTCCTCGACCATAGACTTGGCCACCTCGGCGTGCCGCAGCCAGGCCCGTACCGTCGGCATTTTTTCCAGGCTGTCGGGGTTGAGTACCGCACGCATGGCGCCACAGTCGGAGTGCCCGCAGACAATGATGTGCTGCACACCCAGGGCAAGTACTGCGTACTCGATAGCGGTTGAAACACCGCCGTTCATCTGGCCGTAGGGCGGCACTACGTTGCCGACGTTACGGGTCACGAACAGGTCGCCGGGCGAGCTTTGGGTGATCAGCTCGGGCACGATGCGCGAGTCGGCGCAGGTAATGAACATCGCCCGTGGGCTCTGGGCCGTGGCGAGTTTCTTGAAGAGTTCTTCCTGCTGGGGGAAGACGTCGTGATGGAAATGCAAAAAACCGTCGACGATATGCTTTAGCGCTGCATCGGCGGACTCCGCCACTTGAGGGGCTGAAGCCGACGCAGCCAACGGCTGTTTATCCTTATCACTCATGATTCATCCTCTTGATTAGTGCAGGGGAGTGTTCAGGACAGTTCAACGCCCGGCCAGTGGAATAGTTGTAAAACTCCAAAATCCAGGCGCCGACTCATCAGTCACTCGCTGAGCAAGGTAACCGTCGAAACTTAACTCAAACTGAATGAACCGCTCTAGATCGCGGGTTTCAGTGATGTCAAAACGCGACTATCCCTACAGGCAAGATGCATTCTTGCTGATCAGTCTACAACAATGTCATCTGTCTGCCCGGTGGACAGAACGCTGTGCAATCCAGGTTGAATCCTTCACGGCGATTGAGCCCCAAACGTTTGATCGCCTTGCTGAAACGCTGGGCCAGCAAATCGGCAAACGGCCCTTCGCCCCGCATGCGCACACCGAAGCGGCTGTCATACACCTCGCCACCGCGCACCTGCCGAACCAGGCTCATTACATGGGCCGCACGCTGCGGATAATGGGCTGCCAGCCACTCTTCAAACAGCGGCGCCACCTCCAGCGGCAAGCGCAGCATCATGTACGCCGCACTCTGCGCATCGGCGGCGTGCGCCTCGGTCAGCAGGCTTTCCAGTTCACTGTCGTTGATCATCGGGATCATCGGCGAGCACAGCACGCCCACCGGAATCCCCGCCTCACGCATCACCCGGATCGCTCGCAACCGCGCCTTGGGCGCGGCGGTGCGCGGTTCGAGGATGCGCTTGAGCTCATCGTCCAGGCTGGTGAGACTGATCATCACCGCCACCAGGCGCTGGCGGGCCAACTCGGTGAGCAGGTCGAGATCACGCAGGATCAGCGAACCCTTGGTGATGATGGTCACCGGGTGTCGGTAGCGCAGCAGCACTTCGAGGGTCTGTCGCGTGATGTTGTATTCGCGCTCGATGGGCTGGTACGGGTCGGTATTGGAACCCAGGTTGATCGGCGCGCACACGTAGCCGGGCTTGGACAGCTGCTGCTCCAGCACATCGGCCGCATTGCTCTTGGCGATCAGCCTGGTTTCGAAATCCAGCCCAGGTGACATGTCCCAATAGGCATGGCTGGGCCGCGCATAGCAGTAGATACAGCCATGCTCGCAACCGCGATACGGGTTGATCGAGCGATCAAACGGCAGGTCCGGCGAGTTGTTGCGGGTGATGATGGTCTTGGCCGTCTCAATACGCACCTCGGTGCCCTGCGTCGGGGGCACTTCCTGGTACCAGCCGTCGTCCTCGGCCACGCTGACCGTGGGCGCGAAGCGGTTGTGCAGGTTGGTGGCCGTGCCCCGGCCACGGGGCGGCAACGGCGTAGACATAAAAGCGCCTCGATACTGTTTTTATATACAGTATCGAGCGCGAGGTTTCTGACCAGTGCCGTTTGGCGGCCAGCCAGGAATCAGTGCTTTTGCGTGACCTGCCCCAGGTCATCGCCCGAGGTGGTGCGCAGATCGTTCTTGCGCAGGCCGGCCACGTCGCTGGCGTTCACTGGCGCACCTTTGTTGCCCCAACTGCCACGGATGAAACTGACGACATCCGCGACTTCCTGGTCCGACAGGCGCCAGGCAAACGCCGGCATGGTGAAGGTCGACGGCGCCGCGTGCGTAGCCGGCAAAGTGCCGCCGTTCAACACAATGTTGATCAACGAGGTGGCATCCGCCGTCTGCACTACCGGATTACCCGCCAGGGCCGGGAACACCCGTGTATAGCCATGGCCATCGGTTCGGTGGCAGGCCGCGCAGTTATCGATATACACCGACGCACCCGGCCGGCTGTCGTCGCCTTTCCACAGCGCCTGGGCTACCTGCTTGTCGTACACATGCGGCTGGTCGTTGGGATCGACCGCCGGCAGGCTCTTGAGGTAACGGGCGATAGCGGTCAGGTCGTCTTGCGACATGTACTGCATGCTGTGGACGACGACATCGCTCATGCCACCAAACACCGCGCTGCGATCACTGCGACCGGTCTTGAGGAATTGCACCAGTTGCTCCTCGCTCCAACTGCCGAGGCCGTCCTTGTGGTCGCCACGCAAGCTCTTGGCGATCCAACCTTCCAACGGCGCACTGCCGGACAGGAACGCGGTGCCATCGGTAGCACTCAGGGCTTTTTCCTGCATGGTCAGGGCACGCGGTGTATGGCACGCGCCGCAGTGGCCTAAACCTTCCACCAAATAGGCGCCGCGGCCGATAACGGGGTCGGCCGCTGCCTCAGCCGGTGTATCCGCCACTTCAGGGGCAAACATCCAACGCCACGCCGCCAACGGCCAACGCATGCTCAAGGGCCACGGAATGTCGCTGTCCTTGTTCTCTTGGGCAACGGGTTCCACACCCTTCATGAAATACGCATACAACGCCTGCATATCGCTGTCGCTGACACGCGCATAAGACGGATAGGGCATCGCCGGGTAAAGCGTACTACCGCTTTTGGCGACGCCATGGCGCACGGCCTTGTCGAAGTCGTCGAAGCTGTAGTCGCCCAGGCCGGTCTTGTCCGGGGTGATATTGGTGGAGTAGATCACGCCAATCGGGGTTTCCATCGGCAGCCCACCCGCAAAGGGTTTGCCACCCTTGGCGGTGTGGCAAGCCACGCAGTCACCGGCGCGGGCCAGGTATTCGCCCTGCTTGATCAGGTCGGTTTCGGCGGCGCTTATGGAGCAACTGCTGAGCAGCGCCAACGTCGCGATAACAAGTGCTTTCATGGTCATCGCTCCTTATGCCTGAACCAGTGGGCCGGGGTTTTTCAGGTACTGCTCACGGATCGCCCGGGCAGACCAGTAGGTCAGCGCCGCCACCAGGCCAGTAGGGTTGTAGCCCAGGCCCTGTGGGAAGGCGGACGCGCCTGGAACAAACACGTTGTGTACATCCCAGCTCTGCAGGTAACGGTTCAACGCACTGGTTTTCGGGTCGGTGCCCATGATCGCGCCACCGTTGAGGTGGGTGGTCTGGTAGGACGCAGTGTTGAAATGCTCACCGACTTTTTTGCCAAGTACCGCAATGGCCTTGGGGTTCATCGCTTGGGCAACCTTGCCCATTTTCTCGACCATGAAGCGGTTCATCTTGATGTCGTTTTCCTGCCAATCGAACGTCATACGCAGCAGCGGCAGGCCGTAGGCATCGCGGTACACCGGGTCCAGATCCAGGTAGTTACCCCGGTAGGATTGATGGGCGCCGTGGGCATCCATCGACACCTGATGGGTGTAGTAATCGGCGGTGGCGCGCTTCCACGCACTGCCCCAGGCCGGGGTGCCGGGCGGGTTGGACGTACCGGCAATCGGCCGGCTGCCGGCCTGGTTGACCCACATCGGCGAACCGCCCACAAAGCCATGGGGCCCATGGTCGAAGTTGTCGGCGTTGAAGTCGTCCATCGCCACGCCATTACCGCCCGCGCCGATGAAGTTGTTGGTGTGGGTGTCCTTGTCGAAAAAGGCCTTGATGGTGGCCATGTTCTGGTAGGCGAAGTTGCGGCCCACCACGCCTTCATTGGTGATCGGGTCGTACGGCTTGCCGATGCCCGAGAGCAGCATCAGCCGCACGTTGTGGAACTGGAACGCGCCGAGGATCACCAGGTCCGCCGGCTGCTCGATTTCGCGTCCTTGGGCGTCGATATAGGTCACGCCCGTGGCTTTCTTCTTGGTGCTGTCGAGGTTGACCTTGAGCACGTGGGAATTGGGGCGCAGCTCGAAGTTCGGCACCTGGCGCAGGGCGGGCAGGATGTTCACGTTCGGCGAGGCCTTGGAGTACATGTAGCACACGTAACCACTGCAAAAACCGCAGAAATTGCAGGGGCCCATCTGCGCGCCATAGGGGTTGGTGTAAGGCCCCGAGGTGTTGGCAGACGGCAGGTTGTAGGGTTTGTAACCCACGTCGGCAGCCGCTTTCTGAAACAGCTGTGCGGAGACTGTGTTTTTCTGCGATTCCAATGGGAACGGGTTGGAACGATCCGGCGCATACGGGTTGCCGCCACGGCCTTCACCCACTAATTGCCCTTTCACCGTCCAGGCCTGGCCAGAGGTGCCGAAGACTTTTTCCGCGTAGTCGAAGAACGGCTCCAGCTCTTCATAGCTGACGCCGAAGTCCTGGATGGTCATGTCCTTGGGAATGAAATTTTTCCCGTAGCGTTCTTCGTAATGGCTGCGCATGCGCAACTCGATCGGGTCGACGCGAAAGTGCACACCCGACCAGTGCAGGCCGGCGCCGCCCACGCCATTGCCTGGCAAAAAAGCACCGAGCTGACGGTTGGGCAGGGCGATGTCATTCACGCTATGGCGAATGGTCACCGTCTCCTTGGAGATGTCCTGGAAGAGTTTCTTGCGCACGCTGTAGGTCAATTCGTCGATGACCTGGGGATAGTTGCCGTCCGGGTACGTGTCCTGCATCGGCCCGCGCTCCAGCGCCAGCACGTTGAGGCCTGCCTCCGTCAGCTCCTTGGCCATGATCGCGCCGGTCCAGCCGAAGCCTACGATCACTGCATCCACTTTCTTCATGATGGTCGCCACGTTTATGCCCTCTCGCCACGGATGGAAACAGCCGGGAAGGGGTATTGCTCGTTGCGTTCCACCCAATCCATAAAGTCGGCGCGAGCGCCGGGGAAGCCGATCATGGTCCAGCCGACCATGCCTTTATTGCCCCCGTGGATCGGGTCGCAGAAGAAGCCTTCCTTGGTGTTTTGCAGTAACAGGTTGAAGAACATCTTTGGCGGAACCGCCTCGAAATGCGCCGTTACTTCACTGCCGCCAGCCTCCAGACGGCGCAGCATATCGTCTCGGGTAGCGCTGTCTTGCGCAGCAAAAGCTTTACCGTTGAAGGCTTTCGACCAAGCATCCGTCGCGGCAATGCCCAGGCGATAGATCTCTTTGGGCACCAATTTGCTCTGCCAGCCCATCTCCGGCGCGGCATCGGCGTTGAACGGACCTTGCATGAACCACAGCGCGCCACTGGCATACGGCGTGTTCATCTGACGGTCGATGTATTCCGGCGCACCGGCTTCCAGGGCACCTGGGCCTTGGGCGTCGGCGGGAATCAAGCGCTCGACGGCGGCGTTGATAAACGCCCATTCTTCTGCGGTGAAATAGCTTGGCTCGTAGGCCTTGTCGCTCGCCGCAGGCTTGGCCGGCGCGGCCTGGGCAGGCTCAGGCGTGGCCATCAATATCGAGCCGCCAAGGCCGGTACTGGCAACCGTGACCACCGGGATCAAGGTCAAGGATTTGCGCAAAAAGTCACGCCGGGGGTTGTCTTGATCTTGATCAGACATGGGTGCACCTCATCATGTGGTCACGGGTTTATTCGGTCGCTTCTGGGGAGCGGCTCGTCTATTTTTGGCAATCAATGGTTACAAATGATAGCAGGCTAAGGATGTGGAGAACGGATTCAGCGACCTAAGTCGAATAAACGCAGGCAAAAAAATGTGGAAGGGGCTTGCCTCCGATAGCGGCGAGTCAGCCAATATTCAGGCTGCCTGACACTGCGCTATCGGGGGCAAGCCCCCTTCCACACTAGGTATGCGTGAAGCTTTTAGTCTTTTTTCAGCTTCGGGTTCGGGAAGAATTGCACTGCCTGAACCTTGGGGTCCGCCGGCGCTTTGAGTGCCGAGGTATTGACCCGCGTACCCAGTTCCTTGGGCACCGACAACCCTTGGTCATTGAGCGTGTCGGTATAGCCGCAGGCCACGCATTCGCGGTGCGGCACGCTGTCCTCGGTCCACATTTTCAGTTTGTCCGGCTCGCTGCACGCCGGGCAGACCGCCCCGGCGATGAATTGCTTCTTGGTGATCACAGGCCCTTCACTCATGCTGCCGCGTCCTCACTCAGGCCGCTGTGGCGCAAGAGTGCGTCAATCGACGGTTCACGTCCGCGGAAATCGACGAACAGCACCATCGGCGCCTGGGATCCGCCACGGGCCAGGATCGCCTCGCGGAATGCGCGACCGGTGTCAGCGTTGAGTACGCCGTCCTCTTCGAACTTGGAGAAGGCATCCGCCGACAGCACTTCGGCCCACTTGTAGCTGTAGTAACCGGCGGCATAGCCACCGGCGAAGATGTGCGCAAAGCTGTTGGGGAAGCGGTTGTAGGCTGGCGGGCGCATGACCGACACCTCGTCGCGTACACCTTCCAGCACCTGCGCCACGCTGCGGCCATCACCGTGGGTGGCGTGCATTTCGAAGTCGAACAACGAGAATTCCAGCTGGCGCACCATCATCAGGCCGGACTGGAAATTCTTCGCCGCGAGCATTTTTTGCAGCAGGTCCTGAGGCAGCGGCTCACCACTTTCGTAGTGGCCGGAGATCAGCGCCAGGCCTTCCGGCTCCCAGCACCAGTTTTCCATGAACTGGCTCGGCAACTCCACCGCGTCCCAGGCCACGCCGTTGATACCAGAAACGCCGGCGTGCTCGACGCGGGTCAGCAGGTGATGCAGGCCGTGACCGAATTCGTGGAACAACGTGGTGACTTCATCGTGAGTCAGCAGGGCAGGCTTGCCGCTGTCAGCCGGGGTGAAGTTGCACACCAGGTTGGCCACCGGGCTTTGCAGCACGCCGTCAACGGTGCGGCGACGGTCGCGGGCGCCGTCCATCCAGGCACCGCCACGCTTGTTGGCGCGGGCGTAAAGGTCAAAAAAGAAGCGGCCGACGTGCTGGCCGTTTTCTTTGATTTCAAACAGGCGAACATCCGGGTGCCAGGTGTCGAAGCCTTTCTGCTCGGCGATCTCGATGCCATACAGGCGCTGCACAATGGCAAACAGGCCGCCCAGCACTTTGTCGATCGGGAAGTAGGCGCGCAGGGCTTCCTGGGAAACGCTGTAGCGCTGCTCGCGCAGTTTTTCGCCGTAGAAACCGCTGTCCCAGCTTTGCAGGTCGGCGCAGCCTTGTTCGGCGGCGTAGGCCTTGAGCTGTTGCAGGTCCTGGGCGGCAAACGGCTTGCTGCGCTTGGCCAGGTCGCGCAGGAAACTCAGGACCTGATCGCTGGATTCAGCCATTTTGGTGGCCAGGCTCAGTTCGGAGAACGACGCAAAGCCGAGCAGTTGCGCCAGTTCCTGACGCAGGTCGAGGATCTGTTCCATCACCGGGCCGTTATCGTTCTGACCGGCATTTGGGCCTTGGTCCGACGCACGAGTGCAGTAGGCCGCGTAGATTTCTTCACGCAGGGCACGGTCGTGGGCGTAGGTCATCACCGCGTAGTAGCTGGGGAATTCCAGGGTGATCAGCCAGCCGTCGAGGCCTTTGGCTTGGGCGGCCGCCGCCATTTGCGCCTTGGCCGAGTCGGTCAGGCCGGCGAGGGTAGCCTCGTCAGTGACATGTTTGGTCCAGGCTTGGGTGGCGTCCAACAGTTGGTTGGAGAACTTGCTGCCCAGCTCGGACAATTTGCTCTGCACTTGGGCGTAACGCTTCTGCTGCTCAGGCGGCAGGTCGATACCCGACAGGCGGAAATCGCGCAGGGAGTGCTCAAGAATGGTTTTTTGCGCCACGTCGAAACCAGCGGCTTCGGGGCTGTTGGCCAGGGCTTCGAAGGCCTGGAACAGCTCGCGGTTCTGGCCCATTTCGGTGGAATACGCGCTCAATGCGGGCAGGCAGCTTTCATAGGCCTCGCGCAATTCGGCGCTGTTGCACACCGCGTTGAGGTGGCTGACCGGGCTCCAGGCGGCGCCCAGGCGGTCATTCAGTTCGTCCATGGCCAGTACCAGCCCGGCCCATGTCGGATTTTTACCCTGGCTTTGCAGGATGCCTTCGATGGCAGCGCGGTTGTCGGCGAGGATCTGTTCGATGGCCGGCTGCACGTGCTCGGCACGGATCGCCGAGAACGGCGGCAGGTCGTAGGACTGCAGAAGCGGGTTGTTCGCGCTCACGGTTGGCACCTTGGCTGAAGAAACATGTAAGAACAAAGATGGGGCCATCTTAATTACAATCAACGCCCACCGCAGCTATCAGCAGAAGAGAGAGAGGCTATCGTGACCCTTCGCACCTATCAGAACCACACGCCAACCCTGGGCGCCGGGGCTTTTGTCGATATTTCGGCGGTGGTGATCGGCGATGTCGAAATCGGCACCGACAGCTCGGTTTGGCCGCTGACCGTGATTCGCGGCGACATGCACCGCATCCGCATCGGTGCGCGCACCAGCGTGCAGGATGGCTGCGTGCTGCACATTACCCACGCAGGCCCCTTCAATCCTGATGGTTTCCCGCTGCTGATCGGCGACGACGTGACCATCGCTCACAAAGTCATGCTGCATGGCTGCACCGTAGGCAATCGCATCTTGATCGGCATGGGCAGCATCGTGATGGACGGCGCCGTGGTGGAAGACGACGTGATCATCGGCGCCGGCAGCCTGGTGCCGCCGGGCAAGAAACTCGACAGCGGCTTTTTGTATGTGGGCAGCCCGGTTAAACAAATCCGGGCGCTGACGGACAAGGAGCGCGCCTTTTTCACCTACAGCGCCGCGAACTACGTGAAGCTCAAAGACTTGCACCTGGCTGAAGGATTTGACCAATGAGCCTGCCTTACCAAACCGTGTTGTTTGACCTGGACGGCACCCTCACCGATCCACGCGAGGGCATCACACGCTCGATCCAGTATGCCCTCGGCAAACTGGGCATCGACGAGCCGGACCTGAGCAAACTCGAACACTTCATCGGCCCGCCGTTGCTGCAAGCGTTCATGCAGTTCTACGACTTCGATGAAGCCAAGGCCTGGGAGGCGGTGAATTTTTACCGCGAGCGATTCAAAGTCACGGGGCTGTATGAAAACCGCGTGTTCGACGGGGTGACGCCGCTGCTGGAAGACTTGAGAAGCCAGGGCCGCCAGCTGTATGTAGCCACCTCCAAGCCGTGGGAATTTGCCCGTGAAATCGCCCGACATTTCGACTTTGCCAAGCACTTCAAGGTGATCTACGGCAGCGAATTGGATGGGACGCGGACCAACAAGATCGAGCTGATCGCGCATCTGATGCGCGAGGAAGGCCTGGACCCGGCCACGACCTTGATGATTGGTGATCGCAAGCACGACCTGATCGGAGCGCGTAGCAATGGGCTGGATTCGGCGGCCGTGGGTTATGGGTTTGGCAGCTTTGAAGAGTTGAATGCGGAGGCGCCGACCTGGCACTTTGAAACCTTGGCAGAGATGCATCAGGCGTTTTTGCAGCAGCCTTGAGGCCGCCATCGGGGGCAAGCCCTCCCACATGTTGAACAAATGTGGGAGGGGGCTTGCCCCCGATGAGTCCCTACTGATGAACAGCCTCCAACTGCCTCAACGCCGCCTTGCGCTGCGCCACCGGCAATCCGCCCAACTTCTCCACCGCTGCATAGAACTTCACCCAATCCCCGCCTTCCCGTGCAAACAACGCCGCAAACGCCGGCACCCACTGGTCATACAGCCCGAACGGCAATAGCCGCGCATTGTTCATCGGCAGGTTGATCCAGGCGTCATAACGCTTGTCGCCACCCCACTGGCTGTCGCGCATCTGCCGGTACTCGCGGCGCAAGTACTCGAATTCAGCTGCCTTGCCCAGGCGCATCGACTCGGCAGACAGCGGCTGCGCGTAGAGTTTTTCCAGGCGTTTGCGAGTGTCGAGGATCAACTGGATAAACTGGTCACGCTGCTTCAACGTCAAATTGCTCAGAGGCCCCAAACCACGGGCGGCGCGCCATTGTCGGGTGCCTTCCTGCTCGACAAAGTTGGCAAATGATTCGTTGAACTCGGTGTCGTCCTTCACATAAAAGCGCTGGTGCGCGAGTTCGTGAAAAATCAGCGTGGCGAGGCGTTCATCACCCCAGTTCATCATCGAACTGATGATCGGGTCATTGAACCAACCCAGCGTGGAATAGGCTTCCACCCCGCCAATCGACACATCCAGGCCTTGCTGACGCAACAACGCCGCCTCACCCCGCGCTGCACCTTGGCTGTAATAACCGCGATAGGCCACGCAACCGGCAATGGGGAAGCAGTGATTTTCAGGAGACAGGGAAAATTCCTGCGTGGCAAAGACATTCCAGACGACATAAGGCCGGCCAATATCGGCGTACAGCCGGTAACTCTGGTTGTCAGGCAGGTGCAGATGTTCGCTGGCGAAGGTGCGCGCTTTTTGGGATTGAGCGAGATGGTCGCGCAGTTGCTGCGGGCGGGATGGGTCAGCGACGACGTCTGAAACTGGCTCCCGAGCCTGCAACAGCTGCCACTGGCCACCCGCCAATTGGCTGTAGTAGCTGACACTGGAGCAGCCACTGAGCAGCAAAACCATCAACCCTGGAAGAAAACGCCTGACCATACCTGACTGCTCTTGGGTGATGGGTTCGTGTTTATACTGACCGAGATACCCGTCCTGTCACCGAGTGCCTGTCATGCGTCAGCTCTTGCTTTGCGCCGCCGCCGTGTTCATCAGCGCCTGTACGTCAACCCCGGTGCCTCCCGCCGATCCGCAACAAGCATGGGTTGATTTTGCCACGCCAACGCCGGGCGCCAAGCTGGTGATGGCGCAGCGCCTGGACGGCAAGAACCTTACCGATGGGCGCTACTTCCAAGTCCCGCCTGGCGGCCACGAGTTGATGGTACGTTTTGATTTTGAAGTGCCTACCGGCGGCAATTTGAGCAGTTTTGGCCAAACGACCGAGCGAACCTGCTTCATTACCCTGCAGTACGACCATTTCGAGGCGGGTCAACGCTATCGCCTGGAAGGGCGCTCGTTGGGCTACACGCCGAATATCCGCCTGTATAACGCCACCCGCCAATTACTGGCTGAAGAGCGCAGCGTGAACTGCCTCTGATCAGTTGTTATTTTTTTGGTAGACGATCGCCTTGGTGCCGTTCTCACATCTGCCGACGATCATGGCTACGTCGTGCTTATCCGCTTCTTCCTTGCTGACGATCTCCAGGGTGTAGGTCGGCACCGCGTTAGCCTGGATCTTGACCTCGATCTCTTTCCTGAGCTCTTCACAATCTTTCGGCGCGGCCACGGCCGAAGTGGCCAACACACCGCAGATGATCGCCAAGGCAAAACGTTTCATATGTGAAGCTCCCTGAATGCACTGCGCACGGGTGTGCGCCTAGGCTGCATATGGCTATTCGACCACAGTTTGGAAACACGAGTTCTGATTTAACGCAGAACTGAATGTGGAAGGGGGCTTGCTCCCGATATCGGTGGATCAGTCGACATTTAGATGACTGAAAGACCGCTATCGGGGGCAAGCCCCCTCCCACAGTGGACCTACGCGGTCAGTTGACCAGCGTGGCGTCCAGGCTGATTTTCGCATTCAACACTTTGGACACCGGGCAGCCTTCCTTTGCCTTCTTGCTCAGCTCATCGAACTGCGCCTGGCTCGCGCCTGGGATTTTCGCCTTCAGGATCAGGTGCACCGCGGTAATAGCAAAACCGCCATCGACCTGGTCCAGCGTCACTTCGGCCTCGGTGTCGATGCTGTCAGCCTTAAGCCCCGCATCGCCCAGAATCATGGAAAACGCCATGGAGAAACAGCCGGCATGCGCGGCACCGATCAGTTCCTCCGGGTTAGTACCCTTGCCGCCTTCAAAACGTGCCTTGAAGCCGTAGGGCGCTTCGCGCAACACGCCGGTTTCCGTAGAGATGGACCCCAGGCCCGTCTTCAGGTCACCTTCCCAATGCGCGGATGCTTTTTTAACGATACTCATAGCGGTCTCCTCGAACGGTGGTTTTGCGTCAGTAAGGGTTCTGAGGATAGACAGCTTGGCAAAGTTCATCTTCTTGTCGGAAAAACCTAGCAATCTAGTAGGAAATTTCTACTCAGCTATTGAATCTCGGGTATATGCCCTCATTGCATAGAGCATGCACATGAAGCGGCAGGTTTTGGATCGTCTAAAAAGCCTGCGCCCCTATTGGAGAAGCAGGCTTATGAAATCGCTGTCCGACGTGAAGTTCTCGACCCTCGACCTGGTGCCCGTGCGGGCCAATGGCAGTGTGGCGCAGTCGCTGCGCAATTCCCTGGACCTGGCCCAGCATGTGGAAAAGTTTGGCTACAACCGTTTCTGGGTGGCTGAACACCACAATATGGACGGCATCGCCAGCTCGGCCACCTCGGTGTTGCTGGGTTACCTGGCGGGCGGTACGTCGACCATCCGCGTCGGCTCCGGTGGTGTGATGCTGCCCAACCACGCGCCGCTGGTGATCGCTGAACAGTTCGGCACCCTGGAAAGCCTCTACCCCGGCCGTATCGATCTGGGCCTGGGCCGTGCGCCGGGTTCCGATCAAATGACCGCACGCGCTCTGCGCAGAGAACGCTCCGGCAGCGCCGATGAGTTCCCTGAAGATGTTGCCGAGCTGATGGCCTACCTGGGCCCGCGTACACCCGACCAACGCATCATCGCCGTACCCGGCACCGGCACTAACGTACCGGTCTGGTTGCTCGGTTCCAGCCTGTTCAGCGCACAGTTGGCAGGCGAGCGCGGTTTGCCCTACGCCTTCGCCTCCCATTTCGCACCACGCCTGATGCACGAAGCGATTCGCGTGTACCGCAATCACTTCAAGCCTTCCGCTGTGCTGGATAAACCTTATGTGATGCTCGGCATTCCGCTGGTGGCGGCCGATACCGATGAGCAGGCCGATTATCTGGCCACTTCGGTGTACCAGCGCATCCTCGCGTTGATGCGTGGGCAGAGCCTGGTGCAGCGCCCGCCGGTCGATACCATGGACGGCCTGTGGCTGCCCCATGAGAAAGATGCGGTAGGAAGCTTCCTCGGCCTGGCAATGGTCGGCAGTCCGGCGAAGATCCGCGCCAAACTGGAGGTATTGATCGAGCAGACCGGCGCCGACGAACTGATCTTCACCAGCGACCTGTATGAACACGCCGACCGGATTCATTCCTACGAGCTGCTGGCGCAGGTGATGAAGGCCTAAAACCCAGGCGAAAAAAACCGACGCAACTGCGTCGGTTTTTTATGTCTGAAACACAGGATCAACCGCGCTTGTAGACGATTTCCTTGGTGCCGCCTTCACAGCTACCGACCACTTTTGCGTCGGTCGAGGCGCCTTTATCCACCACTTCCAGCGAATAACCCGAAGTGCCCTTGGCGTCGATTTTCGCTGCAATTTCGCTTTTCAGCTCGTCACAAGGCTTGCCCGCCGCCAGGGCTGTGCCGGCCATGCTCAACAAACCTACCGCTAACAGGAACTTCTTCATCCGTTACTTTCCTTGCGCTGATCAAAAAGAACGTGCCGACGCTTGTGGCGTCGGCACCCATTGGTTGTAGCGCAGGTTATGGCAATCGGCCAGCCGGCAAAGTTCAACTCGCCCGATCAACTACTGGCAATTCGGAACCCCACCTTGAGGGTGACCTGGTAGTGGGCGACCTTGCCGTTTTCGATATGCCCGCGGGTTTCAGTCACCTCAAACCACTCCAGGTGCTTGATGCTCTTGTTGGCTTCAGCAATGGCATTGTTGATGGCGTCTTCGATGCTCGTGGTCGACGAGCCGACCAGTTCGACTTTCTTGTAGGTGTGGTGATCACTCATGGCAGTTCTCCTAAGGGTCGTTAAGCAAGCGTAGCAGTCAATGTTCGTACTGCTTCTGGCGGTCATTCCTACTCGAAAGTTCAGATTTACTGCACTTTCTGAAACCGCTGGAGTCGGTATCTACACACGCCACTCAATCACTTCAGGAGAGTCCACATGGCCAACACTTCTTTACGCAAAGCGTCGCTGGAAAGCATGGAAGCCGAGATTTCGAGCCTGCTCAAGTCCCTTGAAAGCCTCAAGGACGATGCGTCCGATGAGTCGCGCAAAACCTTGAAGGCCCTGAAAAGCAATGCCGAGAATGCCCTCAAGCACTCCCGCCACCTGATCAGCGACGCCTATGAAGAAAGCAAAGTCAAAATCCGCGAAACCGGTGTCGCTACCCGGGATTACGCTCAAGAGCACCCATGGACTACAGCCGGTTTAGCTGTCGGTGCCTTGGGCCTGCTCGCCGCTTATCTGCTGTGCAAGCGTGGTGACTAACTAACCGGCTGGCGCGAAAGCTCAGCCTTGAGCCACTGCGCCAGTTGCCCGGCGCGCCCGTCTGCGGCGCGTTTGGGCAGCCACAATGCCAGGTGCGCCGGGGTTTCACTGAAACCCCACGGCGCCACCAGCCGACCTGCACGCAAGTCCTCGGCCACCAACGGTTGCGGCGCGATCGCCACACCCAGCCCGGCCACCGCCGCTTCCAGCAAATAATACAAATGCTCAAAACCCTGGCCGTGTTTCAACGCGCCGGGCTCGATGCCGTGTTGCTGCGCCCAACTGGGCCAGGCTTGGGGGCGCGACGTAGTGTGCAGCAGCGCTTCGCCACATAAAGACGAGGCGGGCGCCTGGCGCAGGCGTTCGTAGCCGTTGAAGCGCGGGCTCATCACCGGGCCGATGCGCTCACTGGTCAGCTCATACACCTGCATGTCCGCCGGCCACGGTGGCTCGGCGAATACCAGCAGGGCATCAAGGCCGGGGCGCCGAGGATCAAGGTCGCCGTCACCTGCTGACAGGTGCAGGCGCAAGTCCGGCAAGTCCGAGTTCAAGCGCCCCAAGCGCGGGATCAGCCAGCGCGCCAGCAAACTTCCCGAGCAGCCGAGCACAAACGGCGCGTCGGCGCTGGCCTGGGTCAGTTCGGCGCATACATCCCTCAACCGCTCGAATGCCTCGAAGCTGGCATCCCGTAGCCGAACGCCGGAATCTGTGAGTTTAAGGCCGCGCCCATCCTTGATGAACAGGCTGACCCCCAAGTGTTCCTCAAGCACCTTCAACTGTCGGCTGACTGCTCCGTGGGTCACGTGCAACTGCTCAGCCGCTTGGCTGACACTGTTGAGCCGTGCGGTGGCTTCAAACGCACGCAGGGCATTAAGGGGCGGAAGGTCTCGGCTCATATGTGAGTTTTCCTGACAGGTCGCGGCGATCTTATCGGTTTTCAGTCGGGAGCGTCAGGGGTAAAGTGGCCCTCATTGTTAGTTACACACCTTCTTTCCTGGAGCGTCCCATGACTCAGTCCCAGACCGATCTACGCAACGGCCCTGACGCCAACGGCCTGTTTGGCGCATTCGGCGGCCGCTACGTTGCCGAAACCCTGATGCCGTTGATCCTCGACCTGGCCCGCGAATACGAAGCGGCCAAGATCGATCCGGCATTCAACGAGGAATTGGCCTACTTCCAGCGCGACTATGTGGGCCGTCCAAGCCCGCTGTACTTCGCCGAGCGCCTGACTGAGTTCTGCGGCGGCGCCAAGATCTACCTCAAGCGCGAAGAGCTCAACCACACAGGCGCGCACAAGATCAACAACTGCATCGGCCAGATCCTGCTGGCGCGGCGCATGGGCAAAAAACGCATCATTGCCGAGACTGGCGCCGGCATGCACGGTGTGGCCACCGCCACCGTCGCCGCACGTTTCGGCCTGCAATGCGTGATCTACATGGGCACCACCGACATCGAGCGCCAGCAGGCCAACGTGTTCCGCATGAAGCTGCTGGGCGCCGAAGTGATCCCGGTGGTGGCCGGCACCGGCACCCTCAAGGACGCGATGAACGAGGCCCTGCGTGACTGGGTGACCAACGTCGACGACACCTTCTACCTGATCGGCACCGTGGCCGGCCCACACCCGTACCCGGCGATGGTGCGCGACTTCCAGGCCGTGATCGGCAAGGAAACCCGCACCCAGCTGCAAGCCCAGGAAGGCCGCCTGCCGGACAGCCTGGTGGCGTGCATCGGCGGCGGCTCCAACGCCATGGGCCTGTTCCACCCGTTCCTGGACGACACCAGCGTCGAGATCATCGGCGTGGAAGCCGCCGGCCACGGCATCGAAACCGGCAAGCACGCGGCCAGCCTTAACGGTGGCGTACCGGGTGTACTGCACGGTAACCGTACCTTCCTGCTGCAGGACGACGACGGCCAGATCATCGACGCCCACTCGATTTCCGCCGGCCTGGATTACCCTGGCATCGGCCCGGAACACGCCTGGTTGCACGACATCGGCCGCGTCCAGTACACCTCGGTGACGGACGACGAAGCCCTGGATGCCTTCCACAAGTGCTGCCGCCTGGAAGGGATTATTCCTGCCCTGGAAAGCGCCCACGCCCTGGCCGAAGTGTTCAAACGCGCACCGACCCTGCCGAAGGATCACCTGATGGTGGTCAACCTGTCCGGCCGTGGCGACAAAGACATGCAGACCGTGATGCACCATATGGAACAGTCCTCCAAGCAGGAGAAACACTGATGAGCCGCCTGCAAACGCGCTTTGACCAACTCAAAGAACAAAACCGCGCCGCCCTGGTGACCTTCGTCACCGCCGGCGATCCTGGCTATGACACGTCCCTGGCAATCCTCAAGGGCCTGCCGGCCGCCGGCGCCGATGTGATCGAGCTGGGCATGCCCTTCACCGATCCGATGGCCGACGGCCCAGCCATCCAGTTAGCCAACATCCGGGCGCTGGAAGCCAAGCAGAACCTGCTGAAAACCCTGCAGATGGTTCGCGAGTTCCGCAAAGACAACAACGACACCCCGCTGGTGTTGATGGGCTACTTCAACCCGATCCACAAATACGGCGTGCCCAAATTCATCGCCGACGCCAAAGAAGCCGGTGTCGACGGCCTGATCGTGGTCGACATGCCCCCTGAACATAACGGCGAGCTGTGCGACCCAGCCCAGGCGGCAGGTATCGACTTTATCCGCCTGACCACGCCGACCACCGACGACGTGCGCCTGCCGACCGTCCTCAACGGCAGCTCCGGTTTTGTGTACTACGTCTCGGTGGCCGGTGTGACCGGTGCCGGTGCCGCCACCCTGGAGCACGTCGAAGAAGCCGTGGCCCGCCTGCGCCGCCATACCGACCTGCCGATCAGCATCGGTTTTGGTATCCGCACCCCGGAACAAGCCGCGGCCATCGCTCGCCTGGCGGACGGTGTGGTGGTGGGGTCGGCGTTGATCGATCACATCGCCAATGCCAGCAACGACCAGCAAGCCATCGACGGGGTGTTGAGCCATTGCGCGGCGCTGTCGGAAGGTGTGCGTAACGCCCGTAAGTAAGCGCCATGTAGCCAGAGGTAAAGTTCCTGATACAGAGGAATCAACTCGCCGCTTCACGGCCTAAACAGCAAGACCAAGGGATTTCGAACCGCGTTCGACGTCCCTTTTTTGTTTGTGTGCCCTGAGGAATACCCGATGAAGATGCCCAAATCCGTGATTGCAGGTCTTGGCGTGCTGGTGCTTGGCGCCAGCGCCCTGGTGCAAGCCGCGCCGCCTGACCAGCGAGGTGATGACCGTGGCGGCCCGCAAGGCCAGCACGAGCAACGGGGCGACGACCATCGCGGCCCACAGGCCAACCGTCGCGGCGGCCCACCCCAGGACTTCGGCCCGGTGCGCCAGATCATCCACGACAACCATGGCCAGTTCTCCCGTGGCGCACCGCCGCCGCCGAATGTGCGCCTGGTTCGCGGCGAGCCACTGCCACGCGGCTATTACGGCGAACGCCTGGACAACCGCGCCCTGGCCCGCCTGCCGGTGTACCAGGGTTACGAATGGCGCCGCTCGGGGCCGGATGTGGTGTTGATTGCCGTGGGTACAGGCATCGTCTACGAGATTCTGGACGGTGTGCTGAACTGACCGCATAACCTCTCGAATGTCCGCTAGGCTTGAGGGGTGAGCGTTTTGCTCCCCCTAACGCACTTCATGCCTATTGCCGTCTAACCACCTCGCAAGCCCCGCATTCCTTGCCTACCGGTCGTTAAGTTAGCCGCATCAGAAGTCATCTTCGGCTCTTAGGAGTACATCATGGCATTTGATCTCATCACCGCTTCGGACCGCCGTCATCCAACCCTGCAGAAAGGCTTCAACCTGCGCTGGCCACTGGGCAACGTCCAAGGCCAATCGTCACCCAATGGCGCCAACCTGATTTACCTCTGCCACAGCCCCCAGGACATCATCGACGCTGCTGCACAGGCGTTGGCGGTTCCCAATGGGCGGATTACCGTGCGCAGCGGCGGCCACTGCTACGAGGGATTTGTCGCCAACAAAATGCCCGAACAATTCGGCGAGGTGTTGTCGATTCTGGATATCGGGCAAATGAACCAATTGGCCTACGACCCGAATGGGCAAATCGGGTCTCAACTGGTGGCGGGCTTGCCTTATCGCTATGCCTTTCGCCTGGAAGCCGGCGGCCAGAACTGGGATGCCTATGTCGCGCTGTACAAACTGGCAGGCAAGACACTGCCGGGAGGCTCATGTTATTCCGTCGGGCTGGGCGGGCATATCTGCGGCGGCGGGTACGGGTTGCTGTCACGCAAACACGGGCTGGTCTGCGACTGGCTGGACGGCGTCGACATGCTGGTACCCAACGCCCTGGGCAACGGCCTGGTACCGGTGCACGTCTCCCGTGACAGCACGGATCCAGACGAACTCAACCTGTTCGCCGCATGCTGCGGTGCGGGGGGCGGCCAGTTCGGCGTCATCACCAGCTATTACTTCAAGGCATTGCCGGACGCACCCAAAGAGGTGCTTTGGCTGGTGCTGGAATGGGACTGGGCGCTACTGACCAAGCCGGCACTCGACAACCTGTTGGCCGCCTACCAGCTGTGGTTTGCCAACAATCAGAGCAACCCGGATACCTGGGGGCTGGCGACCAAACTGGAGATGCGTCATCAGCACACCGGCAACCTGACGCTGGGCATTCACTACGTGGACAAGGATGGCGAACTCAACGACCAGGCACCCTTCGACGATTTCGTCACCCGGATGCTCGCCGCCATTGCACTACCCGCCACCGAATCTCTGGTTCCGTTTCACGTGATCCATTTGCCGCGAGGCAGCGCTGGCGGGCGCACCATCAACGCCTTGCCCGCTGCCCGGGACGCCGCTCAACGCCTGGATTGGCTACCGTGCCAGCAAACCTTGAATGGTTCAGGCGATAACCAGCGCGGGCGGTATAAGTCGGCGTACCAGAAGGGTGTTTTCACGCCCCAGGTACTGCAAGCCATCTGGGACACGTTAACCCTGGATGACCCCGATAACGACCTGACCCAGAGTCTGATCCAGATCCAATCCTTTGGAGGTCGCATCAATGAGCCCGCTCCGGGAGTACGTCGAGAATCGTCGGCGGCGCAGCGCTCCTCTTATCTGAAGTGGCAACCGCAATGTTATTGGCGCGATGCCAGCACCGCCTCGGACCAGACTCACGCACGTTGGATCCAGGGGCTTTATTTCAGCGCCTTTGCCAATGCCGGCGGCGTGCCGATCAACAGCGAGTTCGAGGGTTGCTACATCAATTACCCAGACCTGGACATGACGCACCTTGGTGGCAACCCCGCCAATGCCAAGAACCCCAATTGGTACAGCATCTTCTTCCCTGATCTGATCATCGAAAGTCGTCTGCGGCGTACCAAACGGCGCTGGGACCCGTTGAATGTGTTCCGCAACGAGATGTCGGTGCCGTAACTCAAAAAAGAAGGGCGACCCTGGGGTCGCCCGGTTTTTTACAATTGGATCCGTTCCACCTTGCCCACCAGCAGGATGTAGGACAACGCCCCAAGCAACGCCAGCACCGCAATATAGGTAATCGCCGGCGCGAACGAATCGCCACTGGCCAGAAAGCCAATCACGATCGGCGTGGCAATTGCCGCCAGGTTGCCGATGAAGTTGAACACGCCGCCGGTCAGGCCCAGCAAACGTGCCGGCGCGAGGGTCGACACCAGCGACCAGGTGATTGACGCCAGGCCGTTACCAAAGAACGCCACCGCCAGGAACGCGATCACCCATGCGGTCGAGTCCACGTAGTTGGCGCCGATGATCGCCGTGGAAATCAACAACCCGCCAATGATCGGCAACTTACGCGCAAAGCCTACCGACGCCCCCCGGCGAATCAGCCAGTCGGAAAAAATCCCCGAGCACAGCACGCCCACGAACGCAGCCAGGAACGGCAGCGACGCCAGCAGGCCGGACTTGATGAAGTCCATGCCGCGATATTTCACCAGGTAGGTTGGGAACCAGGTCAGGAAGAACCACAGGGTGGAGTTGAGGCAGAACTGCCCCAGGTAGATACCCCAGAGTTTGCGCTTGCTCAGCACAATGCCCAGGTCGACCCAGCTGAACGGCGCCTTGACGGTTTGCGCCTGCATATCCACCAGGCCGCCCCCGTCGCGGATCAGTTGGATTTCAGCCTCGTTGGCGCCTTTGAAGTCCTTTGGCTCGCGGTACACCGCATACCAGATCGCCGCCCACAAAATACCTACGCCACCGGTGACGACAAACACCATGTGCCAGCCGTAATAGTGTTGCAGCCAGGCCAGTACGGGTGTGAGGAACGCCAGCCCGACAAACTGCCCGGAGGTGTAGAAACCGATCGCCGTAGCGCGCTCGCGCTCAGGGAACCAGGTGGTGACCACGCGGCTGTTGATCGGGTAGGCCGGGGCTTCCAGCGCACCCACGGCCATGCGCAATACAAACAGCGCAATGAAGCTGGCGGCGAAACCGAGCATCACGGTCGCGATGGACCACAACAGCAAGGCAGCGGTGTAGAGGATGCGCGGCGGCACGCGGTCCACCAGCCAGCCGCCGGGGATCTGCATGGCCGCGTAGGTCCAGCCGAACGCGGAGAAAATCAGGCCGACGTGCACCGGGTCGATCCCCAATTCACTGGTCAGCGCCGGCGCGGCAATCGACAGGTTGCTGCGATCGAGGTAGTTGATAACCACGGTGATAAACAGCAACACCATGATGAAGTAGCGCTTTCGGGTAGGCGTGACTAAAGACGCCTGTCCGGTGAGGGATTCAGGGTGCATGGGGGTTGCCTCTTCTTATGTTTGTTGAGGACTGAAACTGAACCGACTGAAAAAACCGGATCAAGTGTGGGAGGGGGCTTGCCCCCTCCCACATCCATGACCGTGCTCTTTCAGGCAGAAATCACCACTCGGCGAAGCTGCCGTCGGCATGGCGCCAGATCGGGTTGCGCCAGCGGTGGCCGATAGCCGCGCGTTCGATCACGTATTCCTCGTTGATCTCAATGCCCAGGCCCGGCCCGTTGGGGATCTTCACGAAGCCCTTGTCGTAGTCGAACACCCCTGGATCACGCACGTAGTCGAGCAAGTCGTTGCTCTCGTTGTAGTGAATGCCCAGGCTTTGCTCCTGGATAAACGCGTTGTAGCAGACCGCGTCCAGTTGCAGGCAGGCTGCCAGGGCAATCGGGCCCAGCGGGCAGTGCAGGGCAAGGGCCACGTCGTAGGCTTCGGCCATGTTGGCGATCTTGCGGGTTTCGGTGATGCCGCCTGCGTGGGAAGCATCCGGCTGGATGATGTCGACGTAGCCTTCGCTGAGCACGCGTTTGAAGTCCCAACGCGAGAACAGGCGCTCGCCCAGGGCAATCGGGGTGCTGGTCAGCGGCGCGAGTTCCTTGAGCGCTTCGTAGTTTTCGCTGAGCACCGGTTCTTCGATAAACATCAGTTTGTACGGGTCCAGTTCTTTCATCAGGACCTTGGCCATGGGCTTGTGCACCCGGCCATGGAAGTCGACGCCGATGCCCACGTTGGGGCCGACCGCGTCACGCACGGCCGCCACGTTGGCCAGGGCCAGGTCGACTTTTTCGAAGCTGTCGACGAACTGCAATTCTTCGGTGCCGTTCATTTTCACGGCGGTAAAACCGCGCGCCACGGCCTCTTTGGCAGCGCGAGCGGTGTCGGCCGGACGGTCACCGCCGATCCACGAGTACACGCGGATCTTGTCGCGCACCTGGCCACCCAGGAGGTCGCTGACCGACACACCGAGGGCCTTGCCCTTGATGTCCCACAGCGCCTGGTCGATACCGGCGAGGGCGCTCATGTGCACGGCGCCGCCACGGTAGAAGCCGCCGCGATAGAGCACGGTCCAGATGTCTTCGATATTGCGTGGATCTTTGCCGATCAGGTAGTCGGACAGTTCTTCAACGGCAGCCGCCACAGTGTGTGCGCGGCCTTCGACCACGGGCTCACCCCAGCCGGTCACGCCTTGGTCGGTCTCGACCTTGAGGAAGCACCAGCGCGGCGGGACGATATAGGTCGTCAGTTTGGTGATTTTCATCTGTTATCTCTCTTATAGATGCAGCGCCAGGGGCGCGGAACTTGATATCAGCTCAGGGCTTTCCAGGCGGCGACATAAGCCTGGGCACGGCTCGCTACCTGATCCACTGTCATACCCGGTTTGAACAACCCGGAACCCAGCCCGAACCCCTTGGCGCCGGCGTCGGTAAACACCTGCATGTTGTCCGGGGTAATGCCGCCCACCGGCAGCAGCAGCGTGCCCGCCGGCAATACCGCCAGCCACGCCTTGATCACCGCCGGGCCCATTTGCTCGGCAGGGAACAACTTCAACACGTCGGCGCCTTCGGCGAGGGCCGCAAAGGCTTCGGTCGGCGTGGCCACACCCGGCGACAGGTAAAGGCCCGCCGCTTTGGCGGCGCGCAACACCTTGGCATCGCTGTGGGGCATGACGATCACTTGGCCGCCGGCAGCTTTGACCTGCCCGACCTGCTCCGGCGTCAACACCGTGCCGGCACCGATCAGGCAATCGGCGGGCAGGCTGTCGCGCAGGGTGCGGATGCTGGTGTAGGGGTCCGGCGAATTCAGCGGGACTTCGATCACACGGAAACCGGCGTCATACAACACCTGGCCGACCGCCTGGGCTTCATCCGGGCGCAGACCGCGCAGGATAGCGATCAAACCGTTTTGTGCGAGTGCTTGCTTGAGCATGTCAGGCCTCCGATACAGGTTGAACGAGCCCGGCCGCCACGGCCAATTGCCACAGGCCACACTCGGTGGCTTCCTGCGCCAGGCTGACATGGGCGAAGCCGCAAAGGGCGAGGGCGCGTTGGTAGCGGGCGCACAGCGGCGCGGCGCCCACCAGGATGATGGGGGTCTTGCGGGCACTGGCCGGTAGGCCGGCGAGTTCGTGGCCGATCAACAGGCCAGACAGATAATCGGGCTGCTGGTCGCCAGCGAGTTCCCTGGTGAGCCCCAGGGTGCGGGCGCTGAACAAGGTCGACAGCACGCCGCGCTGGCCATCTTGGGACAACGCCACATGCACGCCGCGGTCAAAGGCGTCGGCCTGGAAGGCTTCGGGGGTCTTTTGGGTGCGGCCGAGGATGCTGTGCTTGCTCAGCACGGCGAAGACTTCACCGGTCATGAACGTATCGAAGTGAGTGATACGGCCATCGACGACCTCGACCCACTTGGAGTGACTGCCCGGCAGGCCAATCAACACTTCAGCGCCCAAACCCTGCAGCACGCCCAGCACTTGGGTTTCTTCGCCGCGCATCACATTGGGCAAACCGACCTGCTCGATCACCCCCGGCACGATGTGCACATCGACACCGCGCAGGCTGCGCACCGTATGCAGAGCCTGCCCGAGGCTGGCGACGTCGACCGGAGTATTGCGATAAGCCGCTTCGCTCCAGCCCTGGGCGCTGCCGACCATGCCGCAAGCGATCACCGGCACGCCGGGTTGGGCGTCGAGCCAGTCACCGCACGCCGCATCAAAGGCCAATTCAAAACCGTCACTGCAACGCACCCCGGCGATATCCCGGGGCTCGCTGGGCAAATGCATGATGCCCGACGCCAGCGAGCGTTGTTCCAACACCACGCCTGCGGGGCCGAGTTTGTAAGCACGAAGGGAGCTGGTCCCCCAATCGAGCGCGATCAATTGCGCCTGCATCGCTTCACCTGAGTTCTGAGCGGATGCGGCGAATATAAACCTATGGGCGAGAAAGTCTCAATATATAAATATCAATCCCATATTTAGGGATTAAATTTAAGAAAAGGCTGACAAGTTCAGGTCACGCATGGCGCCCATCCAGATCGCATAGTCGGTGTGATCCTTCAAATCGTCGCCGGTATCCGGGTGCAGGAACACCACCAAGCCGTTGCGATGGATCACCAGCCACGGCAGCACCACGCCGATGTATTCGGCGTCGAACGCCAATTGGCAGCTCCAGTCCGGGTGCGGGCCGACGGGCTTTTCGTGCACACGCCCCATGCGTAGCGGAAAGAGTTTGGCGGCGTCTTCGCACAGGGTGCGCGCCTGCTCAAGGGTGCTCGCGTCGAAGTAGATATGGGCGTGATAGCCCTTGATACGTTGCATGACGGACTCCGGATCCAATATGCGCCAAATCCTAGACCGCAATCGACGGCAGGGCCAGCCCGGTCAACGACTGCGCGCTGCTGGCCTGCTCGGCCACCAGCCAGTCGACAAAACGCTCGACCAACTGCCCCCGGCGTTTGCGCTGGGGCTGTACCACGTAGTAGCCGAAACGTGAGATCACGGTGTCGCTGATCGGTCGGCACAGCCAGTTCTGCTCCAGCAGGTTATCCACCAAATGGCGCCAGCCGATGGCCACGCCTTGGCCGGCAATCGCCGCCTGGATCAGCAAGGTGTAGTTGTCGAAGCGCAGCTGGCCGGGGGTCGGCGCTGTGGTGATGCCCAACTCGCGAAATACACCACTCCAGTCGAACCACTGACTGTTGTTTTCCTGGCGCAGGTGCAGCAAGGGCACATCGTGCAAATTCTGCAGGGTCAGTGGCACGGGTTGGTCCTTGAGCCACTGCGGGCTGCACACCGGGAACACTTCCTCATTGAACAGCCACAGGCTGTCGCCCTGCTTGAAGCGGCCGTCGCCAAACAGCACCGCCACATCAATGTCGCTGCGCAGGGTCGCGTGATTGCGTTCGCTGGTCACCAGGCTCACATCGACCTGAGGATTGGCCTGGTGGAAACGGTGCAGACGCGGCATCAGCCAATAGGCGGCGAAGGCGAAGTCGGTGGCCACTTGCAGCACTTCGTGCTGGTCCTGCTGGGTGATGGCGCTGAGGCCCTGATTGATGCTCTGCAGGCCACCCTGCACATGCTCGAACAGCAGGGCGCCGGCGTCCGTGAGTTCGATACCGCGATAGATGCGATCAAACAGGCGGACCGCCAGCTGTTCTTCCAGGCGCTTGATCTGCTGGCTGATCGCGGGCTGGGTGGTGCCCAGCTCCATCGCGGCAGCGGTAAAACTGCGATGGCGTGCCGCCGCTTCAAATGCGCGCAGCAGGTCGAGGGACAGCTCACCAAGGGACTCATACATAAGCTGTGCTTATCCTAGACATTGCTTTTTATGGGCTTTACCCCATTTTCCATGGGCCGCATGCTCATTCGCATAAACACCGCCTATGGAATGCCGAGAACCCATGAAGCGCAAGAACATTCTTTTCATCATGGCCGATCAAATGGCCGCGCCGATGCTGCCGTTCTACGGTCCTTCCCCGATCAAGCTGCCAAATCTTAGCCGCCTCGCCGAACAAGGCGTGGTGTTCGACGCTGCCTATTGCAATAGCCCACTGTGCGCGCCGTCGCGCTTCACCTTGGTCAGCGGCCAATTGCCGAGCAAGATCGGCGCCTACGACAATGCGGCGGATTTGCCCGCCGATGTACCGACCTATGCCCACTACTTGCGTCGCCTCGGTTACCGCACCGCGCTGTCGGGCAAGATGCATTTCTGCGGGCCAGACCAGTTGCACGGCTATGAAGAACGCCTGACCAGCGACATCTACCCCGCAGACTATGGCTGGGCGGTGAATTGGGATGAGCCGGACGTGCGCCCCAGTTGGTATCACAACATGTCCTCGGTGCTGCAAGCCGGCCCGTGTGTGCGCACCAACCAGCTGGATTTCGACGAAGAGGTGGTGTTCAAGGCCCAACAGTACCTGTTCGACCATATTCGTGAAGACGGCGACCAGCCGTTCTGCCTGACCGTGTCGATGACCCATCCCCACGACCCGTACACCATTCCCAAGCCATTCTGGGATCTGTACGACGACAACGACATCCCTTTGCCTACAACACCCGCGCAAACTGATCTCGACCCGCATTCCCAACGCCTGCTCAAGGTCTATGACCTGTGGGACAAGCCGCTGCCTGTGGATAAGATCCGCGATGCGCGCCGGGCTTACTTCGGTGCCTGCAGTTACATCGACAGCAATGTCGGCAAGCTCCTGCAAACCCTGGAAGACACCGGCCTGGCCGACGACACCATCATCGTGTTCTCCGGTGACCACGGCGACATGCTGGGTGAGCGCGGCCTCTGGTACAAAATGCACTGGTTTGAAATGGCCGCCCGCGTGCCGCTGCTGGTCTGTGCACCGGGGCAGTTTGCCGCGGGCCGTGTTTCCAGAGCTGTGTCCACCGCCGACCTGCTGCCGACCCTGGTGGAACTGGCCGGCGGCGAACTCGACCCACAACTGCCACTGGATGGCCGCTCACTGGTCCCGCACTTGCAAGGGCAGGGCGGGCACGACGAAGTATTCGGCGAGTACATGGCCGAAGGCACCATCAGCCCGCTGATGATGATTCGTCGGGGCGCCTACAAATTCATCTACAGCGAAGACGATCCCTGCCTGCTGTTCGATGTGCACAACGACCCGCACGAGCTGGAAGATCTCAGCCAGTCACCGCAGCATCGGTCACTGTTCGAGGCGTTTTTAAGTGAAGCGCGGACCAAATGGGACATCCCGGCGATCCACCAGCAGGTGCTCGCCAGCCAACGCCGTCGGCGCCTGGTGTTCGAGGCGCTGACCCAAGGCAAGCTGAAGAGCTGGGATCACCAGCCACTGGTAGACGCCAGTCAGCAGTACATGCGCAACCATATCGACCTCGATGACCTGGAGCGCAAGGCACGTTATCCACAACCCTGCCAAAACCAATAAATACAGAGGGAAGGCCATGCAAAAGTTATCTGTGATAGTGGGCATGCTGGTGCTGGGCAGCGCCAATGTGTATGCAGACGCGAGCTGTGACACCGTGAAAATGGCCGATCCAGGCTGGAGCGATATCGCGGCCACCAACGCCATCACCGGTTTTCTGCTGACGGGCATGGGCTACAAACCCAAGATCGACACCCTCGCGGTGCCGATTACATTTGGCGGTCTCAAGGACGGCCAGGTGGATGTGTTCATGGGCAACTGGATGCCCGCGCAGCAGGGGTTTTACGACAAGTTCGTGGCCAACGGCGATGTGGTGCAACTGGCGAAAAACCTCGACGGCACCGAGTTCACCCTCGCCGTGCCGGACTACGTATGGGACGCGGGTGTGCATGACTTTGCCGACTTGAACAAATTCGCCGACAAGTTCGACAAGAAGATCTACGGCATCGGCTCCGGCGCGCGGCGAATATCTCGTTGCAGGACATCATCAAGAAAAACGACTTCGAGCTCGGCCAATGGAAGCTGATCGAATCCAGCGAACAGGCGATGCTGGCTGAAGTGTCACGGGCGGTGAAAAAACAACGCTTCGTCACCTTCCTCGGCTGGACCCCGCACCCAATGAACGTGCAGTTGAAAATGCACTACCTCAAAGGCGGGGAAAAGTACTTTGGTGACACCGGCAGCGTGTACACCCTGACCCGCAAGGGTTATGCGCAGGCCTGCCCGAACGTAGGAAAACTGCTGACCAACTTGAGTTTTACCCAGGAAATGGAGAACAGCATCATGGCCGAGGTGGTCAACAACAAGGTCAGCAATGCCGAGGCTGCGAAAGCGTGGATCAAGGCCAATCCGGCGGTGTTGGATAAGTGGCTGGACGGGGTGAAAACCGTGGATGGCAAAGAGGCGCTGGCAGCCGTCAAAGCCAAGCTCTAACGCCTGCCCCCTTCCCCCGTAGCAGCTGTCGAGCGCAAGCGAGGCTGCGTTGGCGCCCCGCAGAACGCGGGGTGTCAATACGGCAGCTACGGGCAACCCAATGTTATTCTGGTTTAACCCTTTAAATCCGAGCCTGTGATGCCCCGGCCCAACCGCCACACACTCTTCCCCTTCCTCAGCTGGCTCCCACGCCAAACCCGCGCCAGTGTCGGCCGGGATGCGCTGGTGGGCCTCAGTGGCGCCGTGCTTGCCCTGCCGCAGTCGATTGCCTACGCGCTGATCGCCGGTCTCCCACCGGAGTACGGCCTGTATGCCGCCATCATTCCGGTGCTGATCGCCTGCCTGTGGGGCTCGTCCTGGCACCTGATCTGTGGCCCTACGGCGGCCATTTCCATCGTGCTGTATGCCAGCGTCAGTCCACTGGCCGTACCGGGATCACAGGACTACATCACCCTGATCCTGTTGCTGACCTTCCTCGCGGGCGCGTTTCAGTGGTTACTCGGCATGCTGCGCTTTGGCGCGCTGGTGAACTTTGTGTCTCACTCGGTCGTGCTGGGGTTTACCCTCGGCGCCGCCGTGGTAATCGCGCTGGGGCAGATGCCCAATCTGCTGGGGCTTGACCTGCCGAGCCAGGCCACAGCGATCAATAGCTTGCTGGCGTTGATCGAGCATGGCGGCCAATGGGACCACGCCTCGCTCGCCCTGGGCTTGAGTACATTGCTGGTGGGCGCAGTGCTCAAGTACCTGGTGCCGCGCTGGCCGACGCTGTTGATCGCACTGGCCTTAAGCAGCGTCGCAGCATGGCTGTGGCCAGCGATGTTCGGGCATGTGGCGTTGGTCAGTTCGTTTATCGGCAAACTGCCGCCGTTCAGCCCGTTACCCTTGGACCTGGACATGATCCTGCGCCTGCTGCCCAGTGCGGTGGCGGTGGGTATGCTGGGGCTGGTGACCAGCCTGTCGATTGCCCGCTCGTTATCAGCGCGTTCGCAACAGTTGCTCGACGCGAATCAGGAAGTTCGTGCGCAGGGTTTATCCAATATCGTCGGCGGATTTTTCTCGGGTTACCTGTCGGCGGGTTCCTTTACCCGTTCTGGCCTCAGCTATGAGGCGGGTGCCTGCTCGCCGTTGGCCGGGGTATTTTCGGCGGCGTGGGTGGCGCTGTTTGCGTTGTTTGGCGCTGCGCTGATCGCGCATATTCCGATCCCGAGCATGGCGGCGAGCATCCTGCTGATTTGCTGGGGTCTGGTGGATCATCGCGGGATTCGCGCATTGTTCCGAGTCAGCCGCGCTGAGTTTGTGGTGATGAGCCTGACCTTCATCGCCACCTTGCTGCTGGAGCTGCAAACGGCGATCTATGCGGGGGTGTTGGCGTCGTTGTTTTTCTACCTCAAGCGCACATCGCAACCTCGGGTTCAGCAATGGCGCGAGGGTGACGAAGATGTACTGCGCGTCGGCGGTTCGATCTTCTTTGGCGCCAGCCATTACCTGCAAGTGCGCCTGCAAAGTCTGCAGGGCGAGCGGGTGGTGATTGAAGCGCAGCAGATCAACTTTATCGACTATTCCGGGGTGGAAATGCTGCACCAGGAGGCACGGCGGTTGAAAGGGTTGGGGCGTAGCCTGACATTGCGCGGGGCGCGGCCGCAGGTGGTGGAAGAACTGAAGAAGCTGGAAGGGGCCGACAAATGCCCCCTCCATTTCGAGAACTGAACGCGGTTCAAATGTATCAGGCCAACTGACGACGTAGCTCAGCCAACACCGGCGCCGAATCCGGGCGCACACCGCGCCACAGGAAGAATGCTTCGGCCGCCTGTTCCACCAGCATGCCCAGGCCATCCATCGCCACCGCAGCACCTTGCTCAGACGCCCAACGGCAAAATGCGGTCGGCTCCTTGGCGTACATCATGTCGTAGCAAAAGGTCTTACCCGGTTCGATCAGGCTGCCGGCAATCGGCGGTACTTCGCCTGACAGGCTGGCAGACGTGGCATTGATGATCACGTCCACCGGCTCACGCAGCCAGTCGAAGCCACTGGCAGACACCGGGCCCAAGTCGTCGAACAGTTCGGCGAGCAATTCGGCCTTTGCCACGGTGCGGTTGGCGATGATCAAGGAAGCAGGCCGCTCGGCCAGCAACGGCTCCAACACCCCGCGTACCGCGCCACCGGCACCCAGCAGCAGGATGCGTTTGCCTTGCAGGCTCAACCCGGCGTTGACCGTCAGGTCGCGCACCAGGCCCGCGCCGTCGGTGTTATCGCCCAGCAGCGTGCCATCGGCCAGCTTGCTCAGGGTATTCACCGCGCCAGCGCGTTGGGCGCGTTTGGTGAGGTTGTTGGCCAGGCGGTAGGCGTCTTCCTTGAACGGTACGGTGACGTTGGCGCCACGGCCTTGCAGGAAAAACTCACGGGCACAACCGGTGAAATCCTCCAAGGGCGCAAGCAAGGTGCTGTAGTCCAGTTGTTCGCCGGTCTGCTCGGCGAACATGCGGTGGATCAGCGGCGACTTGCTGTGGCCGATGGGGTTGCCGAATACAACGTAACGATCCATCAGACGGCCGCCTTAGGCGCGGCAAGGCCGAGCCAGTCGCGGTCTTGCAGGAAGTAATCGGTGAGGCGCGCTTCTTCGCTGCCGGCCTCGGCTTTCCAGTCATAGCCCCAGCGCACTTGCGGCGGCAACGACATCAGGATCGACTCGGTACGCCCGCCCGATTGCAGGCCAAACAGGGTGCCACGGTCGTAGACCAGGTTGAATTCAACATAGCGGCCGCGCCGGAATTCCTGGAACTGACGCTGCTGCTCGGTATAGGCCGTGGCCTTGCGGCGCTGCACGATCGGCAGATAGGCATCGATATAGGCATCGCCGATGGCGCGGATGAAGGCGAAGCAGGTGTCGAAGTCCCACTCGTTCAAGTCATCGAAAAACAGCCCGCCGATGCCACGGGGCTCGTTGCGGTGCTTGATGTGGAAATAGGTATCGCACCAGGCCTTGTAGCGCGAGTACACGTCCGGACCGAACCGCGCGCAGGCCTGCTCGGCCACGCGGTGCCAGTGAACGCAGTCTTCTTCATTGCCGTAATACGGGGTGAGGTCAAAGCCGCCGCCGAACCACCACACCGGCTCTTCACCTTCTTTTTCGGCGATGAAAAAACGCACGTTGGCATGGGACGTCGGCACATGGGGGTTGTGCGGATGGATCACCAACGACACGCCGAGGGCTTCAAAGCCGCGACCGGCCAGCTCTGGGCGGTGTGCACTGGCGGACGGTGGCAAGCCGCTGCCAAATACGTGGGAAAAGTTGACGCCGCCTTTTTCGATCACCGATCCGTTTTCGATCACACGGGTGCGACCGCCGCCGCCGGCAGGCCGGGTCCAGGCGTCTTCGATAAAGCGAGTGTCCGTCTCGAAGGTTTCCAGGGCGCTGCAAATGCGGTCTTGCAGGTCAAGCAGGTAGGCCTTTACAGCCTCGGTGCGGGTAGTCATGGCATCACCTTGAATCGGGCAAAGCTACGCGAGGCCATTGGGCGTCGGCGGCAAATGGGCGCACAGGATACCACTGCACCCTATGCCGTCGCAGTTGACGAAGATCAAGCTTAGGAGTTCGATAGGCGGCTACGCGAGTTCGAACCAAGGAGAAGGCAGATGGCAAAACGTATCCAGTTCAGCGCCCATGGCGGCCCCGAGGTACTTGAGTATGTCGACTACACACCGGCGGAGCCGGGCCCGCAGCAGGTTCGGGTGCGTAACGAGGCCATAGGCCTGAACTTCATCGACACCTATTTCCGCAGCGGCCTGTACGCGCCACCGGCCTTGCCGTCCGGCCTGGGCGCGGAAGGCGCTGGCGTGGTTGATGCGGTGGGTAGCGAAGTCAGCCAATTCAAGGTCGGCGACCGCGTGGCTTACGGCAGCGGCCCGCTCGGCGCGTACAGCGAGCTGCACGTACTGCCCGCCGCCAACCTGGTGCACCTGCCAGACGACATCAGCTTCGAACAAGCCGCCGGGGCCATGCTCAAAGGCCTGACCGTGCAGTACCTGCTGCGCCAGACCTATGAACTGAAGGGCGGCGAAACCATCCTGTTCCACGCCGCTGCCGGTGGCGTGGGCTCCCTGGCCTGCCAATGGGCCAAGGCGCTGGGCGTGAAGTTGATCGGTACCGTGAGTTCGCCGGAAAAAGCCGCATTGGCCAAATCCCTCGGTGCCTGGGAAACCATTGATTACAGCAAGGAAGACGTGGCAAAACGCGTGCTGGAATTGACCGACGGCAAAAAGGTACCGGTGGTGTACGACGGCGTCGGCAAGGACACGTGGCTCACCTCGCTAGACAGCGTTGCACCACGTGGATTGTTGGTGAGCTTCGGGAATGCGTCGGGCGCGGTGGATGGCGTAAACCTGGGGATACTGTCGGCCAAAGGCTCGCTGTACGTCACCCGGCCGACCTTGGCGACCTACGCCAACAACCCGACGAACTTGCAGGCGATGGCGGATGATCTGTTTTCGATGATCCAAAGCGGCAAGGTGCGCATTGATATCAACCAGCGGTATTCGCTGGCGGAGGCGGCGAAGGCGCAGACGGAGCTGTCGGGGCGGCGTACCACGGGGTCGACCATTCTGTTGCCGTAAGGCAATGGATATTTGGAGTCTGTAAGGGCCTCATCGCGGGCAAGCCCGGCTCCCACAGTTGATCGGTGTCGTTCATGACAACGCGGTCAAATGTGGGAGCCGGG
>NZ_JADDUM010000047.1 GCF_015163715.1 Pseudomonas cyclaminis
GCCCAACAGCACCACCGCGCCGTCGCTGGTGGACTTGACCACCACGTTGCGAAACTCTTCAGCGGTCTGCAGCTTGCTCCGGGCACTGATGGTGGCGTTGAGTTGCTGGCCCTTCACCGCCGGCAATGCGCCGAGTTGGCCGGCCGAGACTTCGGTGTTTTGCGCTTCCAGGGCGGTGCTGACGTCTGACGGCATCAGCGCGTATTTTTCCAGCAGCGCCGGGTCCAGCCAGATGCGCATGGCGTAGCCGACCCCAGGGTTTGCACATCGCCCACGCCGTCAATGCGGCTGATGGAATCGAGCAGAGTGCTGGAGATGTAATCGCCAATCTGGGTGCCGGTGACGCCGGGGTTGTCCGACGCCAGGGCGGCAATCATCAGGAAGTCCGAGCCGCCCTTGGTCACCGTCAGGCCTTCGCTCTGCACCGACTGCGGCAAACGCGATTCGGCCTGTTGGAGTTTGTTCTGTACCTGCATCTGCGCCACATCCGGGTCGGTGCCGGCGGCGAACGTCAGGCTGATACTGGCGCTGCCTGCCGAACTGCTGGAGGCCGACATGTAGGTCAGGTTGTCCAGGCCCTTCATCTGCTGCTCGATGACTTGGGTCACCGAGTCTTCCACGGTCTTGGCCGAGGCACCGGTGTAGGTGGCGGAAATTCGCACGGTGGGCGGCGCGATGTCCGGGTACTGCTCCAGCGGCAATTGGCTGATGGAGAGTGCACCGCCAAGCATGATCACGATGGCGATGACCCAGGCAAAAATCGGTCGATCAATAAAGAAACGCGCCATGTTCAACCCTCCTGCGCCAGGGTGCCGAGGTCAGCGGCCTGGCTTTGGACCACCGCACCGACGCGGACTTTTTGCCCGCCCTCGACGATGACCTGGTCACCGGTTTTCAAGCCGGCAGTGACCCACCACTGGTTGCCCACGGCGCGGTCAACGGTGAGTACCCGTTGTTCGACCTTGCCGTCGACCACCAGCAACACCGAGGTCACGCCGCTGGCGCTGCGGCTCACGGCTTTTTGCGGGACCAGGATCGCCTGTTCATCCCGGGCCTGTTCCAGCACGCCGCGCACGTACATGCCCGGCAGCAACAGGTGTTCCGGGTTATCGAACACGGCGCGCAACGTCACGGTGCCAGTGCCCTGGTTGACGCTGACTCCGCTGAATTTCAGGCGGCCTTCGTGGTTGTAGGTACTGCCATCATCGAGCTTGAGGCTGATGCGCGCTTCGCCGTCGCCATTGGCCTGCAACACGCCGCTGGCCAGGTCGCGCTTGAGGGCGAGGAGTTCAGTGGTGGACTGGGTGACGTCGACGTAGATCGGATCGAGCTGCTGCACGGTGGTCAACGCCGTGTCCTGGCTGGCCACCACCAGCGCACCGGGGGTGACGGTGGAGGTTTCGATGCGCCCGGCCACCGGCGAGCTGATACGGGTGTAGGCCAGGTTGATGCGGGCGGTGTCGACGTCGGCCTGGGCGACTTGCACGTCGGCGGCAGCGGTCAGCAGCGTGGCCTGGGCGTCTTCATTGGTTTGCTGGCTGATCGCGTCGATCTTCACCAACTGCGCGTTACGCGTGGCGGTGGTCTGTGCCGACTTGAGCGTGGCGCGGGCCTTGGTCAGGCTGGCCTGGGCCTGGGCCAGCAAGGCCTTGTAGGGCGCCGCGTCGAGTTGGTACAGCGCCTGCCCGGCCTTGACCTCGGCGCCTTCGGTAAACAGGCGCTGCTGCACGATGCCGCCGACCTGGGGGCGAATCTCCGCGACCATAAAGGCCTGGGTGCGCCCGGCGAGTTCGGTGGTCAGTATCTGGTTTTGAGGCTGTACGGTGATCACCGAGACCTTCGGCGTGGCGACTTCAGGGGCCGGATCGCCGGCCGAGCACCCGCCGAGCAACACCAGGATGATCAGGGAAAGGAAAACCGCGGCGGTTACCAGGTATTTGGCAAAAATTTTGGTCGACATAGCTGCCTCTGCAAGACGGGATGGCCTGAGCCTTGTCCCCAATGCTGCAAGGCAAATGTGCAGGAAAATTGAAGATTGCCCACTTGGGTTGAATCTTTCTGCCGTGGGGGCCTAAATGGGCGGGTCCATTTTTTACGGCCTCTCTTCATGAACTTGAGTATCTCCACCAAGTTGTTTGTCGCGGTGCTGGCCGGCGTGCTGCTGGTCATCCTGAGCATGGGCCTGGCCACCAGCTGGAGTTTTGGCCGGGGCTTCCTTGGCTATATCAACGAGCAGGCGCTGGAGCGCATGGCCACGGTGGTGCCGCGCCTGGCGGGTGCGTATGAACGCGAAGGGACCTGGGAATTTTTCCGTAACCAGCCGGACCGCTGGTTTGAAGTGATGCGCCCGGAGCCGGGTGAACAGCCGCAGACTCGCGACTTGAAGACGCCGCAGATCTCCGACCTCACTGGCGCACTGTTCCGTATCGCCCTGCTCGACAAAGATAAAAAGCGCGTGACCGGCTACACCCGGATTGCCGATGACGCCTTGGCCCTGCCGATTGTCGTGGCCGGTGAAACGGTGGGCTGGCTGGCCGTTACTCCTTTCCAGAGCGTGACCGAAGCCGGGGGCGAACGCTTCCAGCAGTACCAGTTGCGCACCAGCCTGGTGATGGGCGTGTTTTCGCTGCTGCTGGCGATGCTGATTGCCTGGTGGATCGCCCGCGCGCTGCTGGAGCCGGTCAAGCGCGTGGCCGCCGCCACCCACCGCCTGGCCAGCGGTGATTACAGCGGCCGCGTGGTCGTGGCCTCCACCGATGAAGTCGGCCAATTGGCGCGGGACTTCAACCAACTGGCCTACACCCTGGAACGCAATGAAACCATGCGCCGCGAATTCATGGCCGATGTGTCCCATGAACTGCGCACGCCACTGTCAGTGCTGCGCGGCGAGCTGGAGGCGATTGAGGACGGTGTGCGGACCCTGGACCAGCACTCGATGAGGTCGCTGCAAGGTGAAGTCAGCATGCTCAGCAAACTGGTGGACGATTTGTATGAGCTGTCGCTGGCCGATGTCGGTGCCCTGACCTACCGCAAAGCCACCTGCGTGCTCAACCAACTGCTGGAAAGCAGCGTGGGTATGTTCCAGGAACGCTTGAGTGCCCGCCAGTTGCGTGTGGAACTGGAACTGCCAGCCCAACCCCTGACGTTGATGGCCGACGCCAATCGCTTGCAGCAACTGTTCTCCAACCTGCTGGAAAACGCTGTGCGCTATACCGACCCGCAAGGGCTGATTCGCATCAGCGCCGTCGTGGATAGTGATGAGTTGCGCATCGATTTCATGGATTCCGGCCCCGGCGTTTCCGCGAATCAACTGCCGCGTCTGTTCGAGCGTTTCTATCGGGGCGACGCCTCGCGTAACCGCAGCAGTGGCGGCGCAGGGCTGGGCCTGGCGATCTGTCACAGCATCGCCCTCGCCCACGGCGCAGCCTCAGCGCCGAGCACTCGCCGCTGGGCGGCCTGTGGCTGACCCTGCGTTTGCCTCGGAGCCTGTGAACCATGGTCGATGAACGCCCGATCCTGATCGTCGAAGACGAACCCAAGCTCGCCGCCCTGATGCGCGACTATCTCGCAGCCGCCGGCCACGGCACCCTGTGCCTGGACAACGGCTTGCAGGTGGTGCCGGCGGTGCGCGCCCATGACCCCAAGTTGATTTTGCTCGACCTGATGCTGCCCGGCCGCGACGGCATGCAACTGTGCCAGGACCTGCGGGGGTTCAGCGCGGTGCCGATCATCATGATCACCGCCCGCGTCGAGGAAGTTGACCGCTTGCTGGGCCTGGAGTTGGGGGCCGACGACTACATCTGCAAGCCGTTCAGTCCACGGGAGGTGGTGGCCAGGGTCAAGGCGATCCTGCGCCGCAGCCCGCACTTGCTCAGCACCGCCGCGCCGCGCCTGGTGATCGACGAGACGTACTACCTGGCCGCCCTGGACGGCATTGCCCTCGACCTCACCCCCCTGGAACTGCGCCTGCTCAACACCTTCGCCTGCTCACCCGGTCGCGTGTTCTCCCGTGATCAACTGCTGGACAGGCTCTACTCCGACCACCGCGTGGTCACTGACAGGACGGTGGACAGCCATATCCGCAACCTGCGGCGCAAGCTGGAACAGGCCTGTCCGGGGGAGACGCCGATTGAGTCATTGTATGGGGTGGGGTATCGGTTCCAATTGGCCGATAAGTCACCCCAGACGTAACTACCGCCGACTGAACAACTGTGTCCGTTAGATCGGTGAGCTGCTCACGACCCGCAGCGCCAGCCCTTCATAGGCATCCAGGGTAATGGTGAATTCACCCTCCGCCGTCAGGTCGCCCTCAACCCGTTCATTGATGATGTCCACCACCATCCCCGCTGCAATATCCGGCAGGTGCAGGGTTTCCGTGATCGGCGCAGGGCCGAAGTTCAGCGCAGTGATTTGCGTGCCCTTCCCGGCCGGCAAGTCGTGAACCATGATCAGCAGCGCGGGGTTTTCCACATCCGGCACCAGGATCTGGCGGCTGGCGGCGATGTCGTAGGCGCGGCGCACGGCCAGGATTTTTTGCAGCTGCGAGGCAAATGATTCAGGGTCCAGCAACTGGCTGTTCAGGCTGCCATACAGGCTTTTCGAGCGTGGCATCTGGCCGGCGGACAGTTCGGCATCGGGGTTCAGGTCCACCAGATCGTAAGCCCCGCGATGAATCCAGCGGGTGTCGCCGTCCTGCATCAAGTGCGCAACGTCGTCGGCTGCCAATGGCAGCGCGCCTACCAAATCCCAGCCGGACAAGGCAAACACCCCGGGCTGCATGGCGTTGTACATCACCAGCAGCAAATGGATCTGGCGGATCTGTTGGATATCCGCCGGCGTTATCGCCTCCAGGTCACGGATACCCAGCGCCGCCGTGATGATGCTGGCCGTGGTGCAGGACACGCCATTGGTGACGAACTTGAGGTTATACGGCGCATGCTCGCCCGTCAGGCGCTCGTACATCTGCTCACGGATGTGCTCGCGCAGGATATTGCCGGGAAAGGTCTGGCCCTGGTAGAGGAAGCTGTCATGGGCATGCAGGGTCCAGAAGTGCACCAGTTCCAGCGTCAACTCGTCGTGATTTTGCAAGGCATGGATCAGCGAGCCGGGGTCGATGCCCTGGCGGTGCATCTCGCGCAGCATCAGGCGCAGAAACTCGGCATCGCCCATCAGCAGTGCATGCTGGTACGCAGGCCGGGTGATGAAGTCATAGGAGAGGTCGGCGCCGCCGTGGGACATGGACGCGATATCGTCGACGGTGAGGTTCAGTTCCTGAAAGCTGAACCCGCCGGCCTTGCGAATCGCCCCGCCAAGCAGTTGGTTGCCGGTGATCGACAGCGGATGGCTTTCGGACCAGGCAGTGCCATCGAGCTTGCGTTCCACACCGAGGAAGCCGTTGGCATCCAGGCGCAAAATCTTGGCGCCCATCACGTCGATGGCGTGCAGGGCGTCGCCGATGATCATTTGCTGCGCGGCGAAGGTCGGGTCCAGCCAGTTGAGCGAAGGCTGGCCTTCCTTGAAGTAATGCAGGTACACCCAGCGGCGCGGCTTGCCATCTACGCCGATGACCTCGGGCGTGGTGCTCCAGTCGGTTTCCTTGACGCCAGGCTCGAAGAAGATCACCCGCTGCAACTGACCGACGATGTAGTGCTTGTCGCGCAGGGCGTCCACCTGCGAGGGACTGAGGTTCTGCGCATCGCGGCCCTCGGCCACGTCGGGCAGCAACGGCCAGTCTTCCTCACGAATTTCCACCATGTGATAGAGGCCAGGGTAATCCTCGTAGGCCATCTCGGCCAGGCGGAAATCCGCGCCCTTGCCGGTGTGGGACGGGATCACATCGTCAATGATCACCGCGTTGTGCGCCGCTGCCATGCGCGTCAACGCCTGCAACTGCGCCTCGGTGCCCAACTGCGGGTCGATCTCGAAGCTGATGCGGTCGAAGTTGCCGTCGATGGTCGGCGTGTGCCGCGTGCCGCTGAGGCCACCGGACTTTTTCAGCGGGCCGTTATGAATGCCCTGGATGCCGATCTTCGACAAGGTATGCCACAGGGTTTCATCCCCCAGCGCCTCCAGCACCGTACCGCCCTCACGGGTCACGATCGACGCGGGGTACGCGGTGAACCACACCGACGACAGCGCCGTGGCGTCGCGCGGCCGTGTCTGTGCAAAGGGCTGTTGCCACAACCGGCCTTGCCCGGAATAGAGCTTGGCGCGCTGGCGGGCGGCATGCAGCATCGATTGTTCTACCAGCCAGTTCACATGGTTGTTTTCAGCCGCAGTCATAAGCTCAGTACCTGTCGTCGTGAAGCATTGCTCGTAGACATATGAGGGGTACGCGGGCCATTCGTTGCATTGCAGTGGCGGTCGTTACGCCATTCCCTGCGTGGCTTGACGGTACTGCCGTGGCGTAAACCCGGTGGATGCCTTGAACTGCCGGGTAAACGCACTGTGGTCGGTATAACCGCACTGTAACGCCACTTCGGTGATCGGCAGGTCGCTGTGCAACAGGCGATGGGCGTGTTCAAGCCGCACTTTCTGGATCATCTGCCGGGGCGTGAGGTGGAACACGCGCTTGCAGTAGCGCTCCAGTTGCGCCACGGAAATCCCGGCGATGCGGGTCAGCTCGCCGAGGGTGACGCGGCGGTTGAAGTGCGTGCGGATGTGCTCGTCCACAACGGCCAGGCGCTGGTAGGCCGGGTGGGTCTGGCTGGCCGATTGCAGGTCCACCGAGATGCCGGCCAGGCCGATGATGCGGTCTTCATGGTTATACAACGGCCATTTGTGGGTCAGGCACCAACCGGGTTCGCGGGTGCCGTAGAGGTGCAGTTCGAGTTGGTCCTCAAGCACAAAGCCCTGCTCCAGCACACGCCGATCCTGCTCGGTGTAGCCCGGCCCCAATTGCGCCGGGAACACGTCGGCGCTGGTCTTGCCCAGCAAGGGTTGCAGTTGCTTGAGGCCGCAGCGCTGCACCAGGGTGCGGTTGGCAAGCACGTAACGGGCGTCCAGGTCCTTGATGAAGAGGGCCGCATTGGGGATCACATCCAGCATCGGCAGCAGCTGCGCCACGCCGGCCACCAGTTGCTCGATGTCGTGGGGGCGGTTCGCACCGCCCCCTTGGCAAAGGGTCGCAAACGCGCTGTGCATCATGACGGTATTTCCCCTGCTGACCCCCTCGACACATAGCAGATTGCACGATGCCCGGAGCGCTGTCGAGCGACGAAAACTGTGCTGAATTCGTCATCGATGTCGGCAAAAAACATCAATCGCCGCGCCGCCTGCGCGTTCACGATAACGCCACTGCATGCCTATCCAATAACTCACAAGAAGGCGACGCTATGTCAGCTCAAGGCAAGTTCAAGAAACAGCTTTCCCTGATGGACCTGACCTTTATCGGGTTGGGTGCCATCTTCGGCTCCGGCTGGTTGTTTGCGGCCAGCCATGTGTCCGCGATCGCAGGCCCGGCGGGGATCATTTCCTGGTTGATCGGTGGTTTCGCCGTGCTGCTGCTTGGCATTGTGTACTGCGAACTGGGCGCCGCATTGCCCCGCGCCGGTGGCGTGGTGCGCTACCCGGTGTACTCCCACGGCCCACTGTTGGGTTACCTGATGGGCTTTATTACGCTGATCGCGTTTTCCAGCCTGGTGGCGATTGAAGTGGTTGCCTCGCGCCAATACGCGGCGGCGTGGTTTCCCGAGTTGACCAAAGCCGGTTCCAGCGACCCGACCACCCTCGGCTGGCTGGCGCAGTTCGCCCTGCTGTGCCTGTTCTTCGTGCTCAATTACCGCAGCGTGAAAACCTTCGCCATCGCCAATAACCTGGTGAGCGTGTTCAAGTTCATCGTGCCGTTGCTGGTGATCGGTGTGCTGTTCACCTTCTTCAAACCGGCGAATTTCCAGGTGCACGGGTTTGCGCCGTTTGGCCTGTCGGGCATCGAGATGGCCGTGTCGGCGGGCGGGGTGATTTTTGCCTACCTGGGGCTGACGCCGATCATCTCGGTGGCCAGTGAAGTGAAGAACCCGCAACGCACGATTCCAATTGCATTGATTCTTTCGGTACTGCTATCGACTGCCATCTACGTGCTGCTGCAAACCGCGTTCCTGGGCGGTGTGCCCACCGAAATGCTCGCCGACGGCTGGGCCGGGATCAGCAAGGAACTGGCCCTGCCCTACCGCGATATCGCCCTGGCGCTGGGCGTGGGTTGGCTGGCCTACCTGGTGGTGGCCGATGCGGTGATCTCCCCCAGCGGCTGCGGCAATATCTACATGAACGCCACGCCCCGTGTGGTGTATGGCTGGGCGCAGACCGGCACGTTTTTCAAGATCTTCACGCGCATTGATGAGAAGTCCGGCATCCCGCGTCCGGCGCTGTGGCTGACGTTTGGCTTGTCGGTGTTCTGGACCCTGCCGTTTCCGTCCTGGGAAGCGCTGATCAACGTGGTCTCTGCCGCACTGATCCTCAGCTACGCCGTGGCCCCGGTCACCGTCGCCGCGTTGCGCCGTAATGCGCCGCAGATGGCGCGACCGTTCCGGGTCAAGGGCATGGCGGTGCTGGGTCCGCTGTCGTTCATCATCGCAGCGTTGATCGTTTACTGGTCTGGCTGGAGCACGGTGTCCTGGCTGCTCGGCCTGCAAATCCTGATGTTTGGCGTGTACCTGCTGTGCGCACGCTGGGTGCCGACGGCGCATATCAATCTCAAGCAACAGGTGCGTTCGTCTGCCTGGCTGATCGGCTTCTACGCGGTGACGATCCTGCTGTCCAAGCTCGGCAGTTTTGGCGGCCTTGGGGTCATCAGCCACCCGTTTGACACGCTGGTGGTCGCGGTCTGTGCCCTGGGCATTTACTACTGGGGCGCAGCCACCGGTGTGCCCGCGCACCTGGTGCAGCTGGAACATGACGCCGATGAAAGCGAAGCCGTCGACGAACCCCACGCCAGCGCCCCGCTGTCCCCCGCTACTCACTGATTTGGAGCGCGCTATGAAGCGACTGCACGTGATCGACTCCCACACCGGCGGCGAACCGACGCGCCTGGTGATGACCGGTTTTCCCGCGCTCCAGGGCGCGAGCATTGCCGACCAGCTCCACAACCTGCGCAGCGAACACGACCAATGGCGCCGCGCCTGCCTGCTGGAGCCCCGTGGCAACGATGTGCTGGTCGGTGCGCTGTACTGCGAACCCGTCACGCCGGGGGCTACCTGCGGGGTGATCTTCTTCAACAACGCCGGTTACCTGGGCATGTGTGGCCACGGCACGATCGGGCTGGTCGCGTCCTTGCACCACCTGGGGCGTATCCAGCCGGGCGTGCACAGCATCGACACGCCGGTGGGCCCGGTGGCCGCCACCTTGCACGAAGACGGCGCCGTGACCCTGCGCAATGTGCCCGCCTATCGCTATCGCCAGCACGTGGCAGTGCAGGTGCCGGGGCATGGCGTGGTGCACGGCGATATCGCCTGGGGCGGCAACTGGTTCTTCCTGGTGTCCGAGCATGGCATGGCGCTGGAGATGAGCAATGTAGATGCCCTCACCGATTACACCTGGGCGATGCTCAAGGCCTTGGAAGACCAGGGCATCGGCGGTGCAGAAGGCGCGCTGATCGACCATATCGAACTGTTCGCCGACGACGCCCACGCCGACAGCCGCAACTTCGTGATGTGCCCCGGCAAGGCCTACGACCGCTCCCCGTGCGGCACCGGCACCAGCGCCAAATTGGCGTGCCTGGCCGCCGACGGCAAGCTCGCCGCCGGGGCGACCTGGGTACAGGCCAGCATCACCGGCAGCCAATTCGAAGGCCGTTATGAATGGGACGGCGAACGTGTCATCCCCTTCATCACCGGCCGCGCCTACATGACCGCCGACAGCACGTTGCTGATCGACGAGCAGGACCCTTTCGCCTGGGGCATCTGAGCCCTCTCTATTTGACTGAACGGAGTTAGCACAATGAGCGACAACATTTTCACCGGTTGCATTCCCGCGCTGATGACCCCGTGCACCGCCGCGCGCAAGCCGGACTTCGACGCACTGGTCGCCAAAGGCCGCGAGTTGATCGAGGCCGGCATGAGCGCCGTGGTGTACTGCGGTTCCATGGGGGACTGGCCGCTGCTCACCGAGGCCGAACGCCAGGAAGGCGTGGCGCGCCTGGTGGCGGCCGGTGTGCCGACCATTGTCGGCACTGGCGCGGTGAACAGCCGTGAAGCGGTGGCCCACGCCGCCCATGCAGCCAAGGTCGGCGCCCATGGCTTGATGGTAATTCCCCGCGTACTGTCCCGTGGCGCGTCTGCCACTGCGCAAAAGGCTCACTTCTCGGCGATCCTCAAGGCCGCGCCAGACCTGCCGGCAGTGATCTACAACAGCCCGTACTACGGCTTCGCCACCCGCGCCGAGCTGTTTTTTGAACTGCGCCGCGAGCACCCGAACCTGATCGGTTTCAAGGAATTCGGCGGCGGCGCCGACCTGCGCTACGCCGCCGAACACATCACCTCCCAGGACGACAGCGTGACGTTGATGGTCGGCGTCGACACCCAAGTGGTGCATGGTTTCGTCAACTGCAACGCCACCGGCGCCATCACTGGTATCGGCAATGCCTTGCCACGGGAAGTGCTGCAACTGGTGGCCCTGAGCAAACAGGCGGCCAAGGGCGATGCCAAGGCGCGGCGCCTGGCCCGTGAGCTGGAGGCGGCGCTGGCGGTGCTGTCATCCTTCGATGAAGGCTGCGACCTGGTGCTGTATTACAAGCACCTGATGGTGCTCAACGGCGACAAGGGCTACGACCTGCACTTCAACGAGACCGACGTGCTCAGTGACGCCCAGCGCCGCTATGCGCAAAACCAGTACGCGTTGTTCCGCCAGTGGTACGCCAATTGGTCGGCAGAACAGAACGTCGCCTGATGTTTGCGCGCCGCTGTGGTGTTTACAGCGGCCAACTCGGTTTTTTTGCAGGATGATCCCATGACTCTGACGGGCAAGATGCTGATCGGTCAGCACTCCCTTTCCGGTACTCGCGAGGCGATCCGGGCCATCAATCCCGCCACTGGCACGCCGCTTGAGCCCGCCTACCTGGGCGGTGATGCCGGGCACGTCGAACAGGCCTGCGCCCTGGCGTGGGCGGCGTTCGACAGCTACCGCGAAACCTCATTGGAGGCGCGTGCAGCCTTCCTTGAAGCCATCGCCACTCAGATCGAAGCTCTGGGCGATGAACTGGTTGACCGCGCCGTGGCTGAAACCGGCCTGCCACGCCCACGTATCCAGGGCGAGCGCGGGCGTACCTGCGGGCAATTGCGCGCCTTTGCCCGCACAGTCCGCGCCGGGGAATGGCTGGATGTGCGCATCGACCCCGCGCAGCCGCAGCGTGCTCCGCTGCCCCGCGCAGACTTGCGTCAACGCCACATTGCGCTGGGGCCGGTGGCGGTGTTTGGCGCCAGTAACTTTCCCTTGGCGTTTTCCGTGGCGGGCGGCGATACCGCCTCGGCGCTGGCCGCCGGTTGCCCGGTGGTCGTCAAAGCCCATGGCGCGCACCCGGGCACCAGCGAACTGGTGGGCCGTGCGGTGGCGCGGGCGGTCAAGGCCTGTGGATTACCGGACGGGGTGTTTTCGCTGGTGTACGGTTCGGGCCGCGAAGTCGGCATTGCACTGGTCAGCGACCCACGTATCAAGGCCGTGGGGTTTACCGGTTCGCGCAGCGGCGGCGTTGCGCTGACCCAGGCCGCGCAGGCTCGGCCGGAGCCGATTGCGGTGTACGCGGAAATGAGTTCGATCAATCCCGTGTATCTGTTTCCTGCGGCCCTTGCGGCACGCGGTGATGCGCTGGCCGAAGGGTTCGTGACCTCATTGACCCAAGGCGCGGGCCAGTTCTGCACCAACCCTGGCCTGGTGATTGCGGTGAAAGGCACGGCGCTGGACGGCTTTATCCAGGTTGCCAGGGACTTGCTGTCTGGTTGCCCGGCCCAGACCATGCTGACCCCCGGCATCTTCAGCGCCTACGAAAGCGGCGTTGGCGCACTGGCCAACCATGCGCAGCTCGCGGCACAAGGCTTGGCCGCCGAAGGTCCCAATCAGGCCCAGGCGCATCTGTTCGTGACCCATGCCGAGGCGTTCCTGGCCAATCAACACTTGCAGGCCGAGGTGTTCGGCTGCGCGTCGCTGGTGGTGGCGTGTGCTGATGAGGAGCAGGTGCGCGCCGTTTCCGAACACCTGGAGGGCCAGCTGACGGCGACCCTGCATCTGGATGAAGCTGACCTGCTGCCGGCCCGTGCCCTGTTGCCGGTGCTCGAACGCAAGGCCGGTCGCCTGTTGGTCAACGGCTGGCGACGGGGGTGGAAGTGTGTGACGCCATGGTCCATGGCGGTCCGTTCCCCGCGACGTCGGATTCGCGCAGCACCTCGGTGGGCACTGCGGCGATTTTCAGATTCCTGCGGCCGGTGTGCTATCAGGACTTCCCGGATGCGCTGTTGCCCGACGCGCTCCGGCACGGCAATCCCTTGTCGTTGCGCCGATTGCTCGATGGCCAGAGAGAGGCATAGGCCATGGCTGAAGAGTTTGTCGTGGTCGGAGCCGGCATTATCGGCGTCACCTGCGCCTTGCAGCTGGCGCGCCAAGGACGGCGCGTGGTGGTGCTCGACGGTCAGGAACCAGGCATGGGGGCTTCTTATGGCAACGCCGGGCACCTGGCGACCGAACAAGTGTTTCCCATCGCCGATGTGTCGATCCTCAAGCGCTTGCCCGCCATGCTGATGGACCCCATGGGGCCGCTGCGCCTGGACTGGAAATACCTGCCCCGCGCCCTGCCCTGGTTTGTCCGGCTGTTGCTGAACCTGCGACCCGCCCGTTACCAGCGAACCGTGGCCGGCATTCGTGCGTTGAATGAAGGCAGCCTGGGTGCCTGGCAGCGTTTGCTGGCCAGCATCGATCGGCCTGAGCTGTTGCGCGAGGATGGCTCACTGCTGGTGTATGAGCGGGCGCAATCGCGTGAGGCGCTCGATAGCCTGCAACGGCGCATGCAGCAGCAAAACGTGCCGGTGGCGTTCTGGTCGGCGGATACCATCCGTAAGGCTGCCCCGCAATTGAGCGAGCAGATCCAGGGCGGGCTGTTTTTTCCGGGGACCGGGCACTTTCTCGATCCCTACCAGGCGCTGTGTGAGTTGGTGGAGGCGGCCAAGGCCAGCGGCGTGCAGTTTCTCAAGCGCCAGGTGCTGGATGCGCGGGTTGAGGCCGATGGTGTCATGCTGACGACCGATCAAGGCGCCTTCTGCGCGGGCCAGGTCCTGATTGCCTGCGGTGCCCATTCAGCCAAACTCACCACCGCTCTGACCGGCAAAAAAATCCCGTTGGACACGGAGCGTGGTTATCACCTGATGCTGCCTCACGAGCAGCAACGCCTGCCGTTCGCCGTCACCTCGCTGGAACGCAAATTCATCATGACGCCCATGGCAGGCGGCCTGCGCCTGGCCGGCACCGTGGAGTTCGCCGGCCTCGAACGCCCGGCCAACATGCAACGCGCCTGGCAACTGCATCGGTTGAGCCAGGGGTTGTTCCGCGATGAGCTGAGTGCACGGGACGCCACGCCGTGGATGGGGTTTCGACCATCACTGCCGGATTCACTGCCGATCATTGACCGGGTGTGCGACGGGAAGGTGCTGCTCGCGTTTGGGCACCAGCATCTGGGCTTGACCCAGGCGGCGGTGACAGCGGAGATGGTGGGCCAACGGATGTCGGAAACGCCCGGACATGCAGGTTTACCGGAGCCTGGGCTGTATCGACTGGATCGCTTCTGATCGCCAACCCCGACAGGCGTGCGCTTGTCGGCGCTTGGCGCTCAAGGGTGGGTATGACGGGTGTTTCAGTCACGCGCTTGCACGAACAACCGGACTTTACGCGTCAATTGATCCAGATGCCGATCCCGCTGCTTCTCCGCGTCAACCATTGCGCGCTTGCCGTGTTTTTGCAGCAAATACGTGTGGATCTGCCGCACTTCCAGGGAGCTGTAGATCGGCGCCACATCCAGCACGCCCATCAAGCCATCGGTGCCGTAATCCCGCGTGTTCATCAGCACCTGCGTGCCGCGTGCGCCGCGCACCTGCAAGCCCAGGGCCTCGAACACCGGCACCTTTTCCACCGCACACCCCAGCTCGGCATGGGGATAGCGCGCCAGCACGTCCTGCATCATCCCCCGCGCCACACCCTGGCGGCGCATGCCGGCTTGCACTGCCATAAAGGCAATGCCGCAGGCGTCGGGATCATCCTTCACCGGCAGGCACAGCAAAAAGCCAATGACCTTCTCCGCGTCCTGGGCATCGGTGGCGACGATCAGTTCGACGGCAATGCCCTTCTCGCCGTTCAGCGCCTCCAGGTACAGGTGCACCTCAAAGCCAATCGCGTACTGGTAGATGTTGTACAGCAGGTTGCTCGGCGGCAGCGCAACGCTGCTGATGTCGGTGAGGTTGTCCACCACCATCTGCAGGATCTGGCCATTGATGGGCTCGGGGCATGGCGTGGTGTAACGGGTAAGGCTGAACATGCAAATTCCTGGGGTTTCACGTCTAGGCAGCCGCGATTGTACCTGTTGCGCACGGTTTATTGCCCGCACACCTCGCGTACACACCCGCGCAGCCAGCGGTGGGCCAGGTCGGCGTCCAGCCGTGGGTGCCAGAGCATCGCCACCGTAAAGGTCGGCAACCTCAGCGGCAGGGCAAAACAGAACACGTCGCGACGGTTGGCGACGTAGCGCTGCGGCACGCTGGCGATCAGGTCAGTGTCACGCGCCAGGGCAATGGCCGTGGAGAAACCGGCGACGATGCTGCTGATTTGCCGCGTGAAGCCCAGGGTTTCAAGCGCATCGTCGATCTGCCCCCGCGCCTGCCCGCGCCGCGAGACGTAGACGTGTTCGCCCTCGGCAAACCGCGCAGCGCTGATGTCGCCCTGGCTCAAGGGATGACCGCTGCGCACCACGCCAACCAGGCGGTCGCGGAACAGCGCCTGGGTCAGCACCTCGGGGCTGGCGGTGGGGTCGACCACGCCGGTTTCCAGATCGACGCTGCCGTCGCGCAGCAGCGTACTGTCCTTGTCGGTCTTGCTGACGAAACGCAGGCGCACGCCGGGGGCCTCCCGGGCGATACGCGCCAGGAGCGCCGGACCGAAGCTTTCGACGAACTCTTCACTGGTGCGCAAGGTGAACGTGCGCGCTACCACGGCCATGTCCACAGACTGCGCGGGGCGCAGCACAGTCTGGGCGTCCTGCACTAGACGGCTGACCTGTTCGCGCAACGCCACAGCGCGGGGCGTGGGCACCAGGCCGCGACCGGCGCGTACCAGCAGCGGGTCGCCAGTGGTTTCACGCAGGCGTGCCAAGGCGCGACTCATGGCCGAAGGGCTCAAGCCCAAGCGCTTGGCCGCGCCGGCAACGCTGCCTTCGGCAAGCAGCACATCCAGGGTGACAAGCAGATTCAGATCAGGCATCAGCATTCCTCATCAGGCGTTTGGTGCAGGTATTTGCTGCATACCCTGCGTCTTTCGCCATATTAGGCGACGCCGTAGAGTTGTGACAGTTGCCTTCACTCAAGGAATTGCCCATGCCCCCTTCCCCACGCGGCAGCCTCATCAGCCTGTCGCTGTCCATGCTGCTGGCGTCACTGGGCACCAGCATCGCCAATGTCGGCCTGCCCAGCCTGGCGCAGGCGTTCAACGCGTCGTTTCACGCCGTGCAGTGGGTGGTGCTGGCGTATCTGCTGGCGATCACGGCGTGATCGTCAGCGCCGGCCGCCTGGGTGATCGCCTGGGACGGCGTCGGCTGCTGCTCGGCGGCTTGCTGCTGTTCAGCCTGGCCTGCGGGCTGTGCGGCGCAGCGGCCTCACTCGACAGGCTGATTGCTGCACGCACCCTGCAAGGGCTTGGCGCGGCGGTCATGATGGCCATGGCCCTGGGCATGGTCGGCGATACCGTGACCAAGGAACGCACCGGCAGGGTGATGGGTTTGCTCGGCACGATGTCGGCCGTGGGCACCGCCATGGGGCCCAGCGTCGGCGGTGTGCTGCTAAGCCTGTCGGGCTGGCGGGCATTGTTTCTGGTGGGCGTACCGCTCGGACTGCTGGCGGCTGCCCTTGCCTGGCGCTTTCTGCCGGCGGATCGACAACATGCGCCAACATCCAGTGGCCATCGGTTCTGGACGCTATTAAAGGATCCGCCGTTGCGCACAGGCTTGGCGATGAGTGCGCTGGTCGCGGCGGTGATCATGGCCACTTTCGTCGTCGGGCCGTTTTACCTGTCTCGTGGCTTGGGGCTTGACCCGGCCTGGATGGGCCTGGCCATGGCCGTCGGGCCGTGCGTCGCAGCTGCCACCGGCATACCGGCGGGCCGCCTGACCGACCGCCTGGGCAGCCAACGCATGACCCGCAGCGGGCTCGGCATTCTGCTGTGCGGCGCGCTGTGGCTGACGCTGGCTTCGGGGTTGCCCAGCTACCTGGGCGCGCTGATTGTTTTGACTGCGGGCTACAGCCTGTTCCAGGCGGCGAATACGACCGCCGTGATGCGCGATGTCGAGGCGACTCGGCGCGGCACTGTCTCGGGCCTGTTGAACCTGTCCCGCAACCTCGGCCTGATTGTCGGTGCTTCGGCACTGGGCGCGGTGTTCGCGTGGGCAACTCCCGATGTGACCCAGGCCACCGCGCAGTCCGTGGCAAATGGCCTGCACGTTACCTTCGCCGCCGCGTCTGGTCTGATCCTTCTTGCCGCCGTGATGGCATGGGGCCGCAACCGCGCCGTGAATGGCCTTCATAACCTCCGTTGAGGCAAAAAAACAAAAAAGGCGTTGCGCCAGACCGGGTTACATCGCGCATCATGGGCGCTTTCAAGCTCAAGGGTAACGTCCATGCGCGTTCTGTCATTGATGATGGGTCTTACGACGCTGGCCGCCAGTTCGGTGTTCTGCGCCAGCGCGATGGCGAATGAAGAAAGTCAGCTGGTGCAACAGATCAACGAGTACCGCAGCCAAGTCCAGCGCTGCGGCGACCAGGGTTCCCAGGAACTGCCACCGCTGGCCAGCGACACCCGGCTGGTGCTGCCGGCCACTAACGTCGGCGACCTGCAGCAGGCGCTGGCCCGGGCCGCGTACCCCATGGTGAACGTGCAGGCCATCAGCCTGTCCGGTCCCAAGGATGCCCAGGCCGCCATGAAGGCGGTGCGCGAGAGTTTCTGCCGGGTGGTGCTGGACCCGCAATTTATCGATATCGGCGTGAGCAACAGCGGCCAGGACTGGCGCATCGTGCTGGCCCGTCCCTTGTTGTCCAGTGGCCTGGGGGATTGGCAGACCGAAGGCCGCAAACTGCTCGACCTGATCAACGCCGCCCGCACTCAGCCGCGCCAATGCGGCACCCAGGCGTTTACCGCGACCACCCCGCTGTCGTGGAATGACACCCTGGCCAGCGCCGCCAACAGCCACACACGCAACATGGCCAACGGCAATTTCTTCGACCATCTGGACCACGACGGCCGCACGCCCGGCGACCGCGCCGAACTGGCCGGGTACATCGCAAAAAACATCGGCGAAAACATCGCCGCAGGCCTCGATACCCCGCGCAAGGTGGTCGACGGCTGGCTCGCCAGTCCCGGCCATTGTGCCAACCTGATGAACCCGCAATTTCGCGAACTGGGCGCGGCCTATGCCATGGACCCGAAGAGTGATGCGGGCATCTACTGGACCGGTTTGTTCGGCACGCAATAAGGGGTGGGCAATGGCCCAACCCCAGCGGGTCCAATCTATTCAAATGAGTAGAGCATCAAATCGCCATCTATCGGATAATTGTGCTGAACCGGCAGCGTCCAAGCGGGTCTGTAGCTTTGCGCCACACACTGAAAGGCGCGCTGAAGACTCTGGATTACAAGGTGTTTCCCAATGATGAATTGGCTGCAAAGCAGCAGCGACATGGCTGAACAGGTGCTTCAGCATGATTGGGCCAACACGCCGCTCGGTCCGTTGGAGCAATGGCCGGATGTTTTGAAGACCACCGTTGCGCTGTGTTTCGCGTCGAGCTTTCCCCAGGCCATTGTCTGGGGCCCGCAGTTGATCACCCTCTACAACGACGCGTTTGTTCCGATCCTGGGCAATAAGCCCCATGCCTTGGGCCGCCCGTTCAGCGACATCTGGCGCGAGGTGTGGTCCGACATCAGCCCCATCGCCGACGCGGCGTTCCAGGGGCACGCGACTTATATTGAAAATTTCCCGTTGGTGATTGAGCGTGGCCAGGCGCGGGAACAGGCGTATTTCACCTTCTGCTACAGCCCGATCCGCGACCCCTACGGCCGGGTGGTGGGCATGCTCGACACCGTGACCGAAACCACTGCCACGGTATTTCTCGCCCGTCGCCTGGCGGTGCTGGATGCCATTGGCAATGCGGTGACCAATGCGACCGATGCCCAAACCATCCTGACCCGCACCACACAGTTGCTCGCCGAACACCTGCAAGTCAGCAACTGCGCCTATGCCGACATGGACGCCGATGAAGACGGCTTTACCATCCGCGACAATTGGACCGCGCCCGGCTCGCCGAGCATCATCGGCCGCTACAGCCTGGCAGGATTCGGCGAGAAGGCCGTCAACTGCCTGCGGGGTGGCGAGCCGCTGGTGATCTACGACAACCTGCGCGAGCTGCCGCCCGAAGAATCTGCGGCCTTCCAGGCGCTGGGGGTAACCGCCACCATCTGCATGCCGCTGATCAAGAACGGCCGTCTGACCGCCTTGATGGCCGTCCACGACAAATCCGCCCGGCCCTGGTCACCCTACGACCTGGCCTTGCTGCGGGAAGTCACCGAACGTTCCTGGGCGCATATCGAGCGCGTGCGCGCTGATGCCGATGTGCGTGAAGGCCTGGCAGCGTATGCAGAGTTGAACACCTACCTGGAACAACGGGTGGAAGAACGCACCCAGGCGCTGGCCCAGGCCGAAGCCGCCCTGCGCCAATCCCAGAAACTCGAAGCCATCGGCCAGTTGACCGGCGGCGTCGCCCATGACTTCAACAACCTGCTGACGATCATTCGCTCGTCGGTGGATTTTCTGCGTCAGCCAGGCCTGTCGGAAGAACGCCGCCAGCGCTACATGGGCGCGGTGTCGGACACCGTGGAGCGCGCCAGCAAGCTGACCAGCCAGTTGCTCGCCTTTGCCCGCCGCCAACCGCTCAATCCGGAAGTCTTCGACGTGGGCCAGCGGGTCCAGAACATTGGCGAGATGCTGGAAAGCGTCACCGGCGCACGCATTCAGGTGCAGGTCGAGTTGCCGGCGCAGGCCTGTTTCGCACGTATCGACGCCAGCCAATTCGAAACCTCCCTGATCAACATCGCCCTCAACGCACGGGACGCCATGGGCGGCCAGGGCACGCTGAGCCTGCGGGTCGCCGGCCGGCAGGCGCTGCCGCGCATCCGTGGCGACGCGGGGTCACGCCAGCCCTACATCGCCATCGCCATTGGCGATACCGGGCCGGGTATCGAGGCCGACGCCGTGGAGCGGATTTTCGAGCCGTTCTTCACCACCAAGGCGGTCGGCAAGGGCACCGGCCTGGGCCTGTCCCAGGTCTTCGGGTTTGCCAAGCAGTCGGGGGGCAATATCGATGTGTCCAGCACGCCCGGCCAAGGCAGCGTGTTCACCCTGTACCTGCCCCAGGTCGAAGCCCAGGCATCGCTGCCACCCAGCCCTCAGGAAACGCTCGCCGCGCCCCACGACACCACCCAATGCCGGGTGCTGATCGTGGAGGACAACCTGGAAGTCGGGCGCTTTGCCAGCCAGATCCTTCAAGACCTGGGCTACCAAACCACCTGGGCGACCGATGCCGAGCAAGCCCTGACCTTGGCCGGCCAGGATGCAGCGGCCTTCGATGTGATCTTCTCCGACGTGGTCATGCCCGGTATCACGGGCGTCGCCATGGCCAAATTGCTGCGCCAGCGCCGGGCAGACCTGCCAGTGGTGTTGACCTCGGGCTACAGCGACGAGTTGGCAGACAGCGGCTACGAAGGCTTCGAATTCCTGCCCAAGCCTTACTCGGCCGAGCAGGTGTCGCGGGTGCTGGTCAAGGCGATGCTCAAGGACTGACCGCCACCCTACTGCGCCACGGCCACCTGATTGCGGCCCAGCGCCTTGGCCCGGTACAGCGCTTTGTCGGCGGTGTTCATCAGGCCATGCAGGTCCTCATCCTGGGCATGGGTCGAGGCCACGCCCAGGCTTGCCGAAAGCCCCTTGACCGGCTCGACCGCCAGCCCGGAAATCGACTCGACCAACTGCTCGGCAATAGCCTGCGCGGCTTCCAGCGAGGTATTGGGCAGCAACACCGCAAACTCCTCGCCGCCCAGGCGGCCATACACGTCAGATTTACGGAACGAAGCACTGATCACCCCGCCAATCTGGCGCAACACCTGATCGCCGGCCTGGTGGCCGTAGGTGTCGTTGATGTGCTTGAAGTGGTCCATGTCCATCATCAGCGCGCACAGTGGCTGCTGGTTGTGCCGGCACTGCGCGTAGAGCAGGTGGGCATGTTCGAAAAACGCACGGCGGTTCATCAGCCCGGTCAGTTCGTCGGTTTGTGCGGCACGGGTGGAAATGCTGTGAGCGCGCTCCATTTGCCGGGTCAGGCGAAACGCCTTCTCCAGCGCGTCGGACAATTTACGCGTAGCGCTGGCGACAAAGGTGGCGAACACCAGCACCGCGATGGCGACCCCCACCTGCATGGACGACGGCTGGAACAGCAGCCACACAGTGCAAGGCAGCAACACCAGGCCGATGGACACCAGCGTCATGTAGCGATAGGCCGAATAACACGACACCGCGCTGACCGACATGCCCACGGTGAACAACATGACCAGCGCCTGGGACAGCCGGTCATCCGGCGGCATCACCGCCAACGCACCAAGACCCCAGACGCCAGCGGACAGCATCAACGTAATCCAGTAGCGGCGCTCCCAGCGATCCGGGGTGCGCTCACTGTTGGGGCAGCGAAACCAGTCCATGAACATCTTGACCCGCAGCAGCGACGACACCGAAAGCACCACCAGCCACACCAGCATCACATTGCGATCGAAGCGTTCCCAACACAGCCAGCAGAGCATGACTGCCGCCAGGTAACTGCCGAAGATGGCGGCAAATGACTGCCGGAACAGCTGGTGCAGACGGTCGGTCCGCACCTGCTGCTCTATAAAGCAATCCTGGTCCTGCTCACGCCCAAGGCCATTCATGAAATTCGCCTGATTCGACTGCCACGACAAAGGCGCCATTGTGGCACCCTGCCAGCACCGTGGACAACTGAATCCCGCACAGCAGAGCGGTTAAGCCCCTTCCGGCCGCAGAATCAGCACGCCCAGCGGCGGTAAATTCAGCGACAGTGACACTGGTTGGCCATGGCGCGGCTCATCCTGGGTGAAGACTTCACCGCCGTTGCCGAAATTGGAACCGGCATACATGTCCGCATCACTGTTGATCACTTCGCTCCAGCGTCCGGCAAACGGCACGCCGACGGCATAGGCCTCGCGGGGCACCGGCGTGAAGTTCGCCACCACCAGGACGGGCTTACCGTCCTTGCTCCAGCGCAGCCAGGCGTAGACGCTGTTGATCGCGTCATCGCCGATCAGCCATTGGAAGCCTTGTGGCGCATCGTCCTGTTCGTGCAGGGCTGGCTCTTCGCGGTACAGGCGATTCAAGTCACCGACCAGCTTCTGCACGCCTTTGTGCTCTGCGTACTGCAAGAGGTACCAATCCAGTTGCTGGTCGTGGTTCCACTCGCGCCACTGGCCGAACTCGCAGCCCATGAACAAGAGCTTCTTGCCGGGATGCATCCACATGAACGCCAGGTAGGCACGCAGGTTGGCAAACTTCTGCCAGCGGTCGCCGGGCATCTTGTCGATCAACGAGTGCTTGCCGTGCACCACTTCATCGTGGGAAATCGGCAGGATGAAACGCTCGGACCAGGCATACACCAGGCCGAAGCTCAGCTCGTTATGGTGATGGGGCGCGGTAGACCGGGTCTTGCTGGATGTAATGCAGCGAGTCGTGCATCCAGCCCATGTTCCATTTGTAGTTGAACCCAAGGCCGCCCTGTTGGGTGGGCTGGCTTACGCCCGGCCAGGCGGTGGATTCCTCGGCGATCACCAAGGCGCCAGGGGCTTCCAGGGCTACCACGTCATTGAGGTGACGCAGGAAGTCGATGGCTTCCAGGTTCTCGCGGCCGCCGTGACGGTTGGGCACCCATTCGCCGGCCTTGCGCGAATAGTCGCGGTACAGCATCGACGCCACTGCATCCACACGCAGACCGTCGATATGGAAATGCTTGAGCCAGTGCAGGGCCGAAGCCAGCATAAAGCCGTGAACCTCGGTGCGGCCCAGGTTGTAGATCAGCGTGTCCCAATCCTGGTGGAAGCCTTCCAGCGGGTTGGCATATTCATACAGCGCGGTGCCGTCGAACTGCGCAAGGCCGTGGGTGTCGGTGGGAAAATGCGCTGGTACCCAGTCCAGAATCACGCCGATATCGGCCTGGTGCAGGGCGTTGACGAAATAGGCGAAATCCTCCGGCGAACCAAAGCGTGCAGTCGGGGCGAACTGCGACAAGGCCTGATAACCCCAGGAGCCGCCAAACGGGTGCTCCATGATTGGCATCAATTCGATATGGGTGAAGCCCAATTGCTGCACGTACGGGACCAGGCGTTCTGCCAGTTCACGCCAGCCGTACTGACGGGCGACTTCGCCGGCTTCGTCCAGCTCGCATTGCCAGGAACCGACGTGCAGCTCGTAGATCGACAGCGGCGCAGTGGGTTTCTGCTTCTCGCTGCGCGACTGCATCCACTCATGGTCTTGCCAGTCCACCTGCAACGGCGGCGCGACTTTCGACGCAGTGTCCGGCGGCAGTTGGGTGGCCAGTGCCATGGGGTCGGCCTTGAGCGGCAAGATTCCGTTGGCGCCGAGGATCTCGTACTTGTAGGCAGCGCCCGGTTGCAGACGTGGGATAAACAACTCCCACACGCCCGAAGGATGGCGCAGGCGCATCGGATGGCGGCGCCCGTCCCAGATATTGAAGTCGCCCACCACCGACACCCGCCGCGCATTCGGTGCCCATACGGCAAAGCGCACGCCCTGCACGCCGTCGACGCTGGTCACCTGGGCGCCCAGGCAGCTGCTGAGGTCGCGGTGGTTGCCTTCGGCAAACAGGTACAGGTCCATTTCCCCCAGCAACAATTGGCTGAAACTGTAAGGATCTTCGGTGATCTGTTCACCGCCGGCCCACTGGATTTTCAGCAGGTAGGGCTGGCGCGTGGAGAAGTGCCCGACAAACAGGCCCGGCACCTGGGTCGCGTCCAGGCTGCCGATGGGCTCGCCGCTGTCTTGCGCCAACACTTGGACGCTCAGGGCTTCCGGCAGGAATGCGCGGATAAACTGCCCGCCCTGCTCGTCATCGTGCGGCCCGAGGATCGAGAACGGGTCGTGGTGCTCGGCGCGCACCAGCGCTTCAACGTCCTTGGACGCCGGCATGGCAGTCAACTTGGGCTGCAGCGGTTCTTTATGCGTGTAATTCATGACGTCTCCCCACCGCGTGCAGTGTCAGATAGAGGTATTAGCCCGCTGAGCAAACCGTGCAGCCCTTGCAGGGGCACCGGTAGCCAGGTCGGGCGGTTTTCCGCTTCGTAAGCCACTTCATACGCAGCCTTTTCCAGGCTGAACAATGTCAGCGCGGCGTCCTGGCCTTTGGCATCCTGCCAGTCATGCGCCAGTGTAGACGTAGCTGCCTGATAAGCCTGGATAAATGCCTCGCGTGCTTCATTCAGGTAGCGATCGGTCACACGCCTGCGGGCCTGATCGGCCTGCGGCGAGTGATCCACCCCTTGCACATTCAGGGCCATGGCCGCCGCGTAATCAAACGAGCGCAGCACACCGCTCACATCTTTATACGGGCTGTGCTTGCCCCGTCGCTCATGCAGCGGCCTGGCTGGCTCGCCTTCAAAGTCGATCAGGTAGGCATCGCCCTTCACCACCAGCACCTGGCCCAGGTGCAAATCACCGTGAACCCGAATGCGCAGGCCGCCCAACGTAGCTTTCGCCAACGCCTGGACATGGGCGCCGATAGCTTTTTTCTGCGCCAGCAAGTCACTGACCAACGCCTGATCCGCAGGGTTCAACTGGGTTTGATGCAGCTTGAGCAATTGCAGCGCACGTTCGATCTGCGCGCCGACGTCCTTGGCCCAGGCCTGGGTGTCCTTGGCGGTGGTGACCTCGGGCTTGAAGTCCTTGTTGGTGGTCTTCGTGCCCAGCACCAGGTGCATTTCCCCCAGGCGCTGGCCGAGTATCCCGGCAAAGTCCTTCAATTCGCCCAAGGCGTTGTAGTGCTGTTCCTGCTCGGAGATGGCCTGCGCCAGTTCGTCGCGAATGGCGCGCTCCAGGTTGTTCTGGGTCCAGCTCCAGGCGTCGCCCTGATTGCTCAGATAACCCTGGGCGATCATCAGCAGATTGTCCTGGCCGTCGGCGCCACGGCGAATCATCGAGCCCAGCAGTGGCGAGATGTTCGGGTAATCGGCGGCTGTCAGGTAGGCGCTCATTTCAAGTTCCGGATGCACACCGGCGCTGACTTTGCGGATCAGCTTGAGCACCAGGCTCTCGCCCACCACCACCGAGCTGTTGGACTGCTCGGCCGACAAGTAGCGCACTTGGGCGTCGTCCGTCAGCTGCAACGGCGCCAGATGTGGCGTGGCTTCGAAGCGCAAGTCGCCTTCGCTGGACGTGAGCACCGTACCGGCCTGCAGGCCCTGGATCACGGCGCGGATAAAGTGCTCCAGGCTGAAGGCATCCGTGACCAACCCCACCTGCCGCGTACGCCGCACACGGGCCAGGGCCAATTGCTGCGGCAAGGCACTGGTGAACTGGTCTTCGCCCAGGAAACCGAACGGCAGTTGATAGCGACTGACCTGGCCGCCGCTGGTGACGTCAATTTCACTGAGCAACACCGGATGCTCCGGGTCGCCGAACCGCACGCCGTAAGCAATGTGCACGTTGTCGATAGCGGTGTCCTTGCCCGCGAACCAGCGCCGCTTGGGCAGCCAGGCCGGCAAGGAAGTCTGCTCCAGGGTGGTGCGGCAAGGGTCTTCGAGCAATTCTTCCATGCGTTTTTTAAGTACCAGGGTAGTGAAGTCGGGGATGCTTTGGGCCGGTTCCACATGCCAGCTGGGCATCTGGTTCTCCGCCGCCAATACAAACCAATAGAAGCCATAGGGCGCCAGGGTCAGCAGGAAATTCAGCTGGCCGATGGGCGGGAACGCGTTGCCGCCGAGCATCTCCACCGGCACCATCCCGGCGAAGGCCGACAGGTCCAGCTCGGCGGCCTGGGCACTGCGGGACACGTTGGCCACGCACAGGATGATTTCCGTGCGGCCGTCTTCCCCGGTGTATTCACGGGTGTAGGCCAGGATCCTGCGATTGCTCGGCGAGAGCATTTTCAGACTGCCCCGGCCGAACGCCTTGGATTGCTTGCGCACCGCCAACATGCGCCGGTTCCAGTTGAGCAGTGAGTGCGGGTCTTGGGTCTGGGTTTCGACGTTGACCGACTGGTAGCCGTAAAGCGGGTCCATGATCGGCGGCAGCACCAGGCTGGCCGGGTCGGCGCGGGAGAAGCCGCCGTTGCGGTCGATGGACCACTGCATCGGCGTGCGCACACCGTCGCGGTCACCGAGGTAGATGTTGTCACCCATGCCGATTTCATCGCCGTAATACAGGGTCGGCGTGCCCGGCATCGACAGCAGCAGGCTGTTGAGCAGTTCCACACGGCGGCGGTCGCGCTCCAGCAGCGGTGCCAGGCGTCGGCGAATGCCCAGGTTGATGCGCGCGCGGCGGTCAGCGGCGTAGTAGTTCCACAGGTAGTCACGCTCTTTGTCGGTGACCATTTCCAGGGTCAGTTCATCGTGATTGCGCAGGAAGATCGCCCATTGACAGTTGGCGGGGATTTCCGGGGTCTGGCGCAAGATATCGGTGATGGGAAAGCGGTCTTCCTGGGCCAGCGCCATGTACATGCGCGGCATCAGCGGGAAGTGGAAAGCCATGTGGCATTCGTCGCCGTCGTCGCCCTTTTTGTCGCCAAAGTACAACTGGGTGTCTTCGGGCCATTGGTTGGCTTCGGCCAGCAGCATGCGGTCCGGGTAGTTCGCATCGATTTCGGCGCGGATCTGCTTGAGCACCTCATGGGTTTCGGCAAGGTTCTCGTTATTGGTGCCGTCGCGCTCGATCAGGTACGGGATGGCGTCCAGGCGCAGGCCGTCAATGCCCATGTCCAGCCAGTAACGCATCACCGACAGCACGGCCTTCATCACTTGCGGGTTGTCGAAGTTGAGGTCGGGCTGGTGGGAGTAGAAGCGGTGCCAGAAGTACTGGCCGGCGACCGGGTCCCAGGTCCAGTTGGACTTCTCGGTGTCGAGGAAGATGATGCGCGTGCCGTCGTACTTCTGGTCGTCATCGGACCACACATAAAAGTCTCGCGCCGCCGATCCGGGCTTGGCCTTGCGGGCGCGCTGGAACCACGGGTGCTGGTCGGACGTGTGGTTGATCACCAGCTCAGTGATCACCCGCAACCCGCGTTTGTGGGCCTCGGCGATAAAGCGCCTGGCGTCGGCCAGGGTGCCGTAGTCGCTGTGCACGCCACGGTATTCGGCGATGTCGTAGCCGTCATCGCGGCGTGGCGAGGGGTAGAACGGCAGCAGCCAGATGGTGTTCACGCCGAGGTCGGCAATGTAGTCGAGCTTGGCGATCAGCCCGGGAAAGTCACCGATGCCGTCATTGTTGGAGTCGAAGAAGGACTTGACGTGAACCTGGTAGATCACCGCGTCCTTGTACCAGAGCGGATCCTTGATAAAGCTGGCAGCCTTGGGTTTCTTCGCCATTGGAAACTCCTGGAATACTCAAATTCTTTCAAACTGAACTCGGTCAATGTGGGAGGGGGCTTGCCCCCTCCCACATGTTGATCTTCACTAGGCTCAGGAAGTGGTGATGCGCCAAATCCCGAACGGCATCTGCGGATCAAGGCGTGTCCACTGATTCTTGCCGTACCAGGTCCAGCGATGGCCGTTCATCAGGTCCTCACCTTGGGTCTGCGCATCATCGGGCAGGCCCAACTCCCACAGTGGCAACTCGAAATGCGCTTCCTGGGCGTTGAACGGGTCGAGGTTGATGGCGACCAGGATGAAGTTGTCGCCCTCCTCACTGCGTTTGCCGAAGTACAGGATGTTGTCGTTCCACGCGGTGTAGAGCTTCAACCCCAGGTGTGTCTGCAACGCCGGGTTTTGCCGGCGGATGCGATTGAGCTGGGCGATCTCGGCAATGATGTTGCCGGGGGCGGTGAAGTCGCGGACACGAATCTCGTACTTCTCCGAGTCCAGGTATTCCTCTTTGCCCGGCACCGGCGCGGCTTCGCACAGTTCAAAGCCCGAATACATGCCCCACAAGCCCGAGCCCATGGTCGCCAGCGCGGCGCGGATCAGAAAGCCGGCGCGGCCGGACTCGTGCAGGAAGCCTGGGTTGATGTCCGGGGTGTTGACGAAGAAGTTCGGCCGGTAGCACTCACGCCATGGCGACTGGTTCAACTGGGTGAAGTACTCGCTCAACTCGGCCTTGGTATTGCGCCAGGTGAAATAGGTGTAGCTCTGGGAATAACCGACCTTGCCCAGCCGCGCCATCATCGCCGGCGTGGTGAAGGCCTCGGCGAGAAAAATCACCTCGGGGTGCTTTGAGCGCACATCGCTGATCAGCCATTGCCAGAACGGCAGCGGCTTGGTGTGGGGATTGTCGACGCGAAAGGTCTTCACGCCCTCTTCCACCCAGCCCACCACGATGTCGCGCAATTCGGTCCAGAGACCCGGAATCGCATCCGCCGCATAGAAGTCGACGTTGACAATGTCCTGGTACTTTTTCGGCGGGTTTTCAGCGTATTTGATCGTCCCGTCGGGGCGCCAGTTGAACCAGCCCGGATGCTGCTTGAGCCACGGGTGGTCCTGGGAGCACTGGATGGCGAAGTCCAGGGCGATTTCCAGCCCGTGGTCGGCGGCCGCCTGGACCAGGCGGCGAAAGTCGTCGCGACTGCCCAGTTGCGGGTGAATGGCCTCGTGGCCGCCCTCCTCGCTGCCAATGGCGTATGGGCTGCCCGGATCATCGGGACCGGCGGTCAGCGAGTTGTTCTTGCCCTTGCGGTGGCTGCGGCCGATGGGGTGGATCGGCGGGAAGTACAGCACGTCGAACCCCATGTCATGGATCATCGGCAGACGTGCGTGCACATCGTTGAAGGTACCGTGACGCGCCGGATCGTCGGTGATCGAGCGCGGAAACAGCTCGTACCAACTGGCGAACTGCGCCGCTTCACGTTCCACGTCGATCGGGTAAACGGTGCTGATGCTCAAATAGGCGCGGTGATCGGCCTGGGTCATCAGGTGTGCACTGTCTTCGTGCAGGAACAGCGCGACCTGCTCGGTTTCCAGCAGGCCGGAGAGTTCGTGGTGCAGCAACATCAGGCGGTCGCGCAGTTCGTTGTCACTGCGTTCGGCGGCCTGCAACACCAGGCTGCGGCCTTCCTGCAACTCCAGGCTGACCGGCACGCCAGCCTCATGTTTTTTGCGCAGTTCGTAGCAGAAGCTGGCGAAGGTATCGATCCAGGCTTCAATGCAGTATTCGTGAGGGCCTTGGGTGGTGACGGTAAACGCGCCCTCCCAGCCATTGTTGCCCACGTCGGTCATCACCACGCTGTGCCAGCTTTCATCCTGCAGCGGCCGCCAGCGGATCAGTACAGCGAGCTTGTCGTGGCCGTCGGCGAATACCTTGCTGGTCACGTTGACCCGCTGGCCCACGGCGGCCTTGACGGCGAATTCACCGCCATCAATCACCGGCATGGTGCTTTCAATCGCAATCCTGGGCAGCAACAGCGCCTGGGACAGCGGCAATAAGGAATTATCTGGAACCTGAGTGTCAGCAGTCATCGAGCATCTTCCCCTTACGCCCTGTGGACGCTCTTTGCTTGATCCGAATTCTGAAACGGCAGCGCTCTCCCTGAGCAGGGCCGTCATAGGTCCGAGCCTGAGCCTTGGTCAAAAGTTCAGGTGGATGTGCCGCCATTGAGCGGGGAATCAAATCCCCCAGGCGATTGTCCACCGGTAGAGCAAAGCACAAAGGAGGCCACACCGATGAATATCCCGATCCCGGCTGAAACCCCTGATCCGAATATCGACAACCCGACCCTGCCGCCCACTGAACCGGAACCGATCCCCGAAAAAGAACCCCCGGAAAACCTGCCACCCCCCGTTGAGGAGCCGCCGACGACCATGCCCCCGGTGATCGTCAGTCCTTCTCGAAGCGCTTGACGATTTTCGGCATGACGCGGAACACCGCCAACGCCAGCAACGTACTCAGGACCGCTGTCGATTCCCGACCCAACCCGGTCGAGACCCCAATCGCAGCGGTCATCCACAGGCCGGCGGCGGTGGTCAGGCCTTTGACATGCCCTTCTTCCTCATCCTTGCCTTTGATGATGGTACCGGCGCCGAGAAAGCCGATCCCCGCGATCACGCCTTGCACCACGCGGCTCATGGCATCCGCCTGATTGCCCGACATCTGCGGCACCATCACAAACAGCGCGGCGCCCAAGGCCACCAGCATATGGGTGCGTATCCCGGCCGCCTTGCCCTTGCTCTCGCGTTCAAAGCCCAAGATGCCACCCAGTACGGCTGCGATCAGCAGGCGCACGGTGATCTGGGTCAGTTGCCTGGCATCGCCGATATCGGCGAATTCGGCCTGCAGGGTTTGCCACACTTCATGCCACCAAGCGTCCATGGAAGCTGTCCTTCAAAGAAGTCGATAATTCATGGACAGCGCCTACCGCCAGTCAGTTGCCTTGAACCCCGCCTCGGCACCATCCCCTAAGGTGCATAGCCGATGAAAAAGGAGTTCAACATGACCCTGCGTATTGAAAACCACCTGTGCTATTTCAAGCTCGACGACAATGGCCAGGAGCAAAGCGTGCCTGCCACCCGCGTGAAGATAGTGACGGACGATGACAAGTCCATGTCCTACGTCGAACTGGCGGGCGAGCGCATCTACATCACCGAAGCCGAGGCAGATGCCCTGACGGTCGAAGGCGCGACGGACGGGCGTAACCATGTGAAGGCCACCGAGCCTGGTTCGCTGATTTGATTGATCTGGGTCATCAGCGCTGAAATCAAGCTGCACCCCAGGCGCGCCGGGGTGCAGCAGATTGTCGCAGCGCTTGGCTCGCAGGCCATCTGATCCGCTTTTTATCGCTTTAGCTGAGTCTGTTATGCAAACAGCCGCCGGCCCATAGTTCATCCGCCTGATGGAGGCTGATGAGCGAATGACCATGAGCGAACGCATCCCAACCGTGGAAACCTTTGACCCCATTCACCCCAAGAAGGTGAAGGCCAAATCCAGCGACACCCTGATCCATACCCGCAGCTTCACCGGCCTGTTCCGTACCTTGCGTGTGGCCGGAGCGGGCTTTCTGTTCCTGGCGTTTTTCGGCACCGTGTGGCTGAACTGGGACGGACGCCAAGCCGTGCTGTGGGATCTGGCCGAAAGCAAATTCCATATTTTTGGCGCGACCTTCTGGCCCCAGGATTTCATCCTGCTGTCAGCGCTGTTGATCATCTGTGCCTTCGGCCTGTTCGCGATTACCGTGTTTGCCGGCCGCGTGTGGTGTGGCTACACCTGCCCGCAAAGCTCATTTACCTGGTTGTTCATGTGGTGCGAGAAGGTCACCGAGGGTGAGCGCAACCAGCGCATCAAGCTGCAAGCGGCGCCCTGGAGCCTGAACAAACTGGCGCGGCGTTCGGCCAAGCACACCTTGTGGCTGGGCATCAGCGTGCTGACCGGGCTGACCTTTGTCGGCTACTTCACGCCTGTCCGCCCGTTGGCCGAGGAACTGCTGACCCTGGAAATAGGCGGTGTGAGCCTGTTCTGGGTGCTGTTTTTCACTGCCGCCACCTACCTCAATGCCGGCTGGCTGCGCGAGGCGGTGTGCATGCACATGTGTCCGTATGCGCGGTTCCAGAGCGTGATGTTCGATAAAGACACCCTGACCATTTCCTACGACAGCGCCCGTGGCGAAAGCCGTGGCCCGCGCAAACGCGAGGTCAGGCCGGCCGATGTCGGCCTGGGTGATTGCATTGACTGCCACCTGTGCGTGCAGGTCTGCCCCACTGGCATCGACATCCGCGACGGCCTGCAAATGGAGTGCATCGGCTGTGCGGCCTGCATCGACGCCTGCGATTCGATCATGGACAAGATGGGCTATGCCCGTGGCCTGGTCAGCTATACCAGCGAACATCAACTGCAAGGTGGCAAGACCCATCTGCTCCGGCCCCGCCTGATCGGCTACAGTGCCGTGCTGCTGGTGATGATTGCCGCGCTGGTGGTGGCCCTGGTGGAACGGCCGATGGTGTCGTTGGACGTGACCAAGGACCGTGGCCTGTTCCGCGAGAACGCCGTGGGCCAGATCGAAAACATCTACAGCCTCAAGGTCATCAACAAGACCCAGCAGCGCCAGGATTACCGGGTGGAGCTGATCGACGCCGACGGTTTCCAGCTGCACGGCAAGACCGAGATCAGCCTGGCGCCGGGGGAAATCATTGATGTGCCGGTGTCGGTGGCGTTGCTCGCAGATAAACCGGCGAGCAGTTCGCAGACGTTGCGCTTCAAGGTCATGGATGTGGATGAACCGGGCATTTACAGCGTTGCCGACAGCCGTTTTGTAGCGCCGCTCAACCGCTGATACCTCGGTATCAAAAAAACACTTGTTTAAGGCCAAAATGAAACGCTACGAAAAATTCGCCGAAGACATTGCCGAACTGATCCGCTCCGGCGTCCTCGGGCCCGGCCAGCGCGTGCCGTCGGTGCGCTACGCCAGCCAGACCTACGGCGTCAGCCCGTCCACGGTGTTCCAGGCCTATTACCTGCTGGAGCGCCGTGGCCTGATCCGGGCGCGGCCGCGTTCCGGGTACTTCGTCAACACCCATGCGCCGAGCCCGTTCTCCGAGCCGGTGGTGAGCGAGCAGGTGCACGAGTCCACTGAGGTGGATGTCAGCGAGTTGGTGTTCTCGGTACTCGACTCGATCAAAGACCCCAACACCGTGCCCTTCGGCTCGGCGTTCCCCAGCCCGATGCTGTTTCCGCTGCCGCGCCTGGCCCGCTCCCTGGCCAGCGCCAGCCGCGAGATGGACCCGCGCCTGGTCGTCACGGACATGTCGCCGGGCAACCCGCAACTGCGTCGGCAAATCGCCCTGCGCTACATGGTCGGCGGGCTGATGCTGCCGATGGAAGAACTGCTGATCACCAACGGCGCCCTGGAAGCGCTGAACCTGTGCCTGCAAGCTGTCACCGAACCCGGCGACCTGGTAGCCATTGAAGCCCCGGCGTTCTATGCCTGCCTGCAAGTGCTGGAACGCCTGAAGCTCAAGGCAGTGGAGATCCCCGTGCACCCGCGCGACGGCATCGACCTCGGCGCCCTGGCGCAAGCCCTGGAACGCTACCCGATCAAGGCCTGCTGGACCATGACCAGTTTCCAGAACCCCATGGGCGCAACCCTGCCGGAAGCCAAGAAACAGGCGCTGGTGGAGTTGTTGCGCAGCCATCAGGTGCCGCTGATCGAAGACGATGTCTACGCCGAACTGTATTACGGGCAACAGGCCCCCAAGCCGGCCAAAGCCTTCGACACCGAGGGTTTGGTAATGCACTGCGGTTCCTTCGCCAAGAGCCTGGCACCCGGCTATCGCGTCGGCTGGGTGGCCGCCGGGCGCTACGCGCAGAAAGTCGAACGCCTGAAGCTGATGACCTCGCTGTGCCCGTCGATGCCGGCCCAGGCGGCGATTGCCGACTACCTGCAACATGGCGGCTACGACCGGCACCTGCGCAAATTGCGCTATGCCCTGGAAGAGCAACAAAGCGCCATGCTCGCCGCCATTGCCCGGTATTTCCCCGCGCAGACCCGCGTCAGTCAGCCAGCCGGGGGGTACTTCCTGTGGTTGGAATTGCCGGAACAGACGGATTCACTGAAGGTGTTCCAGATGGCCTTGGCCCAAGGCATCAGCATTGCGCCGGGGCCGATTTTCTCGGCGACCCAGCGCTTTCGCAATTGCATTCGGCTGAACTATGGCAGCCCGTGGACCGAGGCGTCGGAGCAGGCGATGGAGACGTTGGGGCGGATTGTGCGGTCGTTTTGAGGGCTGGGTGGTGTTCGTTCTGACGTCATCGGGGGCAAGCCCCCTCCCACATTCAGATGTGTGAATACCTTCAAGTGTGGGAGGGGGCTTGCCCCCAATGCCAGTCAGTTAAGGAGGAACACTGTAACTGTGGTGA
>NZ_JADDUM010000048.1 GCF_015163715.1 Pseudomonas cyclaminis
CCCGCTCACCACAGGTTACTTTTTACCCTTGCGACTTCTTAACTGACCGGCATTAGGGCAAGCCCCCTCCCACAGTGATCGGCATTCAGCCAGCGATGACGCGGTTCTTGCCCTGGCGCTTGGCCTCGTACATGGCGGCATCGGCGCGGGCGAACAGGCTGTCCAGTGTTGAGTCTTCCTCGGTCAGGCTGGCCAGGCCCTGGCTGATGGTGACGCTGAACGCCTGGCCTTCGAAGCTGAAACTCAGCGCCTGGATCTCTTTGCCCAGGCGCTCGGCCACTTGCAACGCCATCTCAGGCGCGCAACCGGGCAGTACGGCGGCGAACTCTTCGCCACCAATGCGTCCGAACAGGTCGCCTCGGCGCAGTACCCCGCGACCGCTCTCGGCAATACGCCGCAGCACCTGGTCGCCCTCCAGGTGGCCGTAGGTGTCGTTGACGTCCTTGAAATCATCAATGTCCAGCAACAGGAAGGCCAATTGCGCGCCTTGGGCGCAGGCGGTGTCGAAGGCCTGGTTGGCGCATTCGAAGAAGTGCCGCCGGTTGCTGCTCTGGGTCAGTACGTCGGTGGTGGCGAGGCGGTGCAGTTCCAGTTCCAGCTGCTTCTTTTCGGTGATGTCTTCGGCCATGCCGACCACGATCACCGGCTCGCCGGGTTCGACCTGCTGGTTGATGTAGCACTTGTCACTCAGCCAACGGATCTGCCCATCGGCGGTGATGATGCGGTATTCGCGGTCTTCCACGGCGCCTTGTTCCAGTACGCGGGAAAGGCTGTGTTCGGCGTAGTCGAGGTCTTCTGGGTGAATGCTGTTGCGCCATTCCCGATGATCGGCGAGCAGCAAACCGGCGGAACGGCCGAATATTCGCTCGTAGGCCGGGCTCACATAAAGCACGCGGCGGGTCTCCCAATCGATGGCCCAGAGTACGGCATTCACGCTGACCAACAGCGAGCTGAGCAGTTGTTCGCGTTCGCTCAGCCGTTCGACTTCGCCCTGGGCATGCACCAGCGCCAGCAGGGTTGCAGCCGCAGCCGGACGTGGAGGGTCAGCGGTTGGGGTGTCGGTAAGGAACGGCTTTTCGAGAACCATCGGCACAACTCTCTCTGGGCGCGCCGCAGGATGGAGCAGCGGTCACAACAAGGGGCCACCATGATGGCGAAGTGTTCATTGAGAGAGGGTAAATGCGATGAAGTTCCATGAACGGTGCCGATTGGCGGTGCCCGGATAATGACGCCAAAAAGAGGATGCGTGGGAGGGAAAGCCCTCCCACGGCACTGTCAGACCGCCGCAGGACGCAGCGAATAGGTCTTCAATTGGTGGGCAAAATCCCGCAGGGACTGGATGCCGCTCGCCTCGGCCTCGTGCACCCAATCCTTGATGGCGGCGAGCATATCGTGGCCGTTGGTGCTGGTCTTGAGCCAGATCTGCTGCAGCGCCAGGCGCTTTTCGTAGATCACTTTCAAGGCCTGGCTGTGTTCCAGCATGCTTTGGATACGCAGGTGATGGCGGTCATCCAGCAGGCTGGTTTCCCGCGACAGCAGACGCTTGGCCCGGTGGAACTGGTGACGCACCGAATGATCGACCTTTTCCAGCTCTTGCTTGACCAGCGGGCCGATCACCAATTTGCGGTACTGGGCCATGATCTGGAAGCGGTTGTTGAGGATCGCCATGGCGGTGTCCATGTCCAGACTGCCTTTGCCCTCGACGCGATGGGCAATCGGCGCCACGCGCTGGACCTTGGCCAGGCGCAGGAAACTGAACAGTTTGATCCACGCCCAACCCAGGTCGAACTCCCACTTCTTCACTGACAGCTTGGCCGAGTTGGGGTAGGTGTGGTGATTGTTATGCAGTTCTTCGCCACCGACGATGATGCCCCACGGCACCAGGTTGGTCGCCGCATCACGGCATTCGAAGTTGCGATAGCCCACCGCATGGCCCAAGCCGTTGATCACGCCGGCGGCCCAGAACGGGATCCACATCATCTGGATCGCCCAGATGGTGATGCCGATGGTGCCGAACAGCAGCAGGTCGATCACGCCCATGATCGCCACGCCCAGCAGCGGGTACGGGGTGTAGATCTTGCGTTCGATCCAGTCGTCCGGGCAGTTCTTGCCGTAGATGCGCAGGGTTTCGGGGTTTTCGGCCTCGGTGCGGTACAGCTCGGCGCCTTTGCGCAGCACGGTGGACAGGCCCTTGATGACCGGGCTGTGCGGGTCATCGACGGTTTCGCACTTGGCGTGGTGCTTGCGGTGGATGGCAGTCCACTCGCGGGTGTTCTGCGCCGTGGTCAGCCACAGCCAGAAGCGGAAGAAGTGTTTCAGGCCGGCATTGAGCTCCAGGGAGCGATGGGCTGAATAGCGGTGCAGATAAACCGTGACCCCAACAATGGTCACGTGGGTCATCAACAGAGTGACTGCAACCAGTTGCCAGGCTGACAGGTCAAGAAAACCGTTGTACCACATAGGCTGTATGGCCCTCTGATAAAGAAAAAAACAGCACCCGCATTATCACTGGCTTTAAGGATAAAACCAGTCACCGTTTCAGATAAGACTTACAAGGTGTTTCCTATTCTATAATCCCGACGCGTTGTAGGACGATTCTGGTTTTTTAGTAAGGACTACTGGCCATATGCTGTTTTCATACCGAGGTGCCCTGCGTGTGGGGCTGGTATACCTGCTGGTTTCCATTGTCTGGCTCCAGCTCAGCCATCACATATTGATCAACTTTCTCGATGAACCGCGGGAGTTGGGGCGCTGGCTGCAGATGCGCGGTTATGTGTGGGTGGCCCTGAGCACCTTGGCCATTTACCTGTTGTGCGCACGCTTCGCCCGGACCCACCAGTTGCAGCAACCCCTGAAGGAAAACCGCGAGCGCCTGCGCCAGGCGGCGGCCGTCTTCGACTGCACCCGCGAAGGCGTACTGGTCAGCAACGCCAAGGGCCTGATCGTGCATGTGAACCGGGCATTCATCGAGATCACCGGCTACCAGCGCGAAGACGTCATGGGCCAGCAGCCCAGCCTGCTGAAGTCCGGGCGCCATTCGTCGAGTTTTTACCAGCAGATGTTCCAGACCCTGGAACACACCGGTGAATGGAGCGGAGAAATCTGGAACCGACGCAAAAGCGGCGAGATTTATCCACAGTGGCAAACCATCCGGGTGATTCACGATGACCAGGGCCACATCAGCCATTACGTCGCGGTGTTTTCCGACATCAGCGCCATCAAGGATTCCGAGCATGAGTTGGCGCACCTGGCGCACCACGACCCTCTGACCGACCTGCCCAACCGTCTGCTGTTTACCGACCGCGCCGAGCAGGCGCTGGCCTCGGCACAACTGCACAAACGCGGCTGCGCCCTGCTGTTGCTGGACCTGGATCACTTCAAGATCATCAATGACAGCCTTGGCCATAACGTCGGTGACCAGTTGCTCAAGCTGGTGGGCGAGCGGCTCAAGACGCTGTTCGGCCCCGGCGTGACCCTGGCGCGCCTGGGCGGCGATGAGTTTGCGGTGCTCGCGGAAAACTGTTCAAAGGTGGTGCAGGCAGCGGCATTGGCGCAGCGCATGCTGGACGTGATGAAACAGCCGTTCACCTTTGACGGCAATCAACTGTTTATCAGCGCCAGCATCGGCATCAGCCTGTTTCCCAACGACGCCCTCAGCGCAGAGCAACTGCTGCGCAACGCCGACTCCGCGCTGTTCAAGGCCAAAAGCGTCGGCCGCGAAGGCTATGCCTTGTACACCGAAGAACTCACCGCCCACGCGCAGAACCGCGTGGAAATCGCCAGTGAGCTGCGCCGCGCCCTCGACCAGCAGGAATTGCGCGTCTACTACCAGCCCGTGCACGACCTGCATAGCAGCCGCCTGATCGGCGTCGAAGCGCTGGTGCGCTGGCAGCATCCGGAGCGCGGCCTGGTGCCGCCGGGCGAATTCATCCCCATCGCTGAACGCACCGGCTTGATTGCCGATATCGACGCTTGGGTGATGGAGCAGGCCTGTCGCCAGATGTGCCAATGGCTGGCCGACGGCGTGGCGCTGAGTTTTATCGCGATCAACGTGTCCAGCCGCCTGTTTGCCCGGCGTGAGCTGTATGAGCAAGTCGCCCAGGTGCTGCACGACACTGGCCTTGATCCGGCTTTCCTGGAGTTGGAAGTCACCGAAAGTGCAGTGATGGATGACCCCGAGGTGGCCCTGGAACAACTGCACCGCCTGCGCGAACTGGGCCTGCGCCTGGCTATTGATGACTTCGGCACCGGCTATTCGTCCCTTCTGCGCCTCAAGCGCCTGCCGGTGCAGAAGCTCAAGATCGACCAGGGCTTTGTCGCCGGGTTGCCGTGGGATGACGACGACGCCGCGATTGTGCGCGTGGTCATCGCGTTGGCGAAAAGCATGGGCATGCAGGTGCACGCCGAGGGCATCGAGCAGGTGGAGCAGGCGCGGTTTTTGGTGGAACAGGGCTGCGATCTGGGGCAGGGCTATTGGTTTGGTCGGCCGATGCCAGCGAATGAAATTGATTGGGAGCGCGCGCCCACTATCCAGCCTTGAAATGCATTCAAAATGTGGGAGGGGGCTTGCCCCCGATAGCAGTACCCCAGTCACAGAGTTTGTTGACTGAAAGACCGCCATCGGGGGCAGCC
>NZ_JADDUM010000049.1 GCF_015163715.1 Pseudomonas cyclaminis
ACGGCTATTCCCGTTCTCGGTTGTTTACCAATCGCCCGCAACTGGACAAGGCACAAAGTCACGACGCGTCCTGGATCGGCTCAAGCTATCTTCTCGACACGCCCGGCTACTACGACACGGATCGTTCACGCACACCGCGAGCCAGCTGGCCGTATGACGACAACCGCGATGTCTCCTTGCCGCAGCTAGAGAACGGCGCGGGCTACCCCACCTGCAAGCAGTGGTGGAGTGATAGCGGTGTTGGGTTGCGCGACCGCTTGATCCAGCAGGTCGATCCCTCGCTGCTGACACAACTGAAAGGTTGGTTGACTGGCCGTTCGAACAACGAGATCGAGGATGCCACCCTGCGTGAGTTGGTCAGCCCGCGCCAGCAATCGATGTCCATGTCGCCCGGACAGGTGTACCAGGACTATGGCTCCAGTGCCCGAGGCGGCTCGATCAATCAGGGGCTCAATAACCTGGCCACCAACACCGGGTTGGCCCTCGGCTCCTTCAGCAACTTCCCCGCGATGAATGCGCTACGCGCCGCTCTGCCAATGGTGCAGGCCTTCCTCATCATGGGCGTCATCATCAGCTTGCCGCTGATCCTGCTGGTCAGTACCTACCAGCTGAAGACCGTCATGACGGTGACGTTCGCGCTGTTTACCTTACACATGCTGAGCTTCTGGTGGGAACTGGCTCGTTGGGTCGACTCCAGCATGCTCGATACCTTGTACAACCAGGTCTCGGCGTCCAACCAAGTGCTGTTATCGCTGCCCACATCCGGGTTTATGGATGGGACTGTCACCGCGCAGGTGATCGAGTATGTGATGGGGGCGATGTTCTTGGTGCTGCTTGGACTGTTTTTGGTCGCTATGAGCTGGGCTGGCTACTCAATCGGCAACAGCCTTGAGGGGATGCTAGGTGGTGCAAGCAAAGCCGCGCATGGTGCAGCGGGCAAAGGAACGGATCAGTTGATGGGTGCTACGAAGAAGCTTACCTGACGTTATCAGATGATTTGAAATGGCCTATGTAATGGCCATTGTCATCGTAGTTGCCAAGATAGGAGTTAGCCCCAAGGTAGTCAGGACCTGGATTGCCCTCTTCAAAATCCGTGTCGATGACAGCCTTGGACTGCAGAAGGGCAATCACAGCGATCACCAGCACAACAGAAGCGACCAGCCAGAAACAGATAAAGAGCAGCCCTCCGATCATTGCCAGTTTGGCAATCAGAAAGCTCCCGCGAACAAGTAATTTACCCGCGGGCAATCCTGCCATCAGCGCACGCTCAGCCACGCGGGACTCAAACGCTTTCAAATTGCGATAACCACGCTTTACCGACATGCCACAGGCATACGCCCAGCGGTGGGCACGTGAATTCTGAACAGGGTTCTGAGTCGCCATGGTCTCGCCCTCTTCTGAGCGTTTTCATGATTCAGACAGGAGTAACAGCCTACTACTGAAAGCTGTCCGTGCTTGACCGTTCATCAGTTGCCAAGCCAAAAAATCTTCACTGGAAGACAGAAGACGAACATAGTGACACAGCGCCTCTTCGGAGGTTGACCCGTATAAATCGCTCCGCTAAATACAAGGTACGGACCGCTGTTATCGACAGCACCTTCCCAGGCAGCCAGAACCTTCAAGGCTACGTCACTTCGGTGATGGTTCTTCCCCAAGTGCGATTAGCGTTCGGTAGCTCGCACGGTCACCGTTTCTACGGTGATGAACGCCTACTGCTCTTCTGAGCGTCTTCCGAGCTCCGCTCACCAGGCAAACCTTCTCGTTTTTCTTCAATCCACCGCGGGGAAATTCTCTCCCGCACGGGACAGGTTTCTTCGCGCTTTCAACGGAGACATACCATGCCCGACTCACTTACACCGGAAACACTGAACACCCTGCGGTTGCCCATCGTGTTCACCCCTGGCGCGTGGCAACGCGCAGTACTGCTCAAACACTCCGATCACGCTGAGCAGCTGCAGGTCGATCGGTTGAGCCACGTATTGCGCGCAGCCTTCGGAGCCCACCTTGCCTATCCACACAAGCCCTATGTGCTGTTCGAGGTAATCCACATTGAACCAACCGATCACTTAGACCACGACCCGTTGCTGCAATTGAGTCTGAGCCTACTCCAAGAACCGGGTCAGCCTGGCGCCTTGCTGATTGCGCTTGCAGGAGAACACCAGCGCTAAGTGCAATTGGCGGCGCCCACCTTCACATTCGAAAGGCATGCAAGACCTGCATCAATCCAACCCATCACCCAATCGGGGAACCCTCCCCCGACGGGCAAGGCGTTCCTCCGTTTTTCTCTCGAGGAAATTGCCATGCGCAATATCTACCAAGACGTGACTGACAAGATCGTTACCGCGTTAGACCAAGGCGTTGCCCCCTGGATCAAACCCTGGTCCTCAAGTGGCTCAGTTGACGTTGGTCATCATCAACCCTTCCCCATCAATGCCATCACGCGTCGTCCCTATTCAGGTATCAATTTACCGTTACTCTGGGCCGAGGCCAGGTTGCAGGGGTTCACTCAAGATCGTTGGCTGACCTTCAATCAAGCCAAAAAAAAGCCGGCGGGCACATCCGTAAAGGTGAGCACAGCACCCTGGCGGTGCTCTACAAGCCGATGGAGCGCGAGGAACAGACCGAGTCAGGCCAACCCGTACTCGATGAAAACGGTCAGCCCAAGGTCGCTCACTTCGGTATTCTCAGGACGCATTTTCTGTTCAACATCGAGCAAACGGAGGGGCTCGAAGCGCTCAATGAAACCGAGCTCGAGACGGAACAGAGTGATCCCTTCCAGGCCAACAGCGTTGCGGAAAAGCTGCTGTTAAGTTCAGGCGCACACATCATTCATCGGCCTGCCGACGAAGCCTTTTACCACCCGATCAGGGATCTCATCCAACTGCCGACAAAAGCACAATTTCACGATGAAGGCGGGTACTACGCCACCGCACTGCACGAGCTGACGCACTGGACCGGGCATCACGCTCGGTTGCAGCGCGAGGGGGTGACGTCAGCCTGTCCGTTCGGCTCGCCTTGCTACGCGTTTGAGGAGTTGATCGCCGAGATGGGCGCTGCGTTTTTATGTGCTTACGCCGGCATTCAGGGAGAGCTGAGGCACGAGGGCTACATCGACTCCTGGCTCAGCCTGCTCAAGGCTGACAAGCGCGCAATCTTTCGTGCCAGTGGCCACGCCCGAAGCGCCTCGGAGTATGTACTAAACCTGGAGCAGCAACTGGGGCAAGTAGTCTTGGATGACTCGCTGTGCATGACTTCACTCGTGCGGTTACTAAGAGCGTCCTGGCTGCAAAGGGGGGCTTGGTCGTCTACTTGGCAGGCTGCCCCACCAATGAAGGTGGTGATGCGCTGACCTTCGATTGGACGGTGGCCTACGAGGCAGAAAAGCTGTTGGCTGGCTCCCCCCCTGCTCGCCAGTTGAAGATCGTGACCTCTAAGTTGGCCATGCAGGAAAAAATGACTCCAGAGCAGCGAACGCTCATCCGTCGGCTCTCCGCTGAAAATTTCGCGGAGATCATCTACCTCGAAGACGACGTGGTCACCGGCGAAAACATCGGTGATGAACAAGTGGAAGTTGCCACGGCAATGATTGCGCTGGGTGGCGGTAAAGGTGTTTCAGACCGAGCCCGCAAGATGCGCAGATGGAAGCTGCCCGTGCTGCCATTTGACTTGAACCTTGGTGGGTTCAGCGAGGACGGCAAAGGAGCGCTCGGCCTTCACGCAAACTTCTTCAAGGAGCCCCTGACGTTGTTTCCATTCACGGGCGAACAGGTGAAAGGCCGACTGGACAGCATGTCTCTGCAGGTGCCGCTCCACAGCCTGGACAAGCTGGCAGATCTTTCCGTAGAAATGTTCCAAGATGAGATCGTGGCCAGGGAAGCGGCACGCTCTCCAGACCTTCTGGTCATCACGGCCATCGCTATTGAGCTGGCAGCTGCAAAGAAAATGTTCGGTGTTGGCGAAGATGTTCCAACGCGCTTCACCGCACATGGCGTCCACTATTGGCCCGTGACGATTCAACGACCTGACGGCCCACTTTCTTGCGTCATCACTTCTCTCGGCAATCCTGGCAACGTCAATGCAACCGCCATCACAACGCTCCTGCTGTCGGAGCTGAAACCCAAAAAAGTTCTGATGATGGGGATCGCTGCAGGCCGGCGTAAAAAACTGAGCCTCGGTGAAGTCATCTTGTCCGAACGCGTCGTGTACTACGAAGGAGCGGCAGCGCTTGCAGATGGCGAGCTTGCAGCGCGACCGGAAATGCCTCGACCTGGGCTCTCTACCCAGCAAGATCTCAATGCCTACTTCGCAACCGCGTCCTTGCCCGATCGCCTGCAAGACCATGCGAACAAGCTTGGCTTCGCGATGCCGGTAGCGTCCATAGCGGGTGAGGTTGCTGCCCAGCTAAAAGTATCCCCTGCAACCATTGCTTCCGGCGAACTGCTAATTCGAGACCCGAAACTTTTCGAGAGTTTCCAAGGCATTCACGCAAAGCTGTGGTAGCTGAAATGGAGGCCTACGGGGTGTTCGACGCCTGCGACAAGCAGAACGTGCCTGTGATAGTCGTTCGCGGCATCAGCGATTACGGTGACAAGACCAAGGACAACACTTTCCACAAGGTGGCTTCCGAAGCTGCTGCCATCGTGACCCTGGATTACGCCACCCATGGATGGAGCCGCAGACCGGCTCTCTGAACCATCGTCTCTTGTTAAGTTGAGCGCCCTTGGGAATTGGCGTGGTACCAAAGCTCGCGATGCCAGCCGAAGGTCATGCGACTCTTACCACTCGACCATTGAGTCAACCCTCGGTTAGCCGAACCCTTGGGCTTATTTCTCGCCGGGGCAGAGCTCTGTCAGCAGTCGCGCAGCTTTTATACGACTTAATGATGACGCTCAAGGAATGATGGACGTCATCGGTCGACGCTTACGCTGCATCACTGATCAATTGCAGGACGAAGAACCTGCGGTCGGTTCAGTTGGTGCTCGGCCATACGAAGCTGGAGAACACCATTAGCTATCTGGGAATTGAGGTCGATGACGCTCTGGAGATGTCGGAACAAACTGAGGGTTGACTGTGCATAGCGGCGGGCGAAGTCAGGCCATCGTTAATCGGCCAGCATCAGAAATTCCGCTTCGGGCGCTTTCGGCCGATTCTGTTGAAAAAGTCGGTTTTGAATCCAACGGCTGAAGAGTACACGTCTGAGATTGAAATCTGAGTTTTGAGCAGAAGGTTCAGGATGCGGATTTCACGTAGCGGCGTGCAAAAGATGTGTTTTCATCCATCATTATTCGAGCGTTTTGGGCAACCCGACTTTTTCAACAGAATCGGCCAATAGCAGCCAGTCACCACCGGCAGAGAACGATCAAAAGCAGTGCGGAAATAGCTCTGGGCTGATCCTTCCTAGCTACTGAAAACACCCGACGGGGCAGCCCCGCATCCCTATTCACCGATTACATAGCAATGTGAATCCCCCCTGCGAAGCTCAAGCAGTACGCTTGGGATGCCATAATCCGCAAGCTGAAGCACCAAGGTACAAGCAGTGGCTCCAGCCCTCCACTGGCAACGGGCGCGGCGTGTCGGGAGAGCATCACAGCGTCCTCCAGTTGATGGTTTTCATATTACTCACAGTTTTTTTCCCAGGCGGCGTCCCTGCGCCCTGTCGCAGTAGATCCTCTCGAGGAACACCTGCCCGCATCTGTGTCAGCAGATAATCCGGCTCGAAATTCACACCGATAGGGTTTTCAGCGAAGGCTTGCGTGGTGAAGTAGAGCTTCGTTGCCTCAGGCGTAGCGAAGTTCTCTACTTGGAACTCGATCCGGATACCTTCCGGATCTTCGTAATAGATCGAGGTCGTCAAACCATGATTGATGCACCAGACAGGCTTGATGCCTCGATCGCGCAGACGCTCATACCTTCCGAGCAAGTCTTCCAGTGAACCGAAGTCCATTGCCAGATGGTCGAAGCCATAGAATTTTCGCCGCAATCTTGAAAAAGGAAACAGGAAGCGCAGCCACCTCGGCAAGTTAACAAGGGCTAACCGATGGCTCTCACCGTCCCAAGTCAAAAAAGCGATTCTTTTGTCGATGTGAACGATCTCTGCGTCAAAGACCTGCGTATACCAATCAATCATCTCTTCTCGTCGTGAAGTCTTACAGACCCAGTGCGCAATATAGCGAGGGCCCGGATTAGCGTGTTGAGTGTAGTTGCCAGGTTTTTTACTCATGAAATAACTCCATCCTCTTGCAGGTTATGCCGCCATGAAGCGCTTACCTCAAGAAGAGCAGTGAAGGTCTATATCGACTTTTGGCTTTGGGACTTAGCGCGGTTCGTCGACAATGATGTTTTCGATATGCCCGATGCTCTCAATTGCTACATGCACCACATCGCCGGCTTTCAGAAATCGCGGCGGATCCATAGCAATTCCCACACCGGCCGGCGTACCGGTGATGAGGATGTCGCCGGGCTCCAGGGTCATCACTTCACTGAGGTAAGCAATCTGCTGTGCGATGCTGTAATTCATCTGACTTGTGTGCGAGTTCTGACGAAGCTCGCCGTTTACACTCAAGTGGATGCTCAGGTTCTGAGGATTTGGGATCTCATCCGCAGTGACAATCCAAGGTCCTATAGGCCCGTGGGTGTCGAAGGATTTACCCAGCGTCCAGGTCGGGCTTTTCGCCTGCCAATCACGAGCGCTGACGTCGTTAGCGACGAAGTAACCCGCTACATGATTCAAGGCATCGGCTTCGGTAATGCGACGTCCACCCTTGCCAATCACCACGCCTAGCTCCGCCTCATAGTCCAGGTGCTCACAAACTACGGGATCATGCACATCGTCATAAGGGCCGTTGATGCAACTGATCTGCTTGCTGAACCAGACTTGAGATGGCGGGATCGGAACGCCAAGGCGCCGTGCCTCTGCTTCATGATCTTTGTAGTTCAGCCCCAGACACATAAATTTACCTGGCCGAACAATAGGTGCCAGCAGGCAAACCTCACTTAGCGCCAAGCTATTTAGAGCAGTGGCTTGAACATCAGCTGCGGCGGCGAGCGTACTGGGCGCCAGCAATGCAGCGACGTCCAGCAACGTGTGAGGTTCGACCAGCGAGGTAAGGTCAACCACGCGTGCTCCCTCTACTTTGCCCAAGTGCGTACGGCCCTGAAAACTGTAACGAGCGAGTTTCATAGTGATCATCCTGTTAAAAAAAACGGGGTCGAAGCCTGATGAGAAAACTAGCCGTCAGTCTTGACGATCTCCGGGCTATTGCTTGTGTCAGAGGTTGGTTGCATGGAAGTTGATCAGCCGCCAAGTGCTATCGCGGCATAGCCAAACTTGAGTGGTTACCAGGTTCATCTCGCGCTGCTCCCCCGTACCGCATAGTTCAATGCTTTGCAGAAGGTGCCCGGTGGCGACCGCCACGTTGGCAAAAATACTTACCTGAAGGTCTTGTCTTTCAACACGCAAGAACTTGATGGCCCGCTCTATCAAACCCAAATACCCACGCTTGTCGTCAATTTGACCGGTGGAGTGGATGTGCACCAAGGCATCGTCGAGCAATGCATCCAACGCACCGTAATCAGCCTCTTCCAACGCACGGCAACGTGCTTTTTCCAGCTCAATGATGATGTTTACGACCGCTTGCTCACTCATGACGCTCTCCTTTGAATGAAACTCGACAATTCGCCCGGCGGTTGCCGGCAATGCGGCGAGGTATACGATGGTTAATTCAGATCGAAACTCGGCGAAAGTCCGTCAGCAAGGACGCCAAGTACGCGAGGAAACGTCCAGCTTGAGCACCGTCGACTGCACGGTGATCCCACGATAGGGACAGCGGCAATTGCAGGCGTGGATGGAACATCAAGCCATCCCATGTCGGTTGCATGAGCGTCTTGCCTACCCCGAGGATCGCTACTTCGGGCGCATTGATGATGGGGGTGAAATGGCTACCACCAATGCCCCCCAGCGAAGAGACAGAAAAGCAGCCACCACGCATTTGGTCCGCCGTGAGTTTCCCGGCCCGAGCCAATTTTGATAGTTCGGCCATTTCAGTCGCGAGGACTGCGATTCCCTTGCGGTCTACATCGCGTATAACCGGCACCACTAGACCATTAGGCGTATCGGCGGCAAAGCCGATGTGAAAATACTGCTTGTGCACGACCTCTTCGCCTACCAGGCTCACGTTGAACTGCGGAAATTGCTGCAGCGCCACCGCGCATGCCTTAACCAGAAACGCAAGTAGTGTAATCTTCGCCTGACCTTCCTTTGCCTCCTGATTGAGCTGAACACGCAATGCCTCGATATCGCTGACATCGGCTTGGCTGTGGTTGGTGACGTGCGGAATGCTCACCCAGTTACGATGTAAATTGGCCGCAGATAGGCGTTGGATGCGCGACATTGAGCTGCGCTTGATCGGTCCGAACTTGGCAAAGTCAATATCTGGCCACGCCAGTACATTGAGCCCCGTCCCGTTTACAGCGGCATGTGCAGTGACGGATCGCTGATTTTTGACAAATGTTTTAACGTCGTCTCGCTGAATTCGACCGCTGGGATCGCTAGCCCTGACGTCATCCAGATCTACCCCCAGTTCACGCGCGAGCTTGCGCGCTGCAGGACCGGCCAGGGCTATTGATACCTTGCGTGACTCGACATTACTGGACGCGCGCTCTGTGACAGGCGCTACGGCCTCTACTGACACGGGAGGAGGCAACGACGCAGGTTCGGGCGTGCTTGTTGGTTGGCTCTCGGTAATATCGGTGAACTCAACATGGGCAATCACACTTCCTGTTGAAACGATGTCACCAGGCTTGATCAGTACTTCACAAATCGTACAGTTACGTGTGCTCGGTACATCCATTACTGCCTTATCGGACTCTAGGGTGACCAGCACCTGTTCGACGGTGACTCTGTCACCCGCCTTGATGAGCACCTCAATCACAGGCAACTCATGAAAGTCGCCAATATCGGGAACCATGAGGGGTTGCATAATCAGTTTCCTTATTAGCGGTTCCAGGGAGCATCGAGCACGATATCAATGCCGTAGCGCTCTCGGGCTTGTGCCGCAATTTTCGGGTCAATAGCCGCCAGTGCCGCGACAGCAATGTGCCGAGAATCCATTTCGAAGAAACGGCGCAATGCAGTGCGGGTGTCGCTACGGCCAAAACCGTCGGTACCCAGGGCGATGTAAGGTGCATCAATATATGAGGCGATGAGTTGCGCATAACCGCGCACGTAATCTGTCGCGGCCACGACGGGTGTGTCGCCGGATAGACACTGCTGAACATAGCTCTGCGGCTTAAGCTCACCGCCAAACAGGACGCCGCGTTCGACCTCGCGGGCATCACGAGCTAATTCAGAGAAACTGGTGACGCTCCAGATCTCGCTTGTCACACCCCAGTCTTCGGCGAGAAGCTCGGCGGCGGCGATAACTTCACGCAGAATTGAACCTGAGCCGAGCAACCTAACTGCGGGCGCAGCGCCCTCCTCGCCACGGGAGCCGAACCGACGCATGCCCTTTATCACGGCCTCATAGTCAACTTCGGCCAGTGGAGCCTGGACGTAGTTCTCGTTGGTCACTGTCAGGTAGTAAAACTCATCATGTTGATCTTCGATCATACGGCGGCTGCCGTGATCGACGATGACTGCGAGTTCACTGGCAAACGCCGGGTCATAAGCGCGACAGTTCGGAACAGTGGAAGCAATTAGTTGGCTTGTACCGTCCTGATGCTGCAAGCCTTCACCAGATAACGTGGTGCGACCGGCGGTTGCGCCGACCAGGAAACCGCGGGCACGCTGATCAGCGGCCGCCCAGATCAGGTCGCCGATACGCTGGAACCCGAACATCGAGTAGTAAATATAAAATGGCAACATGGTGATGCCGTTCACGCTGTAAGAGGTGGCGGCGGCGACCCAAGAAGAGATGGCCCCCGCTTCAGTGATGCCTTCTTCAAGCAATTGACCGTCTTTAGCTTCTTTGTAGTAGAGCATTGCCCCGGCATCTTCCGGTTCGTACAACTGCCCAATCGGCGAGTAGATTCCAATTTGACGAAACAGGTTCGCCATGCCGAAGGTTCGGGCCTCGTCCGCTACAATGGGCACAATACGCGGCCCCAGTTGCTTGTCTTTGAGCAGGTTAGTGAATAGCCGCACAACCGCAGTGGTAGTCGAAGTTTCACGGTCGTCCGGCACCAGCGCGAACCGCGCATAATCGAGCAGGGCCGGCACCGACAATGGCTCAGCCTCGGTTTGTCGACGCGGCATGTACCCCCCCAACTCAGCGCGCCGAGCATGCAGGTAGCGCATCTCCACACTGTCCTGCGCGGGTTTGTAGAACCGCATTTCTTCGAGCGCTTCGTCGTCCATAGGAATCGCAAAACGGTCACGAAACGCTTTAAGAGCCTCGACATCGAGTTTTTTCTGCATGTGCGATGTGTTGCGTGACTCGCCAGCAAGCCCCATGCCATAGCCTTTTTTCGTCTTGGCAAGGATCACCGTTGGCTGGCCGCTATGTTGTTTGGCGGCCGCGAAAGCGGCGTAAAGCTTGCGAAAATCGTGTCCTCCGCGGCGTAGTCCATCGATCTCCTGCGGCGTCATGTGTGACACCAGCGCCTGCAACTCAGGATCGAGATCGAAGAAGTGCTCAAGGTTGTACGCCCCGTCATTGGCGCCAAGGGTCTGATACTGCCCATCGACAGTGTGTGCAAAACGGCGTAGTAGCACGTGGTTGCGATCACGTGCGAACAACGTATCCCAATCCGAGCCCCAAACCACTTTGATAACGTTCCATCCGGCGCCGCTAAACAGCGACTCCAGCTCCTGAATGATCTGACCGTTTCCGCGCACGGGCCCGTCCAAACGTTGCAGGTTGCAGTTGACGATGAAGGTAAGATTGTCGAGGTTTTCGCGGGCGGCCAGCGACAGTGCCGCGATGGATTCCGGCTCGTCCATCTCGCCATCGCCGAATACTCCCCACACATGGCGAGTTGAAGTGTCAGTAACACCACGATTTTGCAGGTAACGCAGAAAGCGTGCCTGGTAGATCGAACTGATCGGGCCAATTCCCATCGAGCCAGTCGGAAACTGCCAGAAGTCAGGCATCAACCAAGGGTGTGGATAGGAGCACAAACCGCCTCCATCCACTTCCTGGCGGTATCGACTCAGCTGCGACTCGTCGAGATGGCCTTCGAGAAATGCACGGGCGTAAACGCCTGGCGCGGAGTGCGGCTGAAAGTAAACCAGGTCGCCTTTGGATTCAGCGGTATCAGCGCGGAAGAAGTGATTAAAACCTACTTCAAAAATCTCGGCAGCCGATGCGTAACTCGCGATATGGCCACCCAATTCTCCGTAGGCCTTGTTGGCCCTTGCCACCATGGCCAAAGCATTCCAGCGAATGATCGAGGTGATGCGTTCTTCCATCGCTAAATCACCTGGAAACGCCGGCTGTTTTTCCAGGGCAATGCTGTTCTGGTATTGCGAGTACGGGTGGGCGGACCGGTGCACACCCAAGTGGCTTGCGTGTTCATCGAGACGCTGCAGAAGGAAGTCCACCCGCTCAGAACCGGCATTTCGGGCAATACTTTCTAGTGCATCGAGCCACTCCAGGGTTTCCTGCTTATCAATGTCATTGTCTGCGGTAAGAGGCAAATGCTGAATATTAGCTGTCATGAAAAAATCACTCGGATCGCATTTAGCTGGCATGAGCCAGCCCGTGGCCCCCTTTTAGGAGTGCCAACAGGTTGTTCACGCGTCTGATCGGTTTGAGGGTGGAATTACCAGCCGTCGATGCAACCGTTCCATTCGACGCTCGGAGCACGTGCGTGCATCTCGTGATAACGCCCACTGAAAAACAGCAACGGCTTGCGTTGTGCACCGACTCGCAAATGCTCGATTTCGCCGATGTAAAGCAAGTGATCACCAGCCGGGTGCACGTCTACAGTACGTGCCACAAGGTGCACCAGACTGCCATCAAGCAACGGCGTGCCTTTGTGGTAGATGAAAGGCAAATCAACCCCCTCCTCCGGACGCCCACCAAAATGGCCGCTGAGCCAGCATTGGCTCTCAGCGAGAAAGTTCACCCCGTAGCGTACCCCCTCACCAACAAACTGGTTGAAGCTTGAGGCGTTGCGGATGGAAATTAGAATAAGCGGGGGCTCCAGCGAAACAGACATGAAGGCGTTAGCTGTCATGCCTGCCGGCTGGCCATCAGCGACAAAGGTAACGACGGTTACCCCGGTTGCGAACTGCCCCATTACTGAGCGCAACAGCTTGGCGTCCATTAAGAGAGTCCTCCAATTCGTGAAGTCGCTTACACCAATGGAGTAACAGTGTTTTCCACACCGAGTAACGCCTTGCCATATATCTCGCTACCCACTGCAGGCAACGCTATAGCGTGGCGCGCAGCAGCATTGGCGTCACGCCACCAGCGCTGCATCGGACTGGTTTCCGCGAAGCTTCCGGCTCCATGAGCGGACAACAGGATGTTGATAGCATCAATGATAAGGGTGTTGATCAGGCCCACATCAGCCCGAATACGGGCTCTGGTCAGCGCATCTAGCTTAAGGCCCTGGCGTGCGGCCTCATCTACTTCATCGGCGGCACGATAGGCACGCAAATGAGCGGTGTCGATTTTCAGAGCCGCCTCGGCAATCTGCATTTGGAACGCCACCGATTGGGACTGTTTTTCAAAGGAGGTATAAGCCACGGCTCGACGCGACGCGCTGTCGATAACATACTTCAGGGCAGCACGCCCCATACCTAGAGTAGGACCATTTAGAGTCAGCGAGGCGACCGGAATGAGCTGCGCTCTATAAGCCGCTTCCTCCTTGAATTCGGTCGCGTATTCGCCCTCGATTGCAGCACCTAAGTTAAGCAAACGGTGATTTGGAATGAACACATCGTTGACCACGATGCAATTACTGCCTGACGCACGCATGCCAGCAGTGAACCAAGTGTCTTCAATGCTGTAATCACTTTTAGGCAACAGCGCCAGGAATCTGCCCACGACTACACCATGGGCGTTGCACTCATCCACCCCAACCGATGCCCAATCCGCATGCAAAATGCCCGAAGACGAATACCATTTGCCGGATATCCGTAATCCCCCTTCAACACGCTGAGAGATTGGGGAGGTGCTTAGCACACCTGCTACGCGCGCATCCGGATTGAGAGCGTAGATGTCATTCTGTGCCTGCTCTGAGCACAACCCAGTAAACCAGGCGCAGACGTTGTTCAAAGCCACCACCCAAGCAGTGCCGCCGCAAGCTTCCGCCAGCGTCGCAGAAACTTCTAGGTGAGATCGGAGAGTACCCTGATACCCTCCCAAACGATTGGGAACCATCAATCGGAACAAACCAGCCTCTTGAATTGCCGTGATGTTTTCTTCTGCCGCACGGCGACTCAGCTCACTCTCCACCGCATTCTTGCGCAGAAGAGGCTGCAAATCCTCAGCTCGCTTGACCAGCTCTTTCAACGTTGGTGCCTGAGCATCGATTCTAGCTATGGTTGCTTCTTTCATGGCTTTTTACCTTCATTTTTAACAGTGACATATTTGTCATTTATTTTTTGTAGGCGACGAGATTCCCGTTAGGAAAAACTCCAGACACATTTACGGATTCTTCAGTAGCGAAAGTTACAGCGTCAGAGCATCGAGCCCGCGCACTCAATGAGCGTCTTGCGGTTGTCGTTGAGAACCAATGAACGCAAAGGCCGGCCAGACCAATCAGAGGGTATAGGTTGGGAGGGAAATGAATGGAGTGAATCGGTAGAGAGGATCATTGTATTCTCCAAATTATTTTTATTTTCGCTTCAAAAAACAAAATACAGATCGAACATCAATGTCATTACTAGGATTGAGCAATCCTAGGCTATGTCGCCCAATAAAAACAAGGAATAAAAATAATTTTTTTGCTATACAGACCTAAAGTCACCAGCCAATAATGACACTATGTCACTACTTTACAGGTTCCTTCATGCAAGCGATTGAAGTAGCAGAGAAAACAGACCATCGACTGAAGACCGCGGAAAAAAAACGCTTAGTAATGCGCATGAAGCTATTGGATGCAGCTATGCGAGTATTCGCAGAGAATCCTCGCGCAGCTCCGGTCATTGATGATGTGATCCGGGAGGCCAAGGTCTCACGCGGCACCTTTTATCGTTATTTCGATACCTTGGATCAGGTGTTGATAGCACTGGGACAAGAACTCAACAATCAAATGACTGCAGACATCCTTCCAATTTACGAGGTGCTACCGCTACCATGGCAGCGCCTTGTCGTCGGATTCAGAGTCTATTTGCTGCGAGCCGTACTGGACCGCAAATGGGCCGGATTTGTATCGCGCGCCGATACCTGGTCACACCATGCAATTGTCGCAACAGGGATGACTCAGGACATGGAAAGCGGAAAGCAGTCGGGGGTGTTCGTCTATGGCAGGGCGGACGCCACGACCGACTTTCTGATGGGCGCCTCAGCTCTTGGCATTCGCACATTAATGCTGGGAGTCGAAAAACCGCATGAATACACAGATACGCTGGTGAGGATGGCGATATCTAGCGTTGGATATGATCGCGACCAGGTGGAGTATGCGGTGGCATTCTCAGCCTCCTATCTGCAACGCTGGATGGCAGGCAAGCTTGGAATAGCAAGGCCAGTATGGGCACTCAGTGTGAACTCCAAAGAAGCGAAGGCCTTCCTCGCACATATTCCCTCGACACCTGAAGGCTAACCTGATTTTTTTAGAGGCCAGGGCCAGAAGACTGGCCCTGCCTCTACAATTTATTTTTTGATTACAAGCGTTTCTTAAAACCGGTAACTGACTTGAGTCACCAAACCATTCGCACTGTTATCAAATTTCGCGCTATAAGCAGGTTGAACACCAGTAGTGTTGGCAAGGTTTACCGGGGCGGTACTTTCCCAGACATATCCATAGGCGACATCAATAGTGAGGTCGGAGCGTGGTGAGTAACCAGCACCTAAAGTAACGGACTGGCGATTGCCTGTAGAGACACGCACACTACGGCTGGCATTATCTATCGGGGAAGGATCATATGCATACCCTGCTCGAAGTACCCACTCTGGATTCAGTTGGTAGGCCGCTCCCAAAGCCGCTGACCAGGTGTCCCGCCAGTTAAGCGGTTCTACTAAATCATTCAAACCCGCAAGCTGACCAAGCGCTGATACGCCACTATTTACAGTTTCGATTTTTTTCAAACGACTCCAGCGAGTCCAGTTAGCCCCTACGTAACCCGTCCAACGGTCATTAAAGTGATGAGTAATTGAAGTGTCGAGAGACTCAGGTAACGTAATATCAATTTTTGCGTCGTATTTGCCATTTTGATCCAGGAAACCTGGAGAATCGCTGACCGTAGTATGGCCTTTCATGTGGTAGTCAACTTTTGACCTGTAGGTAACCCCCCATGTCGTAGAATCATCTAGATCAACCAGCAGTCCAATATTGTAACCAATGGCACTGTCATCAACCTTGATATTCAGTTGCGTATCTTTACCTGAATTTAGCGCACCCGTAGCCAACTCACTGTCAAGTTTCGCACTAAATCGATTGATTGTCGGGCCGCCGCCTATAGAAATGCGATCATTAATTCGATATGCGATAGTCGGCTGCACTGTAATTACTTTGACGCTGCTATAGGAGCCATGGTAGCGACCCTGATAGGTAGACTCCGTATCATTTATCACACCGTTAGGAACGTATACCCCAAGACCTACGGAAAAATTTTCGTTGATTGGGGTGGATATGTATCCAAAAGGGACTGTTGCTAAAGGTACCGAATTACCTTTATTTGTTCCGTTTACACTGGATTTAGCATCGCTGATATCGGTCTTTACATCAACCACAGCAAAACCTCCACTCACTTCGGCTTGCTTAAGCTTCGTCAATCCCGCAGGGTTGCCGAAAATTGTACTGGCATCCATTGCTGAAGATGACCGGCCCGCGTAAGCAGTGCCGGCACTACTGGCGCTTTGCTCGTTAATGGTTAAGCCACCAGCGGAAATACCGGTTGAAATGCCCAGCGTGAAAAATAGCGCAGCATAGTTTGAAAAATTTTTTTTAAACCTCGGCATTTTCCGCTGACAACCCTCATAACCAGCTTGGGCACTTGACCCGCCGACTTCACCGGATGAAGATAACTTACTGATCATTTTGGTACCTTCTTATTTTTATTGGTAATAAGTAAGTTCACAACGCCTAATTTGGCATGTGCTTGATTTTCTACAGCGATAGCAAATGAAGCGGATAAGTATCCTTGTTCAACCAGCTTCGAAAGCTAAGTGCTAGCAAGAAACGGTAGTAATTGCCGCAGTTTTTTTTCACTCAGCCCATTCGACTTGAAAATTATAGCGTCCTAACAATGTTTCTAAACGCGCACGGCTATCGCCAGCAAAAACAACAGCAACCATACCGCGGCGATTATCTTGTATAACTTCAACAGTTACGTCATCCACAAATATACTCTCGGCTTCGCGCATAACGACTTGGGAAATTTCGCGCTGTTGTAGTGCAGGCTTGTAAATTTTCCCTACTGTTGTAAGAGGAAGCGTTTCAATTAGCACAATCCGTTTAGGCACCGCAGCGCGCTCACTGATATGAAGGCTGGCAAAGGCTAGAAGCTCCTTTTCACTGCAGGTCTGCCCAGCACACAACTGCACATAAGCAACTGGCACTTCGCCCGCGTATGCATCAGGGCTCCCGATGGCAGCCGCTAAAGACACTGCGGGATGAGCTTGTAACACTTCCTCAATTTGCTTGGGATCAATGTTATGACCGCTGCGGATAATTAATTCCTTTTTGCGCCCGGTGAGCCAGAAATAGCCTTGCGTATCCTGACGGCCCAAGTCGCCAGTGTTCAACCAACGTTGCCCGCCGATTTCAATCCATATGCCTTGGTTATGGTTTTCATCCAAGTAGCCGTCGAAAACATTCAGTCCTCGTATGACGATCACCCCGACTTCCTCAACGCTGGCGTCTCGCTGATATTCACCGAGCGGATCCAACACCACCACGCGCATTCCCTGATGCGCCAAACTCAAGCCAATGGAGCCTATACGTCGTTCACCGCCTGGTGGATTTAGCGAAGACACGCATGCCCCTTCGGTAAGCCCATAACCTTCAAGAATACGCACCCCGGTCCTGCGCTCAAATTCGCGAAATAACGCTATGGGCATAGGAGCCGCGCCACAAAAAGCGAAGTTCAGACTGGAAAGATCGAAACCTGTTGAGTCTTGTTCCAGCAAGGCAGCGTAAAACGTAGGAACACCTGAAAAAAAATTAATTCGAAAATGCTGTACCAACGCCCAGAAACGCGCGATGACACCAGCGCCACGATAACCTTGAGGTGTTCCGAGGATTACGTGATCTCCCTGAGTCCAAGGCATCAGTCCGGTTACTAACTGCCCATTCACATGGAACAGTGGTAGACCACAAAAGATAACTTGACCGCTATCACGCGGCTTTAAATGATTGGCCATTGCCCAAGCATTGAATATTTCGGATCTATGTGTACGAGTTGCGATTTTGGGAAGACCAGTAGTGCCGCCGGTGCAGAAATATGAAGAGCGATCATCAGGCCTGATTAGCCGCCCGCTCCTCAAGTAACTATATGGCTGATCTTTCATTAATGCACGCAGATCGTTATAAATAAAAACCCGCTCACAAGAGGACTTTGCGTCGAATGCCATTTTATCCAGAACTGAGCTGTTGGATGGCGAATTATAAGACTCCATGCGCACCCATACGACATGCCTGAGTTCAGGCAATGATTCGAACTGGCGCTCAAGATTAGTCCATAAATTGCTGCCTGGTTGAGGAGCTAGAGTGACCAATAGTTTAACGCCAGCCGCTCGTAAAAGATCGGCGATTTGTGAAGCCTCTAATAACGGGTTTACCGCCATCACAATACCCGCCGCCTCACCTCCCCAGATCGTGAAGTGAGTTTCTGGGAGGTTGGGCAGTACGAAAGCAATGACGTCATCCGGTGTGATGCCGAGTTCATAAAATACGTTTGCCGCGCGGGTAATATCTGTAAAAAGTTCGGCATAATTCCAAGTGAACGTACTAGAAAAATCCTCCGCATCTAGAAAAAAGCTCAAGGCAGGAGCCAGAGGCGTACGCTCTGCGACACGCTTTATAGCTTCGTAAGTACTGGGTGCTAAATCGTGCTCGACCAAGGATCTGGATTCCAAAACATCGACTTCAGCGAAGTTTTTTACAGCCATTATAAATCCTCCACCACTTGATTACGCTGAGTTCCCAAGTCAATAACACCATCGGTACTATAAATTCTTGCCTCAACAATGTCGCCGACTTTAAGGTACTGAGAGCGCTTTTCCTGCGCTTTGAGAAACATCTTCCACTTAGTCGCTTCTGGCAACAACGCAGCTATACGCTGCTTGGCCGGAGAGGGCACAGTTAATGCGCAGCCAGCGGGTGTGCCAGTTGCTATTAAATCCCCAGCCGCTAGATCTTGTACGCCCGAAAGCTCACTCAGTGTCTCAGCCGGGCCGAACACCAAATTTGCGGTAGAGTCTCTCTGGCGAATTTCGCCATTTACCATTAGGCGAAGCTCTAATTTTTTTAGGTATTTAGCTACTTGCTCAGGACTCAACATGCAAAGATATGGCCCAATCGGGCCAAAGGTTCTGAGGCTCTTGCCCTTATAGAACTGCATTTGTGGAATTTGGATATCACGAGCTGAATAGTCATTAACGATCACTATACCCGAAATAAATTGATGCAGATTGGTTTCATTAACTGTAATTTTAGCGCTGATCTTAGTCCGCATGACTAAGCCGAGCTCAATTTCGTAATCGAGAAAACGAACACTCTTCGGCTTAATAAGATCACTATTGGCAGGTACAATACAACTTGTCGATTTAGTGAAAATCATATTGAATTTTTTTACGTCAGGATCCACACCTGATTCAATCATATGCTCTCTATAGTTAGCACCTTGGCATATGAACTGCTGATTCTGAGTAATGGGTGATAGAATCTTCACCTCAGTCTCCGCTAGCTCCGTTCCAGCCACTGACGCGAGATTTTGAACATTGTTATGGGTGACGAAATCACCAGTCGTTTCGAAATTACCGGGGAGAACAGTAATGCGTCCTCCACGTATAACCCCCCAATGGATGCCATGATCATATTCGAAGCGAACGACGTGTACAGCAGACATTTGAGGCACTCCTGCAGCTTTTATTAACCAACCCTCGAAGAAGAGCGGGCTTGTTATATTCGGTGAGCGAAACTATCAATCAAAAAGCAACCTAGAAATGCGTTAAGCAAAAATCATTTCGCGCTAGCCGAACATTCGCATAAGGCTAATTAGCTTTCGCAATGTTACATCTGGACTACGTCTTAGGTTTTTAATTAACAAGGCTATATTGGATAGAGTTAACTTAGGCTTGGTAAAACTTCTAGGCATACGCTGCCCCCATTGCGCCATAGCCTCGGAGCTAACAGGGTGTATGCCTACTGAAAGGCCTGCTGTGAATACATCCCCGTCGCAGTAATGCTCATGCTTGTCACCCCAAGGATCCTGCCAATAATCAAAGATCTGACTCCCTAGAATATGTCGCCCGATACCCCACGAATGAATCCAGCCACGTTCACGTAATACCCGCTGCCCCATACCCACTGCATCAGCGTCAACAACTTCATAGGCACTATGACTGTACGTGGCCATAAAACCTTGAGCAATCGCCAGTGTATGATGATCTGCCGGGATTTCGCCCAGATCCAACCGCAGGAACGAAACTATAGGCGTACCGTCGGGAAGAACTTGGATATCGCTTGGAATAAAACCAAAATGGCGTGTGTACCAAGCGCATGTTGCCTGATAGTCGGCGACTTCTAGCACCACATGCCCCAGCTTCAATACTTCAGGAGGAAGCACGGGTGTTCGTTGAGTCTCGTTAACACGAGGCTGCGCTTCTGCGAGGTTTAAAGGCAAAGGACGTCTATGCTCAAGAGCGTCAATAGGGGCCTGGCCATAAATAGCCTCAACAGTAAATCCAGATGGGTCTGTCAGAATGACACACATTCCCCCACCAGGGTGTACCACAGGTTCGACCATCGACGCGCCAGGAATTTGCGAAAGTTTGTTCAAATCCTCCAGGGAGTGGATCTTAAGCCCAAAACCCAGGAAACGAGCCCTTTCGGAAAATTGAACCCGATAGCAATAAGGAGTCGGCGCAACTGCTCGCACATAGACGGTATCTGAACTCTGCTTAGCGACGGTCATTCCGAAGTCAGTAAGAAAGCGGGCAGCCTTTTCAAGATCTGGCCGCTCAAATATTAGATGCGTTAGCCCCTGAGCCTTCACAGTAGGGCTAGGATAGCGGGTAGGATGCAGTGTAGCCAATTGCACCGCTGTGACTTTTTTATTCATTGTTATTATATTCCACACATTATCGGTGCCGACGAGGTAGAAATTAATCCGCTAATATGACTCTGCTGGGGACGGCAGGGGTGGTAGATCTCGCGTGGCCAATATTTTCGCCTGTTCAGAGCCAACTCCCAAAGCCCGTAACACAAACTCTGCGGTATCAGATCCCGCATCACGCCATGTTCTGCGCCCTTCGATTACAAGGAATATTGAGCCGAGTACGCTACTCGATATCAGCGTCAAAACAGAAAGTAACTGTTCTTGTCTAAAACTATATCGACCATGGGATAATCCGGCCAACAGATCTAACGTCGCCTGGCTGATAAACATCTCACGCAGTGAAGAATTACTCATGGCAAATCGATGCATGAATACTCCCCATTGTGGCTCCTCATGGGCTCTTCGGATAAAAAACCGGATACCATTGGCAAGACGTTCTGCTGGATCAGGGATTTCGTCGACGCTACTTTTAACTCGCTCGTGCATTTCCTTCGCAAGATAGCTCGCAATCGTTTTGAACAGGCTCTCCATGTTTTTGATATTGCTATAAACCGTGCCTCTAGCGACCCCAGCCTCTTGCGCAAGCTCCAAGATATTTACCTGTTCAGTGCCTCTATCAGCGAACAGACGAAAAGCCGCCTGATGAATTCGTCGTTGCACTGGACTAAGAGAGTTCATGCCCCATCTCCGGAATTTATGCCATGCACGAATTGAACACTCGTGTTCAACTCTAGTCAAGGATGGAGGTGAATAAATTATTTGAAATTGGCAAGCACGGAGATCTTTTAAGAATTTTTGGAATTAAAAATAATTTTTTTATGCCTGTAAATAGTTAAAAGTCAGCTTGCATGCTGGCCAAGAATGAACACATATGTTCAATTGATGGGGCTCTAGTAAAGCTCAGAGGCATCGACGCGCTCCTCGCGTCGGCCCGCAGTGCTCCCACGCTAGTTTACCCATCGAAGGCATGATCATGACGTAACCGTCCGGCCAACTCACCTTCCTGACACCGACGCCAAAGGCGATGGT
>NZ_JADDUM010000005.1 GCF_015163715.1 Pseudomonas cyclaminis
GCTGGTTGTGGTGGTGGCCGGCGTGGGCTGGGTGCGCGGGCCTGACGCCTGGCTGCGCATGCAGGCTGATTACGTCACCCAAAAAGGTGAAGTGCGCACCGTGCACCTGGCCGATGGCAGCACGGTGGAGCTGGATTCCGCCAGCGCCATCCGCCTGGACTACGACGGCGTGCAGCGGCGCATCAGCCTGATCCAGGGCTCGGCGATTTTTGACGTGGCGCCGATGGTCGGTAAAGAAACCCGGCCTTTCGTGGTGCAGAGCGCCGGCGGGCAGACGCAGGCGTTGGGCACGCGGTTTGTGGTGCAGCGCGAGGACGACCGCCAGGGTTGGGTCGGCGTGTTGCAGCACAGTGTTGAAGTCTCCCTGCACGCCACGCCGAAAAAAGGCCCGAGCGATCATGTGCTCAAGGAGGGCCAGGCCGCACGCTTCAGCCCCGAACAGGGCATCGTGCCCCTGGATCAATTTGATGTCGACCGTGCCACCAGTTGGCGGCGCGGCGTGTTGATCTTTGACCGCCAGCCGCTGGCCAAAGTGATTGAGCAGCTCAACCGCTACCGGCCCGGCCAGGTGGTGTTGACCCATTCCGACCTGGGCGAGCGGGAGGTCAGCGGTGTGTTCCGCCTCGACATGCTCGACACGGCCCTCGGCACCCTGACTCAGGAACTCCAGGTGCAACGCTTGGACCTGGCAGGCCTCAGCCTGATCTATTGATGACCCGGTGGGAGGCCCGCTCCCACCCGCTTGAAACCCCTCGCACAAAAAACTTTTAAAAAAACCTTACTGACTTCCTGCGCTTCGTACGTCTTGCTAGGTGAGAAGCATTCGCATAAACAAAAATACGATCAGCGTAGGGAAAGCCAGAAATGTCAGCACTCACCAAGGGGCGTATCACCGGTAGCCGGTTAGCCCTGGCCATCCACTTGGGCCTGTTCGCCGCAACGGCACCCGTGTACGCGGCGCAGCCTCAAGTGGGCGCGGCGCAGCCCGCCGTGCTGACCTTCGATATCCCTGCGCAATCCTTGGGCAGTGCCGTCCTGGCCTTCGCCGACCAGGCCGGTTTGCAGGTGCTGTTCGACAGCCAGCGCCTGCAAGGCTTGAGCAGCACGGCGCTCAAAGGCAGCTTCAGCGTTCAGGAAGGCCTGGGCCGTTTGCTCGGCGCCGCGCCGGTGGAATATCGCTTTACCGGCGAGCGCCAGGTGACCCTCAATCGCGTCAGCGATGATCACGACGGCGCCATGACCGTGGGCACCACCACCATCACCGGCAACACCAATGGCCAGACCAGTGACTGGGTGTACCAGACCCCAAAGTCCGTGGCGGTGATCAGCCGTGACATGATCGATAAACGCCCGCCCCGTCACGCCGCCGACATGCTTGAAGAAACCGCCGGCGTCTACACCGCCGTCAACCAGCGCGACCCTGGCCTGTCGGTGAACATTCGCGGCGTGCAGGACTACGGCCGCGTGAACATGAACATCGACGGCATGCGCCAGAACTTCAACGTCAACGGCCACCAGCAACGCAACGGCACCATGCTGATCGACCCGGAGTTCATCTCCAGCATCGAGATCGACAAAGGCAGCCAGTCGGGGCAGGGCGGGGCGGCGGTGTTGGGCGGGATTGCCTCGTTCAAGACTTTGGATGCCAGTGAGTTTCTCAAAGACGGCAAAGACTACGGCGGCCGCATTCGCGCCGGCAGCGGCATCGGTGAGTTGGGTAACGGCACCAACTTCAACGGCAGCGGCGTATTCGCCTTTGGCGATGAGCGCGGCGATGTAGTGCTGGGCTACAGCGAGCGGCATTTTGGCAACTACCGCGCCGGCAAGCGCAACGACGACAACCTGGGCACCAACCTACGGGCCCGAAAGTACGCCCCGGCGGCCTTCGACGACTGGTTGAACAGCGAAGTCGGTGACACCGGCAGCGTGACCCGCTCGCAGATCGTCAAGTTCGGCCTGAACCTGCCCAACGACCAGCGTGTGCAGTTGAGCTATCTGGAAAGCGACACCGACAGTAACGATGCCTGGGGCTATATCGCCGATGACCTTCAGAGCACCTATTACGTGCGCACCAGCAAAAACAATCTCAACGCGAAAAACGTCGCGCTGGACTACAGCTACAGCCCGGACAACGCGCTGATCGATCTCAAGGCCAAGCTCTATTACGTCACCACCCAGATGGATCGCGGCAATAGCCCCAACCAGTCCTCACCAGGTACCGGTAACTACGTCGGTGCCTACACCGATCACTTCCAGACCGACACCTGGGGCCTGCAGGGTGACAACACCTCGCGGTTTGATTTCGGCGAGCGGGGGCATGTCACCTGGAACTACGGTGTGGAGCTGTATCAGGACGAGTTCAAGCCACGCACCAACAAAGTTGAAGCCACCAACAACCTGGGCTTGTTGCCTTACGCAGAGGGCAGTACGCCGGGGGGCAAACGCACCATCGCCAGCCTGTTCAACAACGCGCAGTACGAATATGGCGGCTGGCTGACCCTGGATGCGGGCTTGCGTTATGACCGCTATCGGCTTGAAGGCGAGACCGGCATGACCCTGTACCGGCGTGATCGCTTCTACAACAGCCTCGTCGGCGCCCGGCGTGTCGCGGAAGTGATTGAGGTTGACCGTGAAGAAGGCCAGTTTTCCCCCACCTTCGGTCTTGCGGTGAAACCGGGCGTGGACTGGCTGCAACTCTATACCCGGTGGGGCAAGGGCTGGCGGCCACCGGCGGTCACCGAAACCTTCATGACCGGCCGCCCCCACGGTGGTGGTTCGGGAGAGCGCGTGTTTCCCAACCCGTATCTCAAGCCTGAAGAATCACGGGATTGGGAAGTGGGCATGAATGTCTTCAAGGAAGGGTTGTTCTTCAGTGACGATCGTCTCGGCATGAAAGTGGCTTACTTCGATACCCGGATTGAAAACTTCTCTTTCCTCAACACCAGCGTCAGCTTGCCGGAAACCCAGGTGGGTGGATTTCTCGGGACCATGGCTTACGTCAATAACACCAACCCGACGCGTTTTCGCGGGGTCGAATACCAGCTCAATTACGACATGGGGCGCGCATACGCCAACCTCAGCTACACCCACATGATCGGCAGCAATGAGTTCTGCTCGAAGAACTACTACATGGGCGGCGCCAAGACCACCGGGCCAAGAACCACGCGCCTGGAGCGTTTCACACTGCCGGATGGGCGCATCAGCATACGGCCGGTCACCACCTATGAAGTGCTGGATGACGACGTCGCCAACAACCAGGAAAGCTGCGGGCGAATCATGGGTAACGCCACGTACATGCCTGCCGATCGCGGCTCGCTGACGCTGGGTACACGCTTGCTGGAAAAACGCCTGGATACCGGTGTGCGTGTGCGCTACAGCTCGGGCAACGGCCAAAACCTCAATCAGCAGGGCTACGAGCTGATGGATCAGGCGATGTGGCCCAAGTACACGCTCTATGACCTGTACGCCAGTTACTGGATGACGGATCAACTGAACATTGCCCTGGCGTTGGAAAACGCCACCGATGAAGCCTATTTCGTTGCCATGGGCGACGCCAACAACCTCAGCCTGGCACGCGGGCGAACCCTGAGCGGAATGTTGGAATACAAATTCTGATCAGCGTGCGCAGGCCGCTGATTAACGGTTTTGCCCATGGGTGGGCAAAAAGGCACGCCGCACCGGCGTGCTCATCAAAAACGTTGTTTAACGAGGTTCAGTGATGACTATTTCTGTTAGCTACGATTCGGGCCTGGGTTCTCTGTCGGTATCGGACTACCTGAGCGCCTGGGCGGTGGGGTTCAACACCGCAGGTCACGGCACCAGTAACACGGGTGGTTTCAGCAACGGCACCCTCAGCGGCGATCAGTATTCGACCCACGGCGCCAACAACTCCGAGTACGCGTTCATCGCCGACAGCGACACCAGCAATGGCCTGCACTATGTGTTCAACCCGTCGCTGCCCGCCAGCAGCAACCTGAACCACTACCTGTGGGGCGACCTGGATAATGTGCAGTTGGGCACAGGCCTGGGCGGCGGCAGTGGCAGCGACTTCAGCCTGAGCGACTTCAAAGTCGCGTTCAACGGCCTCGACCTGAGCGCCGCCGAGGGTGCCGGCCGGGCTGGCAACGAGGTCCAAAGCGTGATCTACGGCTTGATGCAGGGCAATACCGCCGCGCTGGAAACCGTGCTCAACAACCTGCTCGACGACTTTGGCCTGTCCACTGCCAGCACCTTCGACGAAGTGTCTGCGGGCCTGGCGGCACACGCCAGCGCAGTGTCCAGTGACGTTGCCCTGGTAGGCGTGCAAGACGTGGCCCAGGACTGGGCACTCGCCGCCTGAACCTGCTGCTGCATGAAAAAAGCGAATGGAAGATCGCTCTCCCATTCGCTGCATTACACCGCCGTCGCCCAAGCCTTCTAACTCTTCCGGCGACGGCGGTGCCGAATTCTGCGCAGCGTCGTATCGCCTGTCAACGCGGCGACGCTGCACGCTCAACCCCACGAGAACCTCCAGATGCGCCACGCCGGCAACGAAACCCTGGCCGCCCTCACGGCCTATAAAAGTGGCTTCTTCAACATCGGCCTGTTCTCGGCGGTGATCAACCTGCTGATGCTGGCCCCGGCGCTGTACATGTTGCAGGTGTATGACCGGGTGCTGGCCTCGGGCAATCAGATGACCCTGTTGATGCTGACGCTGATGATCCTCGGCCTGTTCGGCCTGATGGGCGCGTTGGAGTGGGTGCGCAGCCAAGTGGTGATCCGCCTCGGCACGCAGATGGACATGCGCTTGAACCAGCGCGTATACGATGCCGCGTTCGAGGTGCAACTCAAGGGCGGCAGCCAGGCGTCGGGGCAGGCGCTGCATGACCTGACCACCCTGCGCCAGTTTGCCACCGGCCAGGCGTTGTTCGCGTTCTTTGACGCCCCGTGGTTTCCGGTGTACCTGCTGGTGATTTTCCTGTTCCATCCCTGGCTCGGCATGCTGGCCCTGGGCGGCGCGGTGATTTTGATCGCCCTGGCGTGGATCAACCACCATGTCAGCCAGACACCGATGGCCCAGGCCAGCCGGCTGTCCATCAGCGCCAGCCAGCAGGCCACGGCTAACCTGCGCAATGCCGACACCATCGAAGCCATGGGCATGCTTGCCACTTTGCGCGGGCGTTGGTTCGCGCAGCACCAGGCGTTTCTCGCGCAGCAGAACCTGGCCAGTGAAAAGACCGCCGCCGTCAGTGCCTGGTCCAAGGGCGTGCGCCTGGCGTTGCAGTCGCTGGTGCTGGGCCTGGGCGCGTTGCTGGCGGTGCAGGGCGATATCACGCCAGGAATGATGATCGCCGGTTCGATCCTGATGGGCCGGGTGCTCACCCCCATCGACCAACTGATCGGCGTGTGGAAGCAATGGGGCTCGGCACGCCTGGCCTTTGATCGGCTCTCGACGATGTTGGCGGACAACCCTGCGCGGCCAGCACGCATGAGCCTGCCGGTGCCCAAGGGGCAGTTGAGTGTCGAGCAGATCAGCGCCTGCGCCCCCGGCAGCCGTCGGCCGGCGCTGGCCAACCTTGGCTTTAATCTGCCAGCGGGTGAAGTGCTGGGTGTGATCGGGCCGTCGGGCTGCGGCAAGTCCACCCTGGCGCGGGTGCTGGTGGGCGCCTGGGCACCGCTGGCCGGCAAGGTGCGGCTGGACGGCGCCGACCTGACCCAGTGGGACAAACAGCAACTCGGCCCGCACATCGGCTACCTGCCCCAGGACATCCAACTGTTTGCCGGCAGCATCGCCGACAACATTGCCAGGTTTGCCGAGCGGGATGCCGACAACGTCCTTGCCGCCGCGCAAATGGCCGGTGTGCATGAACTGATCCTGCAACTGCCCCAAGGCTACGACACGGTGTTGGGGGAGGGCGGCGCAGGCCTGTCCGGCGGCCAGAAACAACGGGTGGCGCTGGCACGTGCCCTCTACGGCTTGCCCGCGCTGATCGTGCTGGATGAACCCAACGCCAACCTCGACGAAGTCGGCGAGCAGGCCTTGCTCCAGGCCATCGCCCAGCTCAAGCAGCAGCGCCGCACCGTGATCCTGATCACCCACAAAGCCAATGTGCTGAGCCTGACCGATCAATTGCTGATCCTCAAGGACGGCCAATTGCAGGCCTTCGGCCCCACGGCGCGGGTGCTGGAAGCGCGGCAGAAACCCGCAGCCAGCAAACCGGTGTCGACCATGAGCATGAGTTACCGCCTCGGTGAAGGAAAACAGGCATGAGCATGAGTAAACCGGTGTTGGTCAGCGACGCGCCCAATAACGTGCTGGCGCTGGATGACAAAAAATATTCGCGCCTGGGTTGGCTGCTGGTGCTCGGCGGGTTTGTCGGGTTTGTCGGCTGGGCGGCGTTGGCGCCGCTGGACAAGGGTGTGGCGGTGTCCGGCAAGGTGATGGTATCGGGCCATCGCAAAACCGTGCAGCACCCTACCGGCGGCATCGTCGAGCGTATCGAGGTGCGCGACGGTGAGGTGGTCAACGCCGGCCAAGTATTACTGCGCCTGAAGGAAACCCCGTTGCGCGGGCAGATGCAGTCGCTGCGCAGCCAGTACCTGGCATCGTTGGCCAGCGAAGCGCGCTTGAGTGCGGAAAGCGAAGGCTTGCCTGCGGTTACCTTTGGCGCCGAACTGCTGAACGCGCCGGAAGCGGCCAACATCCTCAGTCTGCAACGGCAACTGTTCAACAGTCGCGCCCAGTCGCTGGCCACCGAGCAACAAGGCCTGCGTGAAACCATCGCCGGGGCCGAAGCGCAGTTGCGCGGCACGCGGGATTCCCAGGCGAGCAAACTGCAGCAACGGGCGGCGCTCAATGAGCAACTGCAAGGCCTGCGCGAACTGGCCCGCGACGGCTATATACCGCGCAATCGCCTGCTCGACAGCGAGCGTCTGTACGCCCAGATCGACGGCACCATCGCCGAAGACTACGGCCGGATCGGCCAGTTGCAGCGCCAGGTGCTTGAGTTGCGGCTGCGCATCCGCCAACTCGGCGAAGACTTCCAGAAAGACCTGCGCGGTCAGTTGGCCGACACCCGCACCCGCAGCGACGACCTGCGCAATCGCCTGGCGTCGGCTGAGTTCGAACTGGCCAACAGCCTGGTCCGCGCCCCGGCGTCCGGCGTGGTGGTGGGGCTGGACGTGTACACCGAAGGCGGCGTGATCAAGCCCGGCCAGGCGCTGATGGACATCGTGCCCCAAGGCGAGCCGCTGCTGGTGGAAGCACGGGTGCCGGTGCAGATGATCGACAAAGTGCACCCCGGCTTGCCGGTGGAACTGCTGTTCTCGGCCTTCAATCAGGCCACCACGCCACGGGTGGCGGGTGAAGTGACCTTGGTATCCGCCGACCGCCAGGTCGATGAACGCACGGACGAGCCTTATTACACGTTGCGCGCCCAAGTCAGCGCGGCGGGCATGCAACAACTCGACGGCGTACAGATCCGCCCCGGCATGCCGGTGGAAACCTTCGTCAAGACCGGTGAGCGCTCGATGCTCAACTACCTGTTCAAACCCTTGTTGGACCGCACCCATATGGCCCTGGTGGAAGAATGAAGGCGCTGCTGTTTACCGTGTGCTTGAGCTGTACACCCGCAGCGCAGGCGCTGGGTCTGTTGGATGCCTACGATCTGGCCTTGCGCAATGACCCAACTTTTCAGGCCGCCATTCAAGAGCGTGAGGCCGGTGAAGAAAATCGCGTGATCGGCCGGGCGGCGTTGCTGCCGAATCTGTCGTGGAGCTACAACAATTCTCGCAACGAATCTGAAGTGACGGCGGGTGATGTCACCAGCGACCGCGACTACCGCAGCTATGCCTCGACCCTGACCTTGCAGCAACCGCTGCTGGACTACGAAGCCTACGCACGGTTTCGCCAAGGCACGGCCCAGGCGCTGATGGCGGATGAGCGCTTTCGCGGCAAGAGCCAGGAACTGGCGGTGCGGGTACTCAGCGCCTACAGCCAGGCGTTGCTGGCCCAAGAACGTATCGAATTGAGCCGCGCCCAGAAGCGCGCATTTGCCGAACGCCTGCAACTCAACGACCGCCTGCTTAAAGGTGGCGAAGGCACGCGCACCGATGTGCTGGAAACCCAGGCACGCCTGAGCCTGGCCCAAGCCGAAGAAATCGAATCCCTGGACGCCCAGGACAGTGCCCTGCGTGAGTTGGAAGCCATCGTCGGCCAACCGTTGCAGGTCGAGGAGCTGGCGCCGCTGACCCGTCAATTCGACATACCGCCCCTGGAACCGCATGGCTTCGAGACCTGGCGGGAAATGGCGATGGCCAACAACCCGCAGCTAAAATCCCAGCATCACGCGCTGGACGTGGCGTCTTACGAAGTGGAGCGCAAACGCGCCGGGCACCTGCCCAAGGTCAGCCTGTACGCCAGCAGCCGCCAGACCAGCTCCGATTCGGAAAGCAGCTACAACCAGAAGTACGACACCAACAGCGTCGGCATCCAGGTCAGCTTGCCGCTGTTCGCCGGCGGCTCGGTGTCGGCGTCTACCCGACAGGCAGGCAATCAGTTGAGCCAGGCCCAGTACGAACTGGACGCGCAAACCTCGGCCACCCTGGTGGAGTTGCGCAAGCAGTTCAACCTCAACACCAGCGGCGCGGCGAAAGTGCGCGCCTATGAAATGGCCGTCAGCTCCGCGACGGCATTGGTCACGGCGACGAAGAAAAGCGTCAGCGGCGGCGAGCGCGTCAACCTCGACGTGCTCGACGCCGAACAACAACTGTTCACGCCCGCCGCGATTTGGCGAATGCGCGGCACGCGTATTTGTTAGCCAGGATTCAGTTGAAGTATTACGCGGGGTTACTCAGCGAGCAGGACTTGCGGGCGTTGGCGGGGTATTTCCAACCGTCGGCATGAGTGGTTACAACCCGGCATTCGCCGGGTTTTTTATCGTCACTAGTCTGTGAAAAAGCTCCGCAAGTTGGGAGCCGGTTGTCGGGTGCCACTGGGAAAACTGTTACCTGACGGAAAATAACCTAACGGATGGGTTACGATGAGAGTCGCTGCTTACAAGGGATATGTCATTTCGGTCTTTCTCAGGGATGAGCATTGCCCGCCTCATGTGCACGTCAGGGGCAAGGGCTGGGATGCGCGCTTTCGTTTCAGTTTTCTGGATGGGAACGTGGAGTTATGGGATGTAGAGCCTGACCGGAGGCGGCCGCCCACGGCGGTTCTGAAGGAGATACGCGAGGCGATGATGCAGCGGCATTATTTGGCGCGGGCTCGCAGGATGTGGTGGGAAAACCTGCAAACGGTCTGCCTGGAAAATCATTCCTGGGACTGGAACGCGGGTGAAGTGCTTCCTGGGTTGATCATTCGCCCTGGTGTCTATGTCATCGCAAACGCCTGGCATGACGTAGTCGAGCAACGGACAATCTTGAATCTGGTAAGAGCACCGGATTGCGTGGGGATTAATTTATGAAAATCATAAAAGCCAAAGCCATACCTTATATACCGCTCACCGAAGCTGATGTCGACAAGGCAATCGCCCGTGGGCGCAAGCTCAAGCGTCTGCACGCCAACGCCAGCAATGTGCGTTACGAAGACAACTGCATCTCCATTGGCTTCAGCGACGGCACCCGCGTCGTGCTGCCTGTGGCTGGTCTGCCGGAGTTCAAGGGGTTTTCCTTGGAGGATTTTCAGCAGTTGGAGGTCGGCTTTGGTGGCAAGGCGCTTTGCTGTGAAGCCCAGGATCTGGATGTCTCGATCACTGGCCTGATTGCCACAAGCAAGCCGTTGATGGACTTGGCCACCAGCCTGGTAGCGTCCCGCAACGGTCGCAAAAGCAGTGCCGCCAAATCCGCCGCCGCCCGTGCCAATGGCAAGAAGGGCGGCCGACCGCGCAAGAAAGAACCCGAGGACGTGGAATTACCGCCGGGTCAATAACACCCCGGATTCCATATGGTGTGTCCACGGGAACTGGTCAAACATTGCACATTGGGTAATCCGGTGCGTGTCATGCAGTTGCGCGATGTTCGCTGCGAGCGTCTCCGGGTTGCAGGAGATGTACAGGATGTTGTCGAAGCGTCGGGTCAGTTCGCAGGTGTCCGGGTCCATGCCGGCGCGGGGCGGGTCGACGAAGACGCTGCCGAATTCGTAGCTCTTCAGATCGATGCCGTGCAGGCGACGGAACGGGCGCACTTCGTTCAGCGCCTGGGTGAGCTCTTCGGCCGAGAGGCGCACCAGGGTGACGTTACCCACCGCGTTTTCATCGAGATTGCTCAGGGCTGCATTCACCGAGGTCTTGCTGATTTCGGTGGCCAGCACTTTGTGTACGCGGGTGGCCAGCGGCAGTGTGAAGTTGCCGTTGCCGCAGTACAGCTCGAGCAAGTCGTCCGGGCGGTCGCCCAACGCTTCGTATGCCCAATTGAGCATCTTCTGGTTCACTGTGCCGTTGGGCTGGGTGAAGGCGCCTTCGGGTTGGCGGTAGCTGAAGGTGCGCCCGCCCACGTCGAGTTTTTCCACCACGTAGTCGTGGCCGATCACATCGCGCTTGCCCTTGGAGCGGCCGATGATGCTCACGTTCAGGTCAGCTGCCAGCTTATTTGCAGCCGTGTGCCAGTGCTCGTCCAGCGGGCGGTGATAACACAGCGTGATCATCGCATCGCCGGCCAGGGTGGTGAGGAACTCCACCTGGAACAGCTTGTGGCTCAGGGCGGCGCTGGCTTGCCAGGCGGCCTTGAGCTGCGGCATCAACTGGTTGATGCGTTGGCTGGCAATCGGGAATTCTTCGATCAGGATCGGCGTGCGCTTGTCGTCCTGGGAGAACATTGCGTAGTGGCGATCCCCGCCTTCGCGCCACAGGCGGAACTCCGCCCGAAGGCGGAAGTTCTGCAGCGGTGAGTCGAAGACCTGCGGCTCGGGCGCGTCGAACGGCGCCAGCAGGTCACGCAAGCGCGTGACCTTGTCTTGCAGTTGAGCGGTGTAGCTTGCGGCGTCAAAAGTCATGCGTTGAACCAGCCCAGCTTGATCACGAACAGAATCGACAGAATCACCAGCGCTGGGTTCAGCTCACGGTAGCGGCCCGAAAGCAGCTTGATGGCGGTCCAGGCGATGAAGCCGAAGGCGATGCCGTTGGCGATGGAGTATGTGAAGGGCATCGCCAGGGCGGTGATGACCACCGGCGCTGCAACGGTAATGTCATCCCAGTCGATTTCCGCCAGGCCCGAGGTCATCAGCACCGCCACGAACAGCAGCGCCGGCGCGGTGGCGTAGGCCGGAACGCTGGCAGCCAGTGGCGAGAAGAACAAGGCCAGCAGGAACAGGATCGCCACCACGATGGCGGTCAAGCCGGTACGGCCACCCGCGCTCACGCCTGCGGCCGATTCGATGTAGCTGGTGGTGGTCGAGGTACCCAGCAGCGAGCCGGCCATGGCGGCCGTGCTGTCGGCGATCAGGGCACGGCCCATTTTCGGCATGTGGCCGTCCTTGCCCATCAGGCCGGCACGCTTGGCGACGCCGATCAGGGTGCCGGAGTTATCGAACAGGTCCACGAACAGGAAGGCGAAGATCACGCTGACCAGGCCGATGTCCAGCGCGCCTTTGATATCCAGTTGCAGGAATGTCGGGGCCAGGGACGGTGGCATCGAGGTCACGCCAATGAACGGGGTGAAGCCCAGCGCGATGGAGGCGATGGTCACCGCCAGGATACCGATCAGCACTGCGCCGCGTACGGCCAGGGCTTCCAGCGCAACGATCAGCACGAAACCCAGCGTGGCTAGGATCGGTGCCGGTTGTTTCAGGTCGCCCAAGCCAACCATGGTGGCCGGGTTGCTCACCACGATGCCGGCGTTGTGCAGCGCGATCAGCGCCAGGAACAGGCCGATACCGGCCGCAATCGCCGAGCGCAGGGGCAGCGGAATGGCATTGATGATCCACTCACGGATACGGAAGATCGACAGCAGGAAGAACAGCACCGCCGAAATAAACACCGCCCCCAGCGCCACTTGCCAGGTATGGCCCATGTGCAGCACGACGGTGTAGGTAAAGAAGGCGTTGAGGCCCATGCCCGGCGCGAGCGCAATCGGGTAGTTGGCGATCAGGCCCATCACGGTCGAACCGATGGCGGCCGCCAGGCAGGTCGCTACAAACACCGCGCCTTTGTCCATGCCCGTTTCGCCGAGGATGCTCGGGTTCACGAACAGAATGTAGGCCATGGCCAGGAATGTCGTGATGCCCGCGAGAATCTCGGTGCGCACGTTCGTGTTGTGTGCCTTGAGTTGAAACAGCTTTTCCAGCATGCCTGCTCCCTGTGACGCTATCTTGCGTCGTGATTTGTTGACCTCTAAGTCAAAGCACAAACTGCGCCAAGCGCCTTTGGTTTCAGAGAGGATCGGAAAAAGCGGCGCATCATACCAGCAGCCGAGGCTGTATGGCGCATGGCCTTGAGGCATACTGCGCCGACGTTCAATACCGGGTCATCGACAGCATGAAAAAAGCCAACGCGTGGAGTCTAGCTCTGATCCCTTGTCTCGGCCTGTGGCTGGGCGCGGCACCGGTGTGGGGCGCGACTGCACCGGCCTTGAGCGAAGTGCGCGTGTTCAAGGTCGAGTCGGCCAAGTGCACCGAAACCATCCCGGAGCGCACCAGCACCACGCAGATGTGCACGCACCGTGGGCCAACCAAGGTGTCGGTGATGGAAGTGGGCCTGGGCAACAACCCGGTCGGCCTGTTTAATGGCGCGGTGCTCAATGGCCAGCGCACGCCGGTGTGCCAGGTCGGCAACGTCAGCGAGACCTGCAATGGCGCGGGCACCTTGATGGGCTACATCTATGTATTCGACCTGAATGTCGACGCCCAAGGCTGGTTCGAATACAGCAACTCCTCGATCAATCCCCCGCGCAATACCCTTAAAACCCTGCTCAATATCCGCTGATCAATCCGCTTGAACGCTCAAAACCCCGGGAAGTCGTACCCCTGAGACGGCGACTTTCCTGAACGCCGCGGATGTACACCAACCCGTGAGGTGTTTATGAGCGCGACCCCCAATGGCGCGGCGGCCCAACCGTTCGTCGCCCACTCCATACGCTTGACCTTGAATGGTCGCGACCGCCAACTGGACGTGTTGCCCTGGACCACGTTGCTGGACCTGCTGCGCGAACAACTCGACCTGGTCGGCAGCAAAAAAGGCTGCGACCACGGCCAATGCGGCGCCTGCACGGTGTTGCGCGATGGCAAGCGCATTAACGCGTGCCTGACCCTGGCGGTGATGTGCGACGGCGCCGAACTGACCACCATCGAAGGCCTGGCCAATGGCGACCAGTTGCACCCGATGCAGCAAGCCTTCATCAAACACGATGCGTTCCAGTGCGGCTATTGCACTCCCGGCCAGATCTGCTCGGCCGTCGGCCTGGCCAATGAAGGCCGTGCCCACGACACCGCACAGATCCAGGAGCTGATGAGCGGCAACCTGTGTCGCTGCGGCGCCTATACCAATATTCGCGATGCCATCAAAGACGGCCTGGGAGGTGAGCAATGAACCCCTTCCACTACAGCAAACCAGCCGACGTCCATGAGGCCGTGCACCTGGCCAGCGGCGCATCGCGCTTTATTGCGGGCGGCACCAACCTGCTGGACCTGATGAAAGAAAACATCAGCCGTCCCGAGCACCTGATCGATATCACCGGCCTGCCGCTGCATGAGATTGAAGAAACCGCCGACGGCGGCCTGCTGATCGGCGCACTGGTGAGCAACGCCGACCTGGCCTGGCACCCGCTGATCGAAGCGCGCTACCCGCTGCTGTCCCAGGCCATCCTCGCCGGTGCTTCGCCGCAACTGCGCAACATGGCGAGTACCGGTGGCAATCTGCTGCAACGCACCCGTTGCTACTACTTCTACGACGCCACGGTGCCGTGCAATAAACGTGAACCTGGCAGTGGCTGCCCGGCGCGTACCGGCCTGAACCGTATCCACGCGATTCTCGGTGCCAGCGCGCAGTGCGTGGCCACGCATCCGTCGGACATGTGCGTTGCCTTGGCCGCGCTGCAAGCGCGGGTGCATGTCGAAGGCCGTGGCGGCGCACGCATCATCGAGTTCGCGGATTTCCATCGCTTGCCCGGCGATACGCCGCAGCGCGACAACCTGCTGGCCGACGATGAACTGATCACGGCGATTGAATTACCCGCCGACCACCTGGCGCGTCACAGCCACTATCTGAAAATTCGCGATCGTGCGTCGTACGCCTTTGCCTTGGTGTCTGTCGCCGCCGCCCTTGAATTGGACGGCGAGACCATCGTCGACGCGCGTCTGGCCCTGGGCGGCGTGGCCCACAAACCCTGGCGTGACCGTGCGGTAGAAACCGCGCTGATCGGCCAGGCCGTCAGCCGCGAAACCTTCAGCAACGCCGCCGACGCGCTGCTGCAAGACGCCGAGCCACTGGAACACAACGGCTTCAAAATCAAGTTGGCGCGCCGCGCAATTATCCGTGCGCTCAGCGACGCCGCCGTCGCAGGAGAACAGCCATGACCGCTATCGGCAAACCCCTGAACCGTGTCGACGGTCTGCTCAAGGTCACGGGCCAGGCGCGGTACGCCGGTGAGTTTCCCGAGGATGGCCTGCTGCATGGCAGCGTGGTGTCCAGCACCATCGCCAAGGGCCGGGTTATCAGCATCGACGCGTCCAAGGCGTTAGCGCTGCCTGGCGTGGTGGACGTGATCCATCACCTCAACCGCCCGAAAATCGCCAGCTACGACGACGCCTTCGCGGATGCAGATGCGGCGGACGGCTCGCCGTTTCGCCCACTGTATAACGACCGCGTGCTCTACAGCGGTCAGCCCTTGGCCTTGGTCATCGCCGATAACCTGGAGTTGGCGCGGCACGCCGGCTCGCTGGTGCACATCGACTACGCGCACGAGGACTTCGAGACCGATCTGCTCGCCCAACAGGAGCAGGCCCACCCCTCGCCGCAAACGCCGCCCAAACCCTGCGGCAACTTCCAGGCCGAATGGTCCGGCGCGGCCATCAGTCTCGATCTGCACTACAGCACGCCCATCGAACACCACAACCCCATGGAACCCCACGCCAGCACCGTGCTGTATCAGCCGGACGGCACCCTGCATATCCACGACAAGACCCAAGGCCCGCAGAACTGCCAGGCCTATGTACAAAAAGTCTTCGGCCTGGATAAAAGCCAGGTGCGCATCTTTGCTGCGTTCGTCGGGGGTGCCTTTGGCTCTGGCCTGCGCCCGCAGTACCAACTGCCCTTGGCGGTGATGGCATCCCTGGCGCTCAAGCGCTCGGTGCGGGTTACGCTGACGCGCCAGCAGATGTTCACCTTCGGCTATCGCCCGCGCACCCTGCAGCGTTTACAGATGGGCGCCGCCGCCAATGGCCGATTGCTGGCGTTGGGGCATACCGCGATTGGCCAGACCTCACGTTTCGAAGACTTCAGTGAACACGTGGTGGAATGGAGCGGCATGCTCTATCACTGCGACAACGTGCAACTGACCTACAAGCTGGTGCCGCTGGATGTCTTCACGCCCCTGGACATGCGTGCGCCGGGCGCCGCGCTGGGCGTGATCGGCCTGGAATGCGCCATGGATGAACTGGCCTGCGCGCTGGGCATGGACCCGGTGCAACTGCGCTTGATCAACTACGCCGAACGCAATCAGAACGAAGACAAGCCCTGGTCGAGCAAAGCCCTGCGCGAGTGCTACCACGAAGGCGCCGAGCGTTTTGGCTGGAAACAGCGCAACCCGGAGCCACGCAGCATGCGTGACGGTCGCCAACTGATTGGCTGGGGCATGGCCGGTGGCGTGTGGGAGGCCATGCAAATGAAGGCCAGCGCCAAGGCGCGTATTGATGCGCAGGGCAAATTGACGGTCAGCAGCGCCACCACCGACATCGGCACCGGTACCTACACAGTGATGACCCAGATTGCAGCCCAGGCCAGCGGTGTGGCGGTCGAGGATGTGGTGTTTCTGCTGGGCGACTCTTCATTGCCGACCGCGCCGCTGCAGGGCGGCTCGTTTACCGTGTCTTCGGTAGGCACTGCCGTGCAGCAAGCCTGCGAAGCGCTGACGGCCAAGCTGCTGGGCATCGCCCGCCAGACCTACCCGGTATTCAAGGATGCCGACTCCGTACGCTTTGAAGACGGCCACCTGCACACGGGAGATGTGCGTGTGTCGCTGGCGCAGTTGGTCAAGGACAGTGGCGAAGAGGCCTTGGAGGTTCAGGTCGACAGCGAGCCCGACAAAAAGCGCGAGGGTTACGCCACCGCGACCCATTCGGCGGTATTCGTCGAGGTTCAGGTGGACGAAGACCTGGGCACGATCAAGGTTCGGCGGGTGGTCAGCGCGATTGCGGCCGGGCGCGTGGTCAATCCGAAAATGGCGCGTAGCCAGATCCTCGGCGGGGTAGTGTGGGGGATCGGCATGGCGCTGCACGAGGAAACCCAGGTCGACCATCAATTGGGGCGCTACATGAACCACAGCCTGGCTGAGTACCACATCCCGGTAAATGCCGATATTGGCGAAATTGATGTGGTATTCGTCGAAGAACACGACGAGATCGTCAACGCCCTCGGTTCCAAGGGCGTGGGCGAGATTGGCATTGTCGGCGTGGCGGCGGCGGTGGCGAACGCGATTTACCACGCCACCGGCAAGCGGATTCGGGAGTTTCCGATCACCCTGGACAAGGTGTTGTAACGCGGTCTGGCAAACACTGCAGATCCAAATGTGGGAGGGGGCTTGCCCCCTCCCACTCTTTGTTGTCATAGCGGGTCAGGCGTTGGTTTTTAAGGCAGGCTCTTCCACCGGCACATGCATCCGGTCGCGATTGGCCAATGTCGGGAACAGCTTGATCCACACCCCGGTCACCACCAGCGTGCCAATCCCACCCATGACCACGGCGGGCACGGTGCCGAACCAGTGCGCGGTGATCCCCGATTCGAACTCACCCAATTGATTGGACGCGCCAATAAACAAGCCGTTGACCGCACTCACCCGCCCGCGCATTTCATCCGGCGTCTCCAGTTGCACGAAGGAGGCGCGGATCACCATGCTGATCATGTCCGCCGCGCCCAGCACCACCAGCACCGCCAGGGAAAACCAGAACGAGGTGGACAGGCCGAAAGCGATGGTCGCCACGCCGAACACGCCGACGGCGGTGAACATCACGCGGCCAACCTTGCGGTCCACCGAGAAGAGCGCCAGCCACAACGACATCAACAACGCGCCCACCGCCGGTGCCGAACGCAACAGGCCCAGGCCCCAGGCGCCGGTCAGCAGGATGTCCTTGGCGAACACCGGCAACAAGGCCGTGGCGCGCCCAGCAGCACGGCGAACAGGTCCAGGGAGATGGCGCCGAGGATGTCCGGGCGGCTGCGGATAAAGCGGATGCCGGCCAGCAGCGAATCCAGGGTGGCCTTGCCTTTGTTCAGCGGGGTCTGGCGGGCGGGCAGGTTGAGGGTCAGCACGCAGGCGATGATGTACAACACCACCGTGGGCCCATACACCCAGACACTGCCGAACGCATAGAGCAAACCGCCGAGCGCCGGGGCGACGATGGTGGCCAGTTGCTGGGCCGACTGTGAAGACGCCACCGCACGCGGGAACAGCGCGCTGGGCACGATGCTCGGCAGCAGCGCCTGGGTGGTCGGCATTTCAAAGGAACGCGCCGCGCCGAGCAGGAAGGCTAGGATAAAGATCATCTCGCGGGTCACGTTGCCGGTCAGGCCGCCAATGGCGAGGGACAGGGCAATCAGCGCCTGCACGGTCTGGCAGATGGCCGCGACCTTGCGCCGCTCATAGCGGTCGGCGACGTGCCCGGTGTGCAGCATGAACAGTACGCGCGGCACGAACTCCACAAGCCCGACCAACCCCAAGTCCAGCACATTGCCGGTCAGTTGGTAGAGGTTCCAGCCGATGGCCACGGTGAGCATCTGGAAGCCGCTGGCGGTGAAAATCCGTGCCAGCCAGAACGCGATGAAAGGGCGGTGATGACGCAACAGCAACACGGGTTCACTAGGCATCGGGAATTCGGGTCGAGGCGGGAGGGAGCGTCGAGATTATCATCAAGCTGTAACAAGTAGTTGCAAGATCTGGGCTGAGGCAAGCTGTCACGCGGCAAAAGACCACATAACTGGACACAGAAAATGGGACTACTCTTTCAGCAATGCTTGATCCAGATCAAAACCTCCGTGGGGATTGACCTGGCGGCCGCAAGGCCAGAATCCCTACGTGGCTGGTTAAAAAAAGAAACGAATTGAAATTCGCCACACTCCATATCCGTGGGGGCAGTGGGTGCAGGCTCCCGCCAGCAGCCGGTATTACCTGACAGAGGAAGACTTATGTTCGGTTTGGAGGCGCTAGATCTCGCCCGAATTCAATTTGCGTTCACTATCTCGTTCCACATCCTGTTCCCGGCGATCACCATCGGCCTGGCCAGTTACCTTGCGGTGCTGGAGGGCTTGTGGCTCAAGACCCACAACGACACCTACCGTGACCTCTACCATTTCTGGTCGAAGATCTTTGCCGTCAACTTCGGCATGGGCGTGGTCTCGGGCCTGGTCATGGCTTATCAGTTCGGTACCAACTGGAGCCGCTTCTCGGATTTCGCCGGCGCCGTCACGGGGCCGCTTCTGACATACGAAGTGCTTACGGCCTTCTTCCTCGAAGCCGGTTTCCTTGGCGTGATGCTGTTCGGCTGGAACAAGGTGGGGCGCAAGCTGCACTTCTTCTCTACCGTGATGGTGGCCGTCGGTACGTTGATCTCGACGTTCTGGATCCTCGCGTCCAACAGCTGGATGCAGACGCCCCAGGGTTTCGAAATCATCGACGGTCGCGTGATTCCGACCGACTGGCTGGCGGTGATCTTCAACCCCTCGTTCCCTTACCGCCTGATGCATATGGCCACCGCAGCCTTTGTGGCGACCGCGTTCTTCGTCGGTTCTTCGGCGGCCTGGCACTTGCTGCGCGGCAAGGACAACCCGGCGATCCGCAAGATGCTCTCGATGGCCATGTGGATGGCCCTGATTGTCGCGCCTATCCAGGCGGTGATCGGTGACTTCCACGGGCTCAATACCCTGGAGCACCAACCGGCAAAAATCGCCGCGATTGAGGGCCACTGGGAAAACAAAGGCAATGAGCCAACCCCGCTGATCCTGTTTGGCTGGCCCGACATGAAGGCCGAAAAAACCAAGTACGCGGTGGAAATCCCGTACCTGGGCAGCCTGATCCTGACCCACTCCCTGGACAAACAGGTGCCGGCCCTCAAGGAGTTCCCGCCTGAGGATCGCCCCAATTCGACCATCGTGTTCTGGTCGTTCCGGGTCATGGTCGGCCTGGGCTTCCTGATGATCTTCACCGGTCTGTTCAGCCTGTGGCTGCGTCGCGGCGACAAGATGTACACGTCCAGGCCGTTCCTGTACCTGGCGTTGTGGATGGGCCCGTCCGGCCTGATCGCGATTCTCGCCGGTTGGTTCACCACCGAAATCGGTCGCCAGCCGTGGGTGGTCTACGGCTTGATGCGCACGGCGGATGCCTCGTCCGGGCATAGCCTGGCGCAGATGACGATTACCCTGGTGTTGTTCGTGGTGGTGTACTTCGCGCTGTTCGGCGCCGGGCTGGGCTACATGATGCGCCTGGTGCGCAAAGGGCCTCAGACCCACGAAGGCAGCGAACCGACCCATGGCGGCCCTGGCCAGAAACGCACTCCGGCCCGTCCGTTGTCGGCCGCCGATGACAGTGGCGATGACGACCACGCCCACATCCAGCACAAGGGGAATTGAGATGGGTATTGATCTTCCGCTGATCTGGGCCGTGATCATCATCTTCGGCATCATGATGTACGTGGTCATGGACGGCTTCGACCTGGGCATCGGCATCCTCTTTCCGTTTATTCCCGGCAAAGTCGACCGTGACGTGATGATGAACACCGTCGCCCCGGTCTGGGACGGTAACGAAACCTGGCTGGTACTCGGCGGCGCGGCGTTGTTCGGCGCGTTCCCGCTGGCCTATTCGGTGGTGTTGTCGGCGCTGTACCTGCCGCTGATCCTGATGCTGATCGGGCTGATCTTCCGGGGCGTGGCCTTCGAGTTCCGCTTCAAGGCCAAGGACCACAAGCGTCACCTGTGGGACAAGGCATTCATCGGCGGTTCGCTGGCGGCGACGTTCTTCCAGGGCGTGGCGCTGGGCGCGTTTATCGACGGAATTCCGGTGGTCAATCGCCAGTTTGCCGGCGGCTCATTGGACTGGCTCACGCCCTTCACGATGTTCTGCGGCGTGGCGCTGATCGTTGCTTACGCATTGCTGGGCTGCACCTGGCTGATCATGAAGACCGAAGGCCCCCTGCAGGAGAAGATGCACAACCTGGCGCGGCCATTGGCGTTCGTGGTGTTGGCGGTGATTGGCATCGTCAGTATCTGGACGCCGCTGTCGCACCCGGAAATCGCTTCGCGCTGGTTCACCCTGCCGAACCTGTTCTGGTTCCTGCCGGTGCCGATCCTGGTGCTGGTGACCATGTACGGGCTGATCCGCGCCGTAGCGCGTAACGCGCACTACACGCCGTTCCTGCTGACGCTGGTGTTGATCTTCCTCGGCTACAGCGGCCTTGGGATCAGCCTGTGGCCAAATATCATTCCGCCATCCGTGTCGATCTGGGACGCGGCCGCACCGCCGCAGAGCCAGGGCTTCATGCTGGTGGGCACGTTGTTCATCATCCCGTTCATCCTGGGCTACACCTTCTGGAGCTACTACGTGTTCCGCGGCAAGGTCACCCACGAAGACGGTTACCACTAGGAGGGTCGTTGCATGTCCGGCAAACCTACGTTGCACGAGATTGAACAGGCCGAGAAACAGCCGTTGTGGCGGCGCCTGGGGTGGCTGGCGATGATCTGGACTGGCAGTGTGCTGGCCTTGTTCATCGTGGCCAGCCTGATGCGCATGTTCATGAATGCGGCCGGCCTGACCACTCACTGACATCCCGATCCGGGCCTCGCGGCCCGCTGCCTGCTGACTTGAGGGGCAAGCCCTGTTCTTCTTCCGGAAGGGCGGGGCTTTTTTATTTGCGCGCCTTGAGGATGACGAACTTCGGTGTGGCGGCCACTTGCTCGACGCCGCGGAACAGCCGCGCCAATTTGCTGTGATAACCCAGGTGACGGTTGCCGACGATATAAAGCGCGCCGCCCACCACCAGTGCTTCCCGCGCTTGCTGGAACATGCGCCAGGCAAGGAAGTCACCGACCACTTGCTGCTGGTGGAACGGCGGGTTGCACAGCACCACATCCAGGGAGTCGGGCTCCTGACCGGCCAGACCATCGGCGGCACGCACGGCTACGTTGCGCTCGCCGAGGGCGGCATGCCAGTTCTCAAGGGCCGATTGCACGGCCATGTACGACTCGTCGACCAAGGTGTATTGGGCGTCGGGATTTTGCAGCGCGCTGGCAATCGCCAATACGCCGTTGCCGCAGCCCAGGTCCGCAACGCGTGCACTGCCCAGGCCTTTAGGCAGGTGCGGCAGGAAGGCGCGGGTGCCGATGTCCAGGCCTTCGCGGCAGAACACGTTGGCGTGGTTGAGCAGTTCGATAGCGGGTGTTTCAAGGTGATAGCAGGTGGGGTAGGGCGAGACCGCCGCAGGACGTTCTTGCTCCGTGGCAATCAGCAGCCGCGCCTTCTTGACCGCGAGGGAGGCGTGCATCGGCCCGATGTAACGCTCCAGCAACTCACCGGCCGCACGGGGCAGGTGCTTGACCATTGCCCCCGCGATGACTTCGGCGCCCGGTGCGAGTTGGCCTTGCAGGCGGATCAGTTGTTCTTCCAACAGTGCCAGGGTCTTGGGCACGCGGATCAGGACTCGGTCAAAAGGGCCGGTCGGCCGTTGGTTGGCAGGCACAAAAGTCACCGCATCAAACGCCTTGCCATTGCGCACCAGGTTTTTTTCCAGGCCCTGGGCGGCGAGAAACGAGTCGCCGCTGGAGGTGACCTGTACCTGGCCTTCAAGGCTGGCCGCCAACGCACCAAAGCTGTCATTGAGCACCAGCACACGCGTCGAGGCGCTCGGCTGTTGTTCGGCCAGATGGCTGAGCAGGTACTCGTCGGCGGCATCAAAGGCTTGCAGCGGATCGTTGTGTTGCTCTGGCTGGCGGATCAGATCGAGCTGGGCGAAGGGGCTGTCGAGCAGGGGCATGGCGGGGGAGGCTCTGGGTAATCGGTGGGGGTTCGGCAGTGACCTGCGCAACCATCTGAGTGAACAACGGGCGGCACCCTTGGGGCTGCTCAGCACTCAGAATTGGGCGTAAATGTTACGTTTTTTCCACGGGGATTACATGCGGTGTTTCAACGTCGGTTAAAACAGCCCCGCTTTCGAGGCACAGAGCACGGCGGCGATCTTGTTGTTGACCCCCAGTTTTTTGAAGCAACTGCAGATATGAAAGCCCACCGTACGTTCGGACAGGCACAGGATGGCGGCAATATCTGCGGCCGTCTTGCCCAAGGCAGACCACTTGAGGATTTCGGTTTCGCGGGGGGTCAATTTGCTAGCAGGGTTGAGGCTTGGCGCGTCTGCGTAAGTCCGCGCCACGACTGCATGCATCGCATGGCACAGCCACAGGACCTGGCCGGCTTTTTCATAAAGTTCTTCCGGAGTGACTTCACCGCTGCTGCGGCCCAGGGTCAGCATGCTGAACACCCCCTGGAAATCATGCACAGCTTGAGTCCAACCCAGGTGTACGCCAAACGATTGGGCTAAAGACCATAGGTCAGGTGAGTCTTTAAAGGTTTTTTCCTCCCAAACAAGCGGTAATACACAGCGTTTGCAATGTGTCACCACGGGATCAACGTCAAAGAAGTGGGCTTGGTTATACCGTTTGTTCCATTCGTCTGGGTAATTATTGATTTGGATGGGCTTCGTTTGGTTGTTGGGTAGCTGAGAACTCATCGTAAAGGAACAGTACTGGAAGCCGAGTGCGTAGGTGTGGTTGACGGCCATTTCGAACAGACTGGTGGCCTCGCTCTCGCCTTCCAGCTTGGGAAGTCGTGTGTTGCGCCAGTTAACCATTTGTAACTCTCCATGGGGTTCTGCTTGACATGGGATACGTCCTGAATTCCCAAAACTGCACGGAAATTAGTGTAGGACATGAGATACATCGCACGAGGATATTTTCGCTCTTGCAGGGCGGCGTTTAAGAATTGTTCCCCATGTCCATGAATGAGTCTGGTAATGGCTTAGTTGGTTTTTTTCGATTTTTTAGTGAGTTAAAGCGCGTGTGCCGAATCAACTTAGAGTGTGCTTGGAGCTAGGGCGAAGGGCTTAATAGCGAATTGATTAGATCGTTATTAAATTGCCACTACCCGGTCGCTGCGAGATGCCACTACAAACCACCGGTGTTTCCGTGCGCGACTTTGAGGGACACTAGGGCACCTGTAGAACGGAGCCCCCCATGACGGCCAGTGCTGAGAAATTTACCCGCCAGACCTTGCTTGATGTGCAATCGCTGACCCCCAGCCTGTTTACGCTGCGCACCACCCGTGACCCGGGGTTCCGTTTTACGGCGGGTCAGTTCGTGCGACTGGGCGTGACCAAGGCGGATGGCAGCACGGTATGGCGCGCCTATTCGGTGGTGTCCTCGCCGTTTGATGAGCACTTGGATTTCTTCTCGATTGTCGTCCCCGGCGGCGAGTTCACCAGTGAGCTGAGCCGCTTGCGTGTGGGCGATACCTTGATGGTGGAGCGCCAGGCGACGGGGTTCTTGACCCTGAACCGGTTCGTCGATGGCCGTGACTTGTGGATGTTGGCGACGGGGACTGGGGTCGCGCCGTTTTTGTCGATCCTGCAGGACTTCGAAGTCTGGGAGAAATTTGAGCGGATCGTTCTGGTGTACAGCGCACGGGAGGCCAGGGAGCTGGCCTATCAGTCGCTGATCAAGGAGCTGGGTGAGCGCGAGTACCTTGCTGAGTACGCCCACAAGCTGACCTACGTCCCCATCGTGACCCGCGAGCACTATCCGGGCGCATTGAGCGGGCGTATTACCACCTCGATTGAAAACGGTGAGCTGGAGCGCGCAGCCGGCGTCGAGCTGAGCCCGGAGCATTCGCGCGTGCTGATTTGCGGCAACCCGCAGATGGTCGACGACACCCGCCAGTTGCTCAAGCAGCGCGACATGCAACTGAGCTTGAGCCGCCGGCCAGGCCAGGTGGCGGTGGAAAACTACTGGTAATAAAAAAGGCGCCTCAAGCAGGCGCCTTTTTTCCAAGCCGGGCCGGGTTAAAGCGGCTTGTCGTTCTGTGCCTTGAGCAGATCGCGGATCTCGCCCAGCAACAGCTCTTCCTTGGTTGGCGTCGGCGGCAGGCTCGGTGCTACAGCCTCTTCGCGCTTGAGGCGGTTGATGGCCTTCACGCCCATAAAGATCGCAAATGCAACGATCACGAAGTCGATTACGCTCTGGATAAACTTGCCGTAGGCCAGGACGACGGCGGGTACATCGCCTTGAGCCGCCTTGAGGGTGATCGCCAAGTCGCCAAAATCCACGCCACCGATCAACAGACCAATGGGCGGCATCACCACGTCGCCTACAAACGAGGAAACAATTTTGCCGAAGGCGGCACCGATGATGATACCGACGGCCATGTCGACCACATTACCTTTGACCGCGAAGGCCTTGAACTCACTGATCACGCCCATAGGTTATTCCTTGTTACAGATGAGAAGGGTGGAGCTGAGTGTAAGTCAGTCATTGGGGGCTTGCGCGACACAACTGCTAACACTGTCAGTTTTAATCGACACATTAAAACGCAAATAGTTTGCAAAGTGCCACCAATCGCGCGCGAAATACTCGCTGTTTCAGTGGCTTACCACATTAATTTCTTAATCGCCCTGGTGGTGTTTTTCTATTTATCTTCTGACTCCCGGGTCACTAGCCTCTGGCAAGCACAACTGAATGTGCACGAAAAAAACCAGAGGAAACCTTGATGAAAACTTCGATGAGCCGCAGGCCAATACTGGCGCGAAACGCGCTGGCGTTGGCGACTGCCAGCCTGCTTTCCCTGTCGGTGCAGGCCGCCAACCTGACCCGCGATAACGGCGCCGCCGTCGGTGACAACCAGAACTCGCAAACCGCTGGCGCCAATGGCCCGGTGTTGCTGCAAGATGTACAACTGATCCAGAAGCTGCAGCGCTTCGACCGTGAACGCATCCCCGAGCGCGTGGTGCATGCACGTGGCACAGGCGCCCACGGTACCTTCACCGTGACCGACAACCTCAGCGACCTGACCAAGGCCAAAGTCTTCGCTGCGGGTGAAGCCACCCCGGTATTTGTGCGCTTCTCGGCCGTGGTTCACGGCAACCACTCCCCGGAAACCCTGCGTGACCCACGCGGTTTCGCCACCAAGTTCTACACCGCTGACGGTAACTGGGACCTGGTGGGCAATAACTTCCCCACGTTCTTCATCCGTGACGCCATCAAGTTCCCGGACATGGTGCACGCGTTCAAGCCGGACCCGCGCACGAACTTGGATGACGACTCCCGTCGCTTTGACTTCTTCTCCCATGTTCCCGAGGCCACGCGCACGCTGACCGAGTTGTACTCGGACTCCGGCACGCCAGCCAGTTATCGCGAAATGGACGGTAACGGCGTACATGCCTACAAGTTGATCAACGCCAAGGGCGAAGTGCACTACGTCAAGTTCCACTGGAAGAGCCTGCAAGGCATCAAGAACCTTGATCCCAAGCAAGTCACCGAAGTGCAGGGGCGTGATTACAGTCATATGACTAACGACTTGGTCACCCATATCAACAAGGGCGACTTCCCCAAGTGGGACCTGTATGTGCAAGTGCTCAAGCCCGAAGACTTGGCCAAGTTTGATTTCGACCCATTGGACGCCACCAAAATCTGGCCGGACGTGGCCGAGCGCAAAGTCGGGCAAATGGTGCTGAACCGCAACCCGGCGAACGTGTTCCAGGAGACCGAGCAAGTGGCCATGGCCCCGGCCAACCTGGTGCCGGGCATCGAGCCATCGGAAGACCGCCTGCTGCAAGGCCGGGTGTTCTCCTACGCCGACACCCAGATGTACCGCCTGGGCGCCAATGCGCTGCAACTGCCGATCAATGCCCCACGGGTCACCGTCAACAACGGTAACCAGGATGGCGCGATGAACTTCGGCAAGACCACCAGCGGCGTGAACTACCAGCCAAGCCGCCTGATGCCACGGGAAGAGCCGCAAACTGCGCGCTACAGCCAGTCGGCGCTGGCGGGCAGCACCCAGCAGGCGAAGATCCAGCGCGAGCAGAACTTCAAGCAGGCCGGTGATCTGTATCGCTCCTACACCAAGAAAGAGCAGCAGGACTTGATCGACAACTTCGGCGCTCCCTGGCCACTACCGATGACGAGAGCAAGCACATCATCCTGTCGTTCCTCTACAAAGCGGACCCGGCGTACGGCACGGGCGTGGCCAAGGTCGCCAAGGGTGACCTGGCCCGCGTGAAGGCGCTGGCTGAAAAACTGACTGACTGACGTTGGTGACGGTCGACGCGCTGGTTGAGGCGTCGACCCTTGGCAGGAGAATCCCATGCGTATTTCGATCGGTTTACTGATGGCCATGCTGGCCTTTGTTGCCCATGCCGAATCCCCCGAGCCGGCAGCACTCAAGGCCCAGCTGCAGGATTATTACTTCGACGCCGCCCGCCGTGGCGACCTCGATATGCTCAACACCTTTATCGACTCCGGCTACAGCCTCAATACCCAGGATGACAAGGGCTACACCGCGCTGATCCTTGCCGCCTACCACGGCCAGGGCCCGTTTGTGGAGCGCTTGCTCGATGCCGGTGCCGACGCCTGTGTGCAGGACAAACGCGGCAACACCGCGCTGATGGGCGCGATCTTCAAGGGCGAGCTGAAAATCGCCCAGCGCCTGCTGGCCACCGACTGCAACCCCGACCAACGCAACGGCGCCGGGCAGACGGCCGCCATGTATGCCGGCCTGTTCAAGCGCATCGAGTTGCTGGACGAGTTGAAAGCCAAAGGCGCGGACCTCAACGCCGAAGACCCGATCGGCAACAGTGCTTCGCGATTGGCCAGCGGTGAAATCCGGACCCCGGCGCGCGCTGAGCTATCATCGCGGTTTTTCGGTTGGAGGTTCTCAAATGGCAAAGGCCAAGCGCATGTACGGCTGCACAGAGTGCGGCGCGACCTTTCCCAAGTGGGCCGGCCAGTGCGGCGAATGCGGTGCGTGGAACACCCTGACTGAAACCATGATCGAGAGCGGCGGTGCTGCTGCGCCCACTGGCCGTGCGGGATGGACCGGGCAGCAGGCACAGATCAAGACCCTGGCCGAAGTCAGTGTCGAAGAAATCCCGCGCTTCTCTACCGCCTCGGGCGAGCTGGACCGGGTGCTCGGCGGCGGCCTGGTGGACGGCTCGGTGGTGCTGATCGGCGGCGACCCTGGCATCGGCAAATCCACCATCCTGCTGCAAACCCTGTGCAGCATCGCCAGCCGCATGCCGGCGCTGTACGTCACCGGCGAAGAATCGCAGCAACAAGTGGCCATGCGTGCCCGTCGCCTGGGCTTGCCCCAGGATCAGTTGCGGGTCATGACCGAGACCTGTATCGAAAGCATCATCGCCACGGCCCGTATCGAAAAGCCCAAGGTGATGGTGATTGACTCGATCCAGACGATTTTCACCGAGCAACTGCAGTCGGCGCCGGGCGGCGTGTCCCAAGTGCGCGAGAGTGCGGCGCTGCTGGTGCGGTATGCCAAGCAGAGTGGCACGGCGATCTTCCTGGTCGGCCACGTGACCAAAGAGGGCGCACTGGCGGGGCCGCGTGTGTTGGAGCATATGGTCGACACCGTGCTGTATTTCGAGGGCGAGTCCGATGGCCGCCTGCGCTTGCTGCGGGCGGTGAAAAACCGTTTTGGCGCCGTGAATGAACTGGGTGTGTTCGCCATGACGGACCGCGGGCTGAAAGAAGTCTCCAACCCATCGGCGATTTTCCTGACGCGAGCCCAGGAAGAAGTCCCTGGCAGCGTGGTGATGGCAACGTGGGAAGGCACCCGGCCAATGCTGGTCGAAGTCCAGGCGCTGGTGGATGACAGTCACCTGGCCAACCCGCGCCGGGTCACGCTGGGTCTGGATCAGAACCGCCTGGCGATGTTGCTGGCGGTATTGCACCGTCATGGCGGCATTCCGACTCACGACCAGGACGTGTTCCTCAACGTGGTGGGCGGGGTCAAAGTGCTGGAGACCGCGTCCGACCTGGCCTTGATGGCCGCGGTCATGTCCAGCCTGCGCAACCGGCCATTGCCCCACGACCTGCTGGTGTTCGGTGAAGTTGGTCTGTCGGGCGAAGTGCGCCCGGTGCCGAGCGGCCAGGAGCGCTTGAAGGAAGCGGCCAAGCATGGCTTCAAGCGCGCCATCGTGCCCAAGGGCAATGCGCCGAAGGAAATGCCGCCAGGGTTGCAGGTGATTGGGGTGACGCGCCTGGAACAGGCGTTGGATGCCTTGTTCGAGTAATCACCAACACTGCAAAACCAAGGTGGACTGTCAGGTCTCCAGCAACGCGGCCAGCTCCCGATCCAGTTCTTCCTGATCGCCCAGGTTCAACTCGATCAGCCGCCGCAAGTGGCTGATCGAGTCCAGGTCGATGTGTTTGCATACGAAGCCCAACTGACCATGCTCTTCGTGGGTAAGGCGTACCTGCATCTTTATATGGGCCTTTGGATCCAGGCGAATATCGACCTCGAACGGCAGCGCCTTATTTCCCTTCCACTCTTCAGGCCGTTGCGCCAACAGCCCCTTGAGCGATAAATCCACCAATTGCACTGGCCATTCGTTGCCGTTTTGCCGCAGTTCGGTCTTGGCATCAAAAGCAATCCGGCGAAAACGGCGGCGGTCAGACGCTTGCTCGGTCATGGTGAAACCCTCTGTGGATAAAAGGATTGTAGCCCTGCGCCATCATCGGGCGGTTTTTTCTGCTTTTTTCGCCGCTGCAAGGCTCTAGACCAACGTAGGGGGGTGGCCTTTAAGGCCAACAGCGCTAAACTCCGGATGGCTGTCCTTTCTGTCCACCCTGGCTGGAATATAAAAATGAAAAATAATAATAGCCTGCTACGCCACCTACCCTGGCTGGTGCTGGCAATTGTAGGAGCGTACGCCCTTGGCGTAGTGGCATTGCGCCGCGGCGAGGCGATCAACGCCTTGTGGATTGTGGTCGCGGCTGTGGCCATCTACCTGGTTGCATATCGCTACTACAGCTTGTTCATCGCTAATAACGTGATGCAACTCGATCCACGGCGGGCCACCCCCGCAGTGGTCAACAATGACGGTCTGGACTATGTGCCGACCAACAAACACATCCTTTTCGGTCACCACTTTGCGGCCATTGCCGGCGCAGGCCCGTTGGTCGGTCCAGTATTGGCTGCGCAAATGGGCTACCTGCCCGGCACGCTCTGGCTGATTGCCGGCGTGGTGCTGGCCGGTGCGGTGCAGGACTTCATGGTGCTGTTCCTGTCGACCCGTCGCAACGGCCGTTCCCTGGGAGACATGGTTCGCGAAGAGATGGGCCGTATTCCGGGGACCATCGCGCTGTTTGGCTGCTTCCTGATCATGATCATCATCCTTGCGGTGCTGGCGCTGATCGTGGTCAAGGCCCTGGCGGAGAGCCCATGGGGCATCTTCACGGTGATGGCGACCATCCCGATTGCGATGTTCATGGGCATCTACATGCGCTACATCCGCCCGGGCCGCATCGGCGAAATCTCGATCATCGGCGTGCTGTTGCTGCTGGGCTCGATCTGGCTGGGCGGGCAGATTGCTGCTGATCCGGTCTGGGCCAAGGCCTTCACCTTCACCGGGATCCAGATCACCTGGATGCTGATCGGCTACGGCTTCGTTGCCGCAGTCCTGCCGGTGTGGCTGATCCTGGCGCCTCGCGACTATCTGTCTACGTTCCTGAAAATCGGCACCATCATTGCCCTGGCAATCGGCATCCTGGTCACCATGCCCGACCTGAAAATGCCGGCCCTGACCCAGTTCATCGACGGCACCGGCCCGGTGTGGAAGGGCGGCCTGTTCCCGTTCCTGTTCATCACCATCGCCTGTGGCGCGGTCTCGGGTTTCCACGCGCTGATCTCCTCGGGCACCACGCCCAAGTTGTTGGCCAATGAAAGCCACGCCCGTTACATCGGCTACGGCGGCATGTTGATGGAGTCGTTCGTGGCCATCATGGCTATGGTTGCTGCTTCGGTGATTGAGCCTGGCGTGTACTTCGCCATGAACAGCCCGGCAGCGATCGTCGGCACTGACGTGGTGACCGTCGCGCAAACCGTCAGCAGCTGGGGTTTTGCAATTACCCCTGAAGCGCTGTCGGCCGTGGCCCATGACATCGGTGAAACCACCATCCTGGCCCGCGCCGGCGGTGCACCGACGCTCGCGGTGGGTATCGCGCAGATCCTGCACAGTGTGTTGCCGGGTGAAAACACCATGGCGTTCTGGTACCACTTTGCAATCCTGTTCGAAGCACTGTTCATCCTGACGGCGGTAGACGCCGGTACCCGTGCCGGTCGCTTCATGCTCCAGGATTTGCTCGGTTCCTTCGTTCCGGCGCTCAAACGTACCGAATCCTGGACCGCCAACCTGATCGCGACCGCCGGTTGCGTGGCGATGTGGGGTTACCTGCTGTACCAAGGCGTGATCGACCCACTGGGCGGTATCAACACCTTGTGGCCACTGTTCGGTATCTCCAACCAGATGCTGGCGGGTATCGCGCTGATGCTGGCGACAGTCGTGCTGATCAAAATGAAACGCCAACGCTACATCTGGGTGACCATGCTGCCGGCTGTCTGGCTGCTGATCTGCACCACCACGGCGGGCTTCATCAAGCTGTTCGACGCCAACCCGGCGATTGGCTTCCTGTCGCTGGCCAAGAAATACAGTGATGCCCTGGCCAACGGCCAGATCCTGGCCCCGGCCAAGAGCATCGACCAGATGCAGCACGTGATCTACAACGCTTACACCAACGCAACGCTGACGGTGTTGTTCCTGTTCGTGGTGTTCAGCATCCTGTTCTATGCGCTCAAGGTCGGTATCGCCGCCTGGGGCAACAAAGAACGTACGGATAAAGAAGCCCCGTTCCAGGCTGTGCCGGACGCATGATCGAGGATTGCAACCATGTTCAATGACATCAGTCGCCTCGGTAAATACCTCGGTCAGGCCGCGCGCCTGATGGTCGGCATGCCCGACTACGACACGTACGTCGAGCATATGCAAACCAAGCACCCGGACAAGCCGATGATGGACTACAAGGCGTTCTTCCGGGAACGCCAGGAAGCCCGTTACGGTGGCAAGGGTGGGCCCAAGTGCTGTTGATTTAAGGTAACTCCCCTGTGGGAGGGGGCTTGCCCCCGATAGCGGTGTATCAGTGA
>NZ_JADDUM010000050.1 GCF_015163715.1 Pseudomonas cyclaminis
TGCCGGCGCCGCGCTGGTGGATGACCCGCGTGTCGCGCTGATCAGCGCCACCGGCAGCACGCGCATGGGGCGCGAAGTGGCGCCGAAAGTCGCCGCACGTTTTGCCCGCAGCATCCTCGAACTGGGCGGCAACAACGCCATGATCCTCGGCCCAAGCGCCGACCTGGACATGGCCGTGCGCGCCATTCTGTTCAGCGCCGTCGGCACCGCCGGCCAGCGTTGCACCACCCTGCGCCGCCTGATCGCCCATGAGTCGGTCAAGGAAGAGATCGTCACCCGCCTCAAGGCCGCCTATTCCAAAGTGCGCATCGGCCACCCGCTGGAAGGCAACCTGATCGGCCCGCTGATCGACAAACACGGCTTCGACAACATGCAGGACGCCCTGGAGCAGGCCTTGAGCGAAGGCGGCAAGGTGTTCGGCGGCAAGCGCCAGTTGGAAGATAAATTCCCCAACGCCTACTACGTATCGCCGGCGATTGTGGAAATGCCCGAGCAAAGCGACGTGGTGTGCACCGAAACCTTCGCGCCGATTCTGTACGTGGTGGGCTACAGCGATTTGCCGAGGCTCTGCGGCTGAACAACGCCGTGCCCCAAGGCCTGTCGTCGTGCATCTTCACCACGGATGTGCGCGAAGCCGAGCAGTTCATGTCGGCGGTGGGCAGTGACTGCGGCATCGCCAACGTCAACATCGGCCCGAGCGGCGCGGAAATCGGCGGCGCGTTTGGCGGCGAGAAAGAGACCGGTGGCGGGCGTGAGTCGGGTTCGGATGCGTGGCGCGGGTATATGCGTCGGCAGACCAACACCGTGAACTATTCGCTGGAGCTGCCATTGGCCCAGGGCATTACCTTCGACTGAAGTTGGAATGCAGTAAAAAATGTGGGAGGGGGCAAGCCTCCTCCCACATTTGAATCGCATTTGCAGCTTGGAATAGATGTTTGTTAGGTCTCACCGGAGTCTGGCAATGGCACTACGCGAAACATGTTTGTGGGAACACCTCACCCCCAGCCGGCCCGATCGCGCCGCGCTCAAGGGCGAGTTGACAGTGGACGTGTGCGTGATCGGCGCCGGTATTACCGGACTATCGGCCGCCATTCACCTGCTGGAGCAGGGCAAAAGCGTCGCCGTGCTGGAAGCCCATCGCACGGGCCACGGCGGTTCAGGTCGTAACGTCGGGTTGGTGAACGCCGGGTTGTGGATCCCGCCGGATGACATCGAGGCCGGTTTCGGCGAAGCGGTGGGCAGTCAGCTCAACCGCATGCTTGGCGCCGCACCGTCCCTGGTGTTCAGCCTGATCGACAAATACAACATCGATTGCCAGCTGCGCCGCGAGGGCACCTTGCACATGGCGCACAACGCCCGTGGCGAGGCGGATTTGCGCAGTCGTGAAGAACAATGGAAACGCCGCGGCGCGCCGGTAGAGCTGCTCACCGGCCAGGCCTGCGAGCATGCCACCGGCACTAAAAAGATTGCCGCCGCCTTGCTGGATCGGCGGGCGGGTACCTTGAACCCGATGGCCTACACCTCTGGGTTGGCCAATGCTGCGGTCGGACTGGGTGGGCAACTGTTCGATCATTCGCCGGTCACCCAATTGGAACGCCAGGGTGCGCTGTGGTCGGTGCAGACCCAGCACGGTGCAGTGCAGGCTGCACAGGTGGTGATTGCTTCCAACGCCTACACCGAAGGCGAATGGACCGAGCTGCGGCGTAACTTTTTCCCCGGTTATTACTACCAGGTCGCCTCGGCCCCGCTCACCGATGACGCCGCCCGGCAGATTCTTCCTGGCGGCCAGGGTTCGTGGGACACGCGCCAGGTCTTGAGCAGCATCCGTCGGGATGCCGAGGGTCGTTTGTTGCTCGGCAGTCTGGGCAACGGCAACCAGAAACCGGCGTGGTTCCTCAAGGCGTGGGCCGATCGGGTGCAGCAACATTACTTCCCGTATCTCAAATCGGTGCAGTGGGAATACACCTGGACCGGCTGCATCGCCTTCACCCCCGACCACCTGATGCGCCTGTTCGAGCCAGCCCCGGGCCTGGTCGCCGTCACGGGCTATAACGGGCGCGGCGTGACCACCGGCAGTGTGGTCGGCAAGGCGTTCGCCGACTACTTGTGTCACCAGGATCCCCAGGCGCTGCCCATTCCCTTCGCGCCGATGCAACCCCTGGCCGGCGTTGGCCTGCGCAGCTGCCTGTATGAAGCGGGATTCTCGCTGTATCACGCCGGGCAATGCTTGCGGATCGTGATCTGATCAGCGAAATACCGCTCAGAAGCCTGCATTTTCTTAGCCGGCTACTAATCTGTATTGGTGCAGGTCGTAGCAGTTACGCACTGTAAATGTGCAGTTCCGTTACGCACGCTGTTACAGGTGTAGGGACTGCGGTTTATCCATCCGGTTGCAGGTGGCACCTGTCAGGGTTGTACTTTTTTCGGTGGCTGGTTGCACCTGCCTGGACTAGAGGGTTGCACGTCCTGGCAGGCGGCTTCGAAACGCCTGTAATAACAATGACACCGTGTCTTTTTGAAGAATAAAAACGTAATGGCACGGGGCTTGCTCTGAGCTTTCAGTGAAAAGTTTGAATGCAAGTTGTCGTGCCAAAAATCAAAAATATCGGAGCACCACTCATGTCCCAGACGTTTTACAAGAAAGGTTTTCTGGCCCTCGCCGTTGCAGCGGCGCTGGGTGTTTCTACGTTTGTTCAAGCTGATGTGAAGATTGGCGTAGCGGGGCCGATGACCGGCGCCAACGCCGCTTTCGGTGAGCAGTACATGAAGGGTGCCCAAGCGGCAGCCGATACGATCAACAAGGCTGGCGGCATCAACGGCGAGAAAATCGTGCTGGTTGCCGGTGACGATGCGTGTGAGCCAAAACAAGCCGTGGCCGTGGCCAACCGCCTGGCTGACCAGGACAAAGTGATCGGCGTGGTCGGGCACTTCTGCTCGTCCAACACCATCCCAGCGTCCGAGGTGTATGACGAAGCGGGCATCATCGCCATCACCCCAGGCTCCACCAACCCGCAAGTCACCGAACGCGGCCTGGGCGCCATGTTCCGCATGTGCGGCCGTGACGACCAGCAGGGCATCGTCGCCGGCGACTACATCGTCGATGTGCTCAAGGGCAAGAAAGTCGCGGTCATCAACGACAAGGACACCTACGGCAAAGGCCTGGCTGACGCCACCGCTGCCCAGTTGACCAAGCGCGGCGTCAAGCCGGTGCTCGAAGAAGGCCTGACCCGTGGCGAGAAAGACTTCAGCGCCCTGGTGACCAAGATCCGTTCCACTGGCGCGGACGTCGTGTACTTCGGCGGCCTGCACCCGGAAGCCGGCCCGCTGGTTCGCCAGATCCGTGAAGCCGGCCTCAAGGACGTCAAGTTCATGTCCGATGACGGCATCGTGACCGACGAACTGGTGGCCACCGCTGGCGGCAAGCAGTACGTCGATGGCGTGTACATGACCTTCGGCGCCGACCCGCGCCTGCTGCCGGACAGCAAGGCTGTGGTGGAAGAGTTCCGCAAAAACGGCACCGAGCCTGAAGGCTACACCCTGTACGCCTACGCGTCGGTCCAGGCCCTGGCTGCCGGCTTCAACGGTGCCAAGTCCAACAAAGGCGAAGACGCCGCCAAATGGCTCAAGGCCAACCCGGTCCAGACCGTGATGGGCAAGAAGGAATGGGACGGTAAAGGCGACCTGAAAATCTCCGACTACGTGGTTTACCAGTGGGATAAAGAAGGCAAATACCACCAGTTGGAAAAGCAGAAGTAATCCATGTGGGAGGGGGCTTTCCCCCGATAGCGGAGTGTCAGTCAACAGTTGTTCAGCTGACCCACCGCATCGGGGGCAAGCCCCCTCCCACATTGGACAGTGTTGTTATTGATGTCTGTCTTTTCCTCCAGAAGCGCCGCACACCTACCGGTGTGCAGGTGCTCACCGCGTGAGATTGCGTTATGGATGGTATTTTCCTGCAGCAACTGGTCAACGGCCTGACCCTCGGGTCGGTCTATGGCCTGATCGCCATCGGCTACACAATGGTCTATGGCATCATTGGCATGATCAACTTCGCCCACGGCGAGGTTTATATGATTTCCGCTTACCTCGCGGCGATCAGTCTGGCACTGCTGGCTTACTTCGGCATCGAATCCTTCCCGCTGCTCATTCTCGGCACTCTGGTCTTCACCGTGGTCGTCACCGGCGTGTACGGTTGGGTCATTGAGCGTGTCGCCTATAAACCGCTGCGCAACTCCACCCGACTGGCCCCGCTGATCAGCGCCATCGGTATCTCCCTGATCCTGCAGAACTACGCGCAGATCGCCCAGGGTGCGAAACAACAAGGCATTCCAACCCTGCTGGCCGGCGCCTGGCGCGTCGACATCGGCAGCGGCTTCGTGCAGCTCACGTACACCAAGGTGTTCATCCTCGTAGCGGCCTTTGCCGGCATGGCGTTGCTCACCTACATCATCAAGTACACCAAGCTCGGCCGCATGTGCCGCGCCACCCAGCAAGACCGCAAGATGGCTTCGATCCTGGGTATCAACACCGACCGCGTGATCTCCTACGTGTTTGTCATCGGTGCCGCCATGGCCGCCCTGGCCGGCGTGCTGATCACCCTCAATTACGGCACGTTCGACTTCTATGCCGGCTTCATCATCGGCATCAAGGCATTTACCGCAGCGGTACTCGGCGGCATCGGCTCCCTGCCTGGGGCGATGCTGGGCGGGATCATCCTGGGTATTTCCGAGTCGCTGTTCTCGGGGTTGATCAACTCTGACTACAAAGACGTGTTCAGTTTCTCCCTGCTGGTGGTGATTCTGATTTTCCGTCCCCAGGGCCTGCTGGGTCGCCCGCTCGTGGCTAAGGTGTAAACATGTCTGCTGCCAAACCTATCGATATCAAGAAAAGTGTCGTCGATACGATCCTTGCCGGGCTGATTTCGCTGATCGTGTTCGGTCCGATCGTCGGCGTGGTCCTCGACGGCTACAGCTTCAACCTGGAACCTGCGCGCGTGGCCATCCTGGTCGCCATCGTGATGGTCGGGCGCTTTGCCCTCAGCCTGTTCCTGCAAACCCCCAAGGGCCTGAAGATTCTGCAGGGCTTCGAGAGCAGTGGGTCCGGCGTGCATGTGCTGCCACCGGACTACAAATCGCGGTTGCGCTGGATCATTCCGGCACTGATCGTGATCGCCATCGTGTTCCCGATCTTCGCCAACAAGTACCTGCTGACCGTGGTGATCCTCGGCCTGATCTACGTGTTGCTCGGCCTGGGCCTGAACATCGTGGTCGGCCTGGCCGGCTTGCTAGACCTGGGTTACGTGGCGTTCTACGCCATCGGCGCCTACGGCCTGGCATTGGGTTATCAGTACCTCGGCCTGGGCTTCTGGAGCGTGCTGCCCCTGGCGGCCATCGCGGCGGCGCTGGCGGGGTGCATACTCGGCTTCCCGGTATTGCGAATGCACGGTGACTACCTGGCCATCGTGACCCTGGGTTTCGGTGAAATCATCCGTCTGGTGCTCAATAACTGGCTGTCGTTCACCGGTGGCCCGAACGGCATGCCGGTGCCTTCACCGACGTTCCTCGGCCTGGAATTCGGGCGCAAGGCGAAGGAGGGCGGGATTCCGTTCCACGAATTCTTCGGCCTCGATTACAACCCCAACATCAAGTTCATGTTCATCTACATCGTGCTGTTCCTGGTGGTGCTGGCTGTGCTGTACATCAAGCACCGCCTGACGCGCATGCCGGTCGGCCGCGCCTGGGAAGCCCTGCGTGAGGACGAGATCGCCTGCCGCTCCATGGGCCTGAACCACGTGCTGGTCAAGCTCTCGGCGTTCACCATCGGTGCTTCTACCGCAGGTCTGGCCGGGGTGTTTTTTGCCAGCTACCAGGGCTTCGTCAACCCGTCGTCGTTCACGTTCTTTGAGTCGGCGCTGATCCTGGCCATCGTGGTCCTGGGCGGCATGGGCTCGACGGTCGGCGTGGTGATCGCGGCGTTCGTGCTGACCGTGGCGCCGGAGTTGCTGCGCAGCTTCTCTGAGTACCGCGTACTGCTGTTTGGTGTGTTGATGGTGGTGATGATGATCTGGCGACCACGCGGCTTGATCCGGATCAGCCGTACCGGTGTGACCCCACGTAAAGGAGTGGCGCCATGAGCAAGGAAGTCGTCCTGTCCGTGGAACATTTGATGATGCACTTCGGTGGCATCAAGGCCTTGAGCGATGTGAGCCTCAAGGTCGAACGCAACTCGATCTTCGCCCTGATCGGCCCCAACGGCGCTGGCAAAACCACGGTGTTCAACTGCCTCACCGGTTTTTACAAAGCCAGCGGCGGCAAGATCGAACTGAATATCCGTGGCAAGCAGACAAACGTGATCCAACTGCTGGGCGAGCGCTTCAAGGCCGTCGACTTTGTGTCGCCGAAAAGCTTCCTCAGCCGCGTGTACTACAAGATGTTCGGCGGCACCCACCTGGTCAACCGAGCCGGTCTGGCACGGACTTTCCAGAACATTCGCCTGTTCAAGGAAATGTCGGTGCTGGAAAACCTGCTGGTGGCCCAGCACATGTGGGTCAACCGCAACATGCTCGCGGGCATCCTCAACACCAAGGGCTACCGCAAGGCCGAGAGTGACGCGCTGGATTGCGCGTTCTACTGGCTGGAAGTCGTCGACCTGGTGGACTGCGCCAACCGCCTGGCTGGTGAGCTTTCCTACGGCCAGCAGCGCCGCCTGGAAATCGCCCGCGCCATGTGCACCCGGCCGCAGATCATCTGCCTGGACGAACCCGCAGCGGGCCTCAACCCCCAGGAAACCGAAGCACTCAGCGCGATGATTCGCCTGCTGCGCGACGAACACGACCTCACAGTGGTGCTGATCGAACACGACATGGGCATGGTGATGAGTATTTCCGACCACATCGTGGTGCTGGACCACGGCAACGTGATCGCCGAGGGCGGGCCGGAAGCGATCCGCAACGACCCGAAAGTGATTGCCGCCTACCTGGGTGCCGACGAAGAGGAGCTGGTATGAGCGGGCCTATCCTCGAAATGAAAGACCTGGACGTGTTCTACGGCCCGATCCAGGCCCTGAAAAAAGTCTCGCTGCACATCAACGAAGGCGAAACCGTCAGCCTGATCGGCTCCAACGGCGCGGGCAAATCCACACTGCTGATGTCGATCTTCGGCCAGCCTCGGGCAGAGTCGGGGCAGATTCTGTACAACGGCGTCGACATTACCCACAAGTCATCCCACTACATCGCCTCCAATGGCATCGCGCAGTCGCCGGAAGGGCGGCGGGTATTCCCTGACATGACCGTCGAGGAAAACCTGCTGATGGGCACCATCCCCATCGGCGACAAGTACGCCCAGGAAGACATGCAGCGCATGTTCGAGCTGTTTCCAAGGCTCAAGGAGCGGCGTACCCAGCGGGCCATGACCATGTCCGGTGGCGAGCAGCAAATGCTCGCCATCGCCCGTGCACTCATGAGCCGGCCCAAGCTGTTGCTGCTGGACGAGCCGAGCCTGGGGTTGGCGCCGATTGTGGTGAAGCAGATCTTCGCCACACTGCGTGAACTGGCCGCCACTGGCATGACCATCTTCCTGGTGGAGCAGAACGCCAACCACGCACTGCGCTTGTCGGACCGGGCGTATGTGATGGTCAACGGCGAGATTCGCCTTACAGGCACGGGTAAGGAGCTGCTGGTGAACGAGGAAGTGCGCAACGCCTACCTCGGCGGCCACTGATCTAAATCACAACGCAGTACCCCTGTGGGAGGGGGCTTGCCCCCGATAGCGGTATGCCAGTTTCAGCTGTTCTGACTGACAAATTGCTATCGGGGGCAAGCCCCCTCCCACATTTGTTTTGTGGTGTTCACAAGACCGATCCCAAATTGTGGAAAACAAATCCAGCCCTCCTCCAAAGCGCGACATATAGCCGCCGCAAATCCCTGTTTTGTCACACTTTTGACTTGTCCCCATCCACTGTGGAACCGGCTGTGGGTAACGTGGGAGTAGCTGGCTGAACGCCTTTAAAACCGTGGCCTGTAGCGCGTCGGTTGTTTTTTGATCAGGCGCTTTTTGGCGACCGGCCGAGGGGTTTGTCAACCTGTTTAAAGACACAGGTATATGACCGAAATATGACCCTTCAGCCTGTGGATAAGTCTGTGGTTAAACTCTGGAAAGACCTCCGCAGAGGCCGGAATGACTGGCCTGGAGCCATCGTCTGGATTTTCCCTCTGTCGACAGGCCTACATACGCCCTCGCCAAGGTCAAGCAAAAAACTTTCTAAAACCGCCTGAAAGCCTTGTACACAGCGGCTTGCGGTGTTTTGCACTTGCCCCCAAAGACTGTGGGCGCAGTTGTGGATAACCTGCGCGTATATGGCTGCAGGCCACGGTTCATATAGCGTTGCTTGAAGTGATCAAAAAGTGATCAGTTGTAGATGAAGGTGTGCGCTTAGCGGTTGCCGCGACGGCGGTGTAAGGGCATTCTGCTGGCTGTTTTTTTTCCCGATGCCCGCAAGGAGAACACCATGTCCGACACGCTGTTTATTACTGGCGCAACCTCAGGTTTTGGCGAAGCCTGCGCCCGTCGTTTTGCTGATGCCGGTTGGAAACTGGTGCTCACTGGCCGTCGTGCCGAACGTTTGAATGCCTTGGTTGAAGAGCTTTCCAAGCAGACTGAAGTGCACGGCCTGGTCGTGGACGTGCGTGACCGCAAGGGCATGGAAGACGCCATTGCCAGCCTGCCGCCATCGTTCGCCACACTGCGTGGCCTGATCAACAACGCCGGCCTGGCCGTGGGCACTGATCCTGCGCCCAAGTGCAGCCTCGACGATTGGGAAACCATGGTCGACACCAATATCAAAGGGCTGCTGACCACGACCAATCTGCTGCTGCCGCGCTTGATCGCTCACGGTCGTGGCGCCGGGATCATCAACCTGGGTTCTATCGCCGGTAACTACCCTTACCCTGGCAGCCACGTATATGGCGGCTCCAAGGCGTTCGTGAAGCAGTTCTCCCTGAACCTGCGCTGCGACCTGCAAGGCACAGGCGTGCGCGTGACCAACATCGAGCCAGGGCTGTGTGAGAGCGAGTTCTCGCTGGTGCGCTTCGGCGGTGACCAGGCGCGTTACGACGCCACCTACGCCGGCGCTGAGCCGATCCAGCCGCAGGACATTGCCGACACGATCTTCTGGGTGATGAACACCCCGGCGCACGTCAACATCAACCGCTTGGAGCTGATGCCGGTAAGCCAGACCTGGGCCGGGTTTGCGATTGAGCGGGGCGGTAAGTAAGACTTTAAGCCGAGTCGCTGCCATCGGGGGGCTTGCCCCCGATGACGTCAAATCGGCCAAAACAGGCCATAAGGTACACTCCCCCCCTGAAAACCCCACCGCACCCAGCGGTTCAAAGGTTTTGACGGGAGGAAATGTGAGTAACCGAGGTGAGCAGGCACTGCTCAAACAATCGACGATTCTGATGTTCGCGGTCGCGATCGCCGGGATCGTCACGGGTGTGATATCCGGCGCCCAATCCATTCTGTTCGACGGCTTTTTCTCGCTGATCGCCACCGCCATCAAGGTGTTGATGCTGATCACGGCCAAGCTGATCGCCAAGAAAAGCAACGCGCGCTTCCAGTTCGGCTATTGGCACCTGGAGCCCTTGGTGCTGCTGATCGAAGGCAGTTTTCTGTTGTTGATCGCCATCTACGCGTTCCTCAACGGCGTGTTCGGCATTATCAATGGCGGGCGCGAGATCGAGTTGGGCCTGGTGATCATCTACGCGGCAGTGTTTACCGTCGTGGAATTCGCCTACTTCTTCTACGTGCGCTACCGCAACCGCACGCTCAAATCATCGTTGATCCAGTTCGACAACATCAGTTGGCTGGTGGACGCGATGCTGTCGGTGGGGTTGCTGATCAGCTTTCTGGCGGCGCTGTTGCTCAAGTCACAGGGCTATGACGAGTGGGCAGTGTATGTCGACCCGTTGATCCTGATCCTGCTGGCCCTGAGCATGCTGGCGCCGGCCTTCAAGATCCTGCGCCCGGCGTTGCGCGAGGTGCTGGGGATTGCTCCCGACCACTTGGACGACAAAGTGCGCGAAGTGATGGATGCGGCCCAGGCCAAACATGGTTTCGACGACTACGTATCCTACGTGCAGAAGCACGGGCGGGCGCGGTTTATCGAGATTCATGTGGTGCTGCCGGCGGATTACCCGGTGGCTAACGTCGCCACGCTGGACAGGCTGCGCGAAGAGATATCCACAGGGCTCGGCACGCCGGATGCAGCGCGCTGGTTGACGATCAGCTTTACGGGTGACCGTAAGTGGATTGCGTGAGGCCCTGATAGCAGGTCGCCAAGTGATACGGCGTGGTCGACGGCATGTCCCGTCGGCTCACGGCGCCGTTGGCGTCCAGGCATTCGTTCCAGCCTTTTGCATGCAAGAAGTGCTGTTGCAGCGCCAGCAATTGGCGTTGCAGCACCGCTTCGCTATTGGGCCGCAAGGTCAGCGCCCGCAGGTACTCGGCCTGGGCCCAGATACGTTGGGTCGCGTCACGCACAGTACCGTCAAGGGCGAGCATGCCGCTGACTGCGCCGGTTAACGTATCCACACCCTTCTGCTCGGCGTAGGCAAATGCCCGGGTCAGTGAGGCATGCAACGGCGTGCCGCGTAATACGGACGACGATTCCAGCAAGAAGAACCACTCGAACTGATGCCCTGGCTCGAACCAGTTATCCACAGCACCCAGCGGTTTTTCCATCATCACGCCCTGCTGGCGATCGATGAAACGCTGCTGCATGGCCGTCGCCAAGGCCAGCAACGCCGCTTGTACCTCGGCGTCTTCACGCACCGCGAGGGTGGCGAGAAAGCCTTCGGCCAGGTGCATCAACGGATTTTGCAGCGGACCGGACTTGAGGGATGACCAGTTACGCTCCAGCACCGCCTCATACAGGCCATCGCCCGTGGCGAAACGCTCAGCGACCACTTCAAGGGCCGCATTGAGTACCGATTCGACCAACGGTTCGCGCACTTTGGCCCAGTAGTGGGCGCAGGCGAAGATGATGAAGGCGTGGGTGTAGAGGTCTTTGCGTTTATCCAGCGGCTGCCCGGCCGGGTCGATGCTGTAGAACCAGCCGCCGTGCTCTGCGTCGTGGAAGTGCCTTTGCAGGGAACGGAACAGCGCAGCGGCACGTTCTTCGGCGAAGGCCGCGTCGGGTTCGCCGATCAGGCTGGCGAACAGGTACAGCTGTCGTGCACAGGCCATGGCGCGATAGCGTTGCGGCGGCAAAGGCCGATGATCGGCATCCAGCGCCTCATAGGGCAGCGCCAACTCGGCATTCCAGCCTGGGCCCTGCCAGAGCGGCACGATCAGGGTGTGGAAATGGGTGAGTACGGAATTCAACGTGGGCTGGGAAGCGATGGGCATTGGCTGGCGTCGTCACGGCAGGGGTGTAGGCGCGCATGGTAGCAGAGGGGCAGAGGGGCAGCTTCAAGTTGTGAGCTGCAAGCCGCAAGTAAGAGCCGTTCGGCTTCTACTTGCAGCTTGCAGCTTGCAGCTTCTAGCTGACTAGCAACCAACCCCCAGTCGCCGCCGATGCCGCTCCAGCAACCCGCACCAACGGCGCCGCCGCTGCCGGCAGAAAACGTACCACGGCATACCCGGCCGCGTGCAATGCAGCGGTCGCCCCGACAAACCCCGCGGCATACGCCCAAGGGCTGGACATATCCGGCAGTTCCAGACCATGGGCGACCCCATGGAACAGTGCAAACAACGCCGTAGCGCCCACGGCCATGAACAGCGGCGGACGTACCGCCAGCGCTACAGCCAGGCCCAGGGCCAGCACCGACGCGGCAATCCCGCTTTCCAGCGCCGGCAATGCCAGGCCTTCAAAACCCAACACGCCGCCAATCAGCATGGTGCCGACAAAGGTGCACGGCAGGGCCCAACGGGCGGCGCCTTTTTGCTGCGCCGCCCACAGGCCGACGGCAAGCATGGCCAGCAAGTGATCGAGGCCGCCCAATGGGTGGCTGATACCGGCCACCAGGCCATTGTCGCCATGACCCGGATGCGCGAAGGCCAACGCCGGGGCGAGCAGCAGGGCGGCGGCGGCGAAGAGTTTGTTGAGGCTCATAGACAGGTTCCTTATGGGTTGATCAGGCGGCAGTGGTCAGCAGGCCCTGGCGTTCGATAAAGGCGACGATCTCGTCCAGGCCGACGCCGGTTTTCTGGTTGCTGAACACAAAGGGTTTACCGTTGCGCATGCGCTGGGTGTCGCTGTTCATCAGTTCCAGCGACGCACCGACCAGGGGGGCGAGGTCTATCTTGTTGATCACCAGCAGGTCGGACTTGCAGATGCCTGGGCCACCTTTGCGCGGCAGCTTGTCGCCCGCGGAGACATCGATCACGTAGATGGTCAGGTCCGACAGTTCCGGGCTGAACGTGGCCGAGAGGTTATCGCCGCCGGACTCCACCAGGATCAGGTCCAGGCCGGGGAAACGCCGGTTGAGTTGATCTACCGCTTCCAGATTGATCGAGGCGTCTTCACGGATGGCCGTGTGCGGGCAGCCGCCGGTTTCTACGCCGATGATGCGCTCGGGCGCCAGAGCCTGGTTGCGCACCAGGAAGTCGGCGTCTTCGCGGGTATAGATATCGTTGGTGACCACTGCCAGGTTGTAGCGGTCGCGCAGCGCGAGGCACAGGGCCAGGGTCAGGGCGGTTTTGCCGGAGCCGACCGGGCCGCCGATGCCGACGCGCAGGGGTTGTGTGTTCATGTGCTTCTCCAAATAAAGCGCTCCTAGGAACGGAACAGGCGGCTGTACTGGCGCTCATGGGCCATGCACGCCAGGGACAGGCCGAACGCGGCGCTGCCGAAATGATGGGGGTCGATGCGGGCGGCATCCTGCTGGGCCTGTTGCAGCAGCGGCAGCAGCTCACTGGTCAGGCGCTGGGCGGCTTGTTGGCCCAGGGGCAGGGTCTTCATCAGCACGGCCAGTTGGTTTTCCAACCAGCTCCATAGCCAGGCGGCGAGGGCGTCGTCGGGGCTGATGGTCCAGGCGCGTGCCGCCAGGGCCCAGCCCAGGGCCAGATGGGGTTCGCGGCGTTGCTCAAGAAAGGTGCGGGCCTGGCTGTCCAGTTCCGGCAGGCCGTTGAGCAATTGTTGCAAGGAGTAGCCCATCTGGCGGCTTTCCTGATACAGCTCGCGGGTCTCACGGCTGGCCTGGTGCGCTTCGCACAGTTGCGTGAGTGTCGGCCAATCCTGCTCGGCCGCAGCGCGGCAATGGGCAAGCAGCAGCGGCGCTTCGAAACGCGCCAGGTTCAACAGCAACTGGTCGCTGATCCAGCGGCGAGCGCTGGCGGCGTCCTTCACGCGGCCATTCTCCACGGCCATCTCCAGGCCTTGGGAATAGCTGTAGCCGCCAATCGGCAGTTGCGGACTGGCCAGACGCAGCAGCGCCCAGGCTGGATTCATAAACGCACGCCGAACTGGTGCAATTTGGGCGGGTAGTTGAAATCTTCATCGCCATGGCGCGAATGATGATGGCCGCCGCCATAGGCGCCGTGCTCCGGCTGGAACGGTGCTTCGATCGTCTGCGTGGTGGCGCCCAGCTGTTCAAGCATGGCCTTGAGGACATAGTCATCAAGCAGGCGCAGCCAGCCATCCCCAACCTGCAACGCCACGTGGCGGTTACCGAGGTGATAGGCGGCGCGGGTCAGTTCAAACGCGTTGGCGCAGGTGACGTGCAGCAGTTGTTCAGGCCGCGCGCATACACGTACGACACGTCCGTCTTCAGCCTGTAGGCATTCGCCATCGTGCAGCGGCGGCTGGCCACGCTCCAGAAACAAGCCGACGTCTTCACCGTCGGCACTGAAACAGCGCAGGCGGCTCTTGCTGCGTGCTTCGAAGTTCAGCAGCAACTCAGCGGCCCAGAGGGCTTGGGGGGCGATTCGGCGGTGGATCACCAGCATCAGAAAGCTTCCAGCTATGAGCGATGAAACAGCTAGAGCAAGGTGCTTGCCAACCCGGAGGGTGAGTAGGAATTCCTTGTAGGAGAGCCCTTTGATGCCACTAAACAGGGCGTTTAGAGAATTCAGGATCGACCCAAAATGGTGCGCGATATTGCTGGCCGCACCGGTTATGAGCGTTTCGGATTTGTCCTACGAGATATAGGGATTCGGCGTTCATCGCGTTACGTAAGGAATCATTAGGCTTTGCGCCGTATTTAATTCCCTGCGACGTTCATCATGTTCAAATCATTGTGTTGTTTAGTCATTGTCAGCCTGTCTTTTGTTGTGTCATCGGCTTCGGCCAATTTGCAGCCTCGACCTGCCTTCGCGTCGTCACTTAAAAGCGGAGCAATCGATAACGTGATCGACCGCGCGCATGAGTTGCTGGGCACGCCGTACAAATGGGGCGGCACTTCCGCGAAGCAAGGGTTCGATTGCAGCAGTTTCCTGGTTTACCTGTTCAAGACCGAAGCCAATATCCAGATCCCACGCACGACCGCGGCGATGCACCGATCGACGCCGCTACTATCCAGCGCAGTGCGCTCAAGCCCGGCGATGCGGTGTTCTTCAAGGGTAATGGGCGCGGCCAGGTCAGCCATGTGGGTCTTTATATAGGCCAGGGCAAATTCATTCATTCGCCGCGCACCGGCAAGACCGTGCGTATCGATTCGCTGAGCAACAGCTACTGGAACAAGAGCTACACCACCGCCAAGCGTTTCCATCCGGCGGGGTGATCGGCTTACTCGGTGCTGCCCAGGCCCTGCCAGTGCTTGAGGCCGATAAAGATGAAGCGCAGTTGCTGGGTGATTTTCGCCTGCGGCGTGAGATGGGCCGGTAAGGCGTGCGCCGGCGGGTCGATGATGTCGGGGAGGGTGGCGAACACGCTTTTGACAATCAGGTCGGCCATCACGTGCAGGCCCTCGCTGTCCAGGTGCTGCAACTTGGGCATCAGGGTCAGGTCGGCCGCCAGGTCACGGGTGATGTCTTCGCGCAAGGCGCTGATGGCTTGGCGCACAGCCAGGCAGCCGCCATATTGCTCGCGGGCCAGGAACAGGAATTGCGAACGGTTGGCCGAGACCACATCGAGAAAGATCCTCACCGAGGCGTCGATGATGCCGCCCATCACGAACTCGTTGTGGCGCACCAGGCGAATGGTAGCGCGAAAGGTCTGGCCGACTTCACTCACCAGGACGAGCCCAAGCTGGTCCATATCGGCAAAATGGCGATAGAAACCGGTGGGCACAATGCCGGCCGTCTTCGCCACTTCCCGCAGGCTCAGGCTGCCAAACCCACGGCCACACTCCATCAGATGGCGGGCAGCGTCCATCAGGGCAAGGCGGGTCTGTTGCTTCTGTTCGGCGCGGGGCAGCATGGGCGGGGGCTTTGTCGGCAAGTACAGCGACGCACTCTAGCAAAACAGCTCTGTTGGCGTCGAACTTGGCGGGGAGGCGTTGCGTGGCAGGGTCTACAAAAAGTCAAAAGCCCGATCGGGTGATCGGGCTTTTTTCTGGGCTACCATAGGGTTAGCTCTGTGCTTGATTTTGTTCTTTCAGGCGATCCGAACCATCTTCGGCAACACCTTCAGTGTAGGCGCGCTTGCTGATTTGATCGGCACCGTCTTCAACCAGGCCATTCTCATGCAGGCGATCGCTGCCGTTTTCGGTCAGGCCTTCGGCGTGAGCGCGTTTGCTGATCTGATCCGAACCGTTTTCTGCAACAGCGCCTTTGGCGTAGTCACGGGCATCTTCTTCTTGCGAACCGCTACGGGCCAGGGTCTGGCTGAAGTGCACGGCGTCGGCTTTGACTTGTGGGGTGACCTGTTCAGCGGCTGGCAGGGCAAAAGCGCTGGAAGCCAGGATGGACAACAGAACGGTAGCGAGTACTTGGCGTTTCATGATGGTTGCTCCTTGGGAGGGCGATAAAGTGGGTACAGGACTAATGCTACTCTCGATATGTCGATATAAAAGTTCATAAACACAATGGTAATAATCAACAGAATTGATTGTTCCTCGCGGAGGCTCTAGACCGGACCTCTCAAGCACGCGGTTTTGCACCTTGGTGGGTATTTTCGACACGAACCTGGGTAACAATGGTGCGCCGTCGATGATCGGATTTGTCCGGTCGATCAGGAAAATGGCTTTTTGCGACTAAATCGGCCACTGGGTTAAACCCCCGGACGGTTTACCAGTCGTACCCTTATGAGCTGTAGTTCAGCTAGTCGTGTTGAGGAGTCCTGTGCAATGACGCGCACTCGTAAAATCGTCGCCTGGAGCTGCGCCAGCTTCGTTCTGTTAATCGCCGTAGCGGTCCTGGTCCTGGTGTTTTTTGACTGGAACCGCATCAAACCGCCCCTCAATGCCAAAGTTTCCGAAGAGCTGCATCGCCCGTTTGCCATCAATGGCAACCTCGCCGTGGTGTGGCAACGCGAGCCCGATGAAGGCGGCTGGCGTGCCTGGGTGCCGTGGCCCCACGTGATCGCCGAAGACCTGACCTTGGGCAACCCCGATTGGTCGAAAAAACCGCAGATGGTCACGCTGAAAAAAGTCGAACTGCGTATTTCGCCCCTGGCCCTGCTGGTGCAGCGCGTGGTGATCCCGCGTATCGACCTCACCGAACCGAGCGCCGAGTTGCAGCGCCTGGCCGATGGCCGGGCCAATTGGACCTTCACGTTCGACCCTAAAGACCCGAATGCCGAACCCTCCAATTGGGTGGTGGACATCGGCGCCATCGGCTTCGACAAAGGCCACGTGACCCTCGACGACCAGACCCTCAAGACCCAGCTCGACGTGATCATCGATCCCCTGGGCAAACCGATCCCGTTCGGTGAAATCGTCGGCGATGCCGATGCCAGGAAGGCCCTGGAAAAAGGCTCCGCGCCCCAGGACTATGCGTTCGCCCTCAAGGTCAAAGGCCAGTACCACGGCCAGAAGCTGGACGGCACCGGCAAGATCGGCGGCCTGCTGGCCCTGCAGGATGCGGCCAAGCCGTTCCCGCTGCAGGCCCAGGTCAAGATCGCCGACACCAGCATCGCCCTGGCCGGGACCTTGACCGACCCGCTCAACCTCGGCGCCCTCGACCTGCGCCTGAAACTGTCCGGCAGCAGCCTGGGCAACCTGTACCCCCTGACCGGCGTCACCCTGCCGGACTCGCCGGCCTACGCCACCGACGGCCACTTGATCGCCAAGCTGCACGAGGCCAGCGGCGCGTCCTTTCGCTACGAAAACTTCAACGGCAAGATCGGCAACAGCGATATCCACGGCAACCTCGGCTACGTCGCCAGTCAGCCACGGCCCAAGCTCAGCGGCGCATTGGTGTCCAACCAGTTGCTGATGGCTGACTTGGCCCCCTTGATCGGCGCCGACTCGAACGCCAAGCAAAAGGCCCGTGGCGGCGAAAGCAAACAGCCGGCGACCAAAGTGCTGCCGGTGGAAGAGTTCCGCACCGAACGCTGGCGCGACATGGATGCCGACGTGGAATTCACCGGCAAACGCATCGTGCACAGTGCCGAGTTGCCCTTCACTGACCTCTACACCCACGTTGTGCTCAATGACGGCGAGCTAAGCCTGGAACCCCTGCGTTTCGGCGTCGCCGGCGGCAAGCTCGATGCGCAGATCCGCCTGAATGGGCGCATCACACCGATGGAAGGTCGCGCCAGGCTGACCGCACGCAACTTCAAGCTCAAGCAACTGTTCCCGACCTTCGAACCGATGAAAACCAGCTTCGGTGAACTCAACGGCGATGCCGATATTTCCGGGCGCGGCAACTCCGTGGCGGCGCTGCTGGGCAGCTCCAACGGTGACCTGAAGATGCTGATTAACGACGGCGCCATCAGCCGTGGCCTGATGGAAATCGCCGGGCTCAACGTCGGCAACTATGTGGTGGGCCGTTTGTTCGGCGACAAGGAAGTGAAGATCAACTGCGCGGCGGCGGACTTCGGCATCAAGACCGGCCTGGCAACCACGCGGCTGTTTGTGTTCGATACCGAGAACGCCATCATCTACATCGACGGCACCGCGAACATGGCCACCGAACAGCTGGACCTGACCGTCACCCCGGAATCCAAAGGGTTCCGCCTGTTCTCCCTGCGCTCGCCGCTTTACGTGAACGGCCCGTTCATCAAGCCCAATGCCGGCGTGAAGGCTATTCCATTGGCCTTGCGCGGCGCGGGCATGGTGGCACTGGGCGTGATCGCCGGCCCTGCCGCCGGGTTGCTTGCGCTGGTCGCCCCAAGTGGCGGCGAGCCCAATGAATGCGCACCGCTGCTGCAACAGATGAAAGAAGGCAAGGCGCCAAAGACCGTGAAGGGCTAACCAAATGTAGGAGGGGCTTGCCCCCGAT
>NZ_JADDUM010000051.1 GCF_015163715.1 Pseudomonas cyclaminis
CCCCTCCCACACTCAAACCGTGTGAAGCCGACTTATTGAGCCGCAGATTTCGTAGGTGCGCCCAGTTTGCTGCGCGACATCGCTACGTCGAAGAGGTAGTGGGGGCCTCCCACATGGATCTGCCTCTGCCTGACGCTAGTCAGTAGTCGTCGCCACGCTCCGTCACATCCCGCTCCACCGGCCCCGCGTCCGGGTCATAGCCCACCGGGAACTTGCCCTTCAAGGTCCACGCAAACGCAATGATCTCGGCAATCGTGCGGTACAACTCCTCCGGAATACTGTCGCCCAGCTCCATGCGTGCCAGCAGCTTCACCAGTTCAGCGTTTTCATAGATCGGCACTTCATTTTCACGCGCCAATTTCAGGATGGCTTCGGCCAGGGCATCGTCGCCCTTGGCAGTGAGCGTCGGCGCCTGTTGGCCGTCGTATTTAAGGGCAATCGCCTGGCGTGGCGGGTTTGCGTTGTTCATGCGGTTTCATCCACCCAGCGTTGCTCCAGTCCGGTTTTCGGCCCGCGTGGCGGCGTGCCGAGGTGGCAATCCAGGTCGCCGACGTTGATGCCGGAGGTCACCAGCCGCTCGCGCAGGCTGCCCAAATGGCTTTCGATCAGGCTGGCGGTGAACGGGCGGGTTGCCCACAGTTGGCTGGACAGTTTGCCCTGGGTCAGTTGCGCCTGGACCTGCAATGGCCCCAGCGGCTCCATATCGAACGCCAACTCGACGCGCCAGAGCATTTGCTTGGGGTCTTTTCTGTCCTTGCGTTCGGGCTGGTCCTTGTCCTGCGCCGGTTCCTCGCGCTGGAACTTGACCTGCAAGGGCACGATGTCCTGCAGGGTGCGCATGGGGATTTCCAGCTGCCAGGTGGTTTGCAGGCGGCCATCGGCAGTGGTGCCGGTTTGTTCCAGGCTCGACAGTTGATGGCTCTGCAAGCGGGAGATAGCCCCGGCAGCCAGGCGCAGCAGGTTCTCCAGGTCGCCTTCGCCTTCCAGTTTGGCCATCAGCCGTTCCGGCAGTGGGAAGCCAACTGGCGCCTGTCGTGCGCTGACTTGGCCGAGCGTATTCAGCGGGCTGCGCACGAAATTCGGCATCACCTGGGCCAGGGTGTTGGCGGCAAGGATCGCATTCAAGTTGGTGCTGGTGGGCAGGGCAGGCAGCAGATCCGCGACCAGGCGCAGCAGCGCGCCCTTCATATCCAGGGGCGGCACTTGCGGGTTTTGCCCGGCGAGCAGCTTGGCTTCAAGAAACGCGCCGCTGTTCTGGACCACCTGGGCCAGCACCTTGGGATTACTCACCTGGGCCAGGTCCGGCAGGGCGGCGAGCAAGCGGTCGGCGGCGGCGCGCAGGTCGACCGACGTGCTGTCGCCACGGGGCAGGTTTTGCAACGCGGTGAACACCGCATCCAGCGAGCCTTGCCGACTTTGCTGAGTCGAGAGTTGTTGGGTGACGGCCAATTGATCCTTGAGCCCGCTCAACGGTACGAAGCTCAGGGTCTGCGCGTTCTGCACCACGGCGCTGAGCAGGCTGCCCACGCGCAGGGGCTGAGGGCTTTCCACCGTCAGCGTCGCACCGGCCAGGGCGTTGTTGAGCACCGTCACCAGCGAGCGGTAGATCGCTGGTTGTGCAGTGCCCTGGGGCAACATCTGGGTGGTCAGCACCTTGGCCTGCAACAGCGTGCCCACTGGCATCTGATTAGTGTCGAGGCGGGTCAGGGCCGCCACATTGGCGCTCAAGGCCTGTTGCAAGCTCAAGGTCAGGTTGCCCGCCGGCGTCTGGCTCACTGCCACATTGCTACCCAATGGCAACGGCTGGGCGCTGCTGGCTTGCACCAGGGTCTGGCGGCCGCCTTCAAGGGTCAGCTTGAGCAGAAGCTGAAAGGCTTCACCGCCTTGTTTAAGCGCGATGACCTCGGCGTTCGCGGTTTTTCCCGGGTCGATCAGCCCGATCTGCGGCTCCAGCAGTTTCAACAATTCACCCGTCGCAGGCGCGGGGCTTTGCCCGGCTGTCGGGGTGGGAGGGAGCGTAGGAAGGTTGATCTCGCCGGTCATCGTGCGCATCGTCTCTGGGGAAATTGCCCTCTTTAGAGTAGGGCATCGCATGTATAATGCCGCCCGTCTGCAAAGAGAGCGGTAAAAACCTCACAACTATTTGATCCAGCTCTCTAAAATCGGTCGCCAAAGCCGTTATTGTGCATCTCTCTTTAACGGCCGCTGCACCGCCGACTTGAACCGTAAAGGCCCGCGATCTCTTGACCAGCCCTCTTCTTGAAGCCGTAGCGCTTGCCTGTGAACGCGACTTGCGCCTGCTGTTCGAGCACCTCGACCTGCGTGTGGCGGGTGGCGATATGGTGCAGGTCAGCGGCCCCAACGGCAGTGGCAAGACCAGTCTGCTGCGCCTGCTGGCCGGGCTGATGCAGCCGACGGCGGGCGAAGTACGGCTCAACGGTAAACCCCTCGGCGAACAACGGACTGAACTGGCGCGAAACCTGATCTGGATCGGCCACGCCGCCGGCATCAAGGACGTGCTCACCGCCGAAGAAAACCTCAGCTGGCTCAGCGCCCTGCATCATCGGGCCTCCCGTGACGCCATCTGGCAGGCCCTGGCCACTGTCGGTCTCAAGGGCTTTGAAGACGTTCCTTGCCACACCCTGTCTGCCGGCCAACAGCGCCGCGTGGCCCTGGCGCGCCTGTATCTGCCGGGCCCGCCGTTGTGGATTCTCGACGAGCCTTTCACCGCCCTGGATAAACAAGGTGTCGCCCAATTGGAAGAGCACCTGGCGCGGCATTGCGAGCAGGGCGGCACCGTGCTGCTCACCACCCACCACACCCTGGCTCGCATGCCCGCCGGTTACCGCGACCTCGACCTGGGCCGGTGGTCGGCATGAGTGTCTTCGCCCTGCTGGTCGCCCGTGAAGCGCGGCTGTTGTGCCGTCGCCCGGCTGAATTGGCCAACCCGCTGGTGTTCTTTGCCATCGTGATTGCGCTGTTCCCGCTGGCGGTCGGGCCCGAGACTAAACTGTTGCAAACCTTGTCTCCGGGACTGGTGTGGGTGGCGGCGCTTTTATCGGTTCTGCTCTCGCTGGACGGGCTGTTTCGCAGTGATTTCGAAGACGGTTCCCTGGAACAGTGGGTCCTTTCGTCGCACCCTTTGCCACTTCTGGTACTGGCCAAGGTGCTGGCACACTGGGCTTTTTCCGGCCTCGCGCTAGTCTTGCTCTCGCCGCTGTTGGCGATGATGCTGGGCTTGCCCGTTGAATGCCTGCCGATATTGCTTCTGTCCTTGTTACTCGGCACGCCAGTGCTCAGCCTGTTGGGGGCCGTGGGCGCAGCGTTGACCGTCGGTTTGAAGCGCGGTGGCCTGTTATTGGCCCTGTTGATTCTGCCGTTGTACATCCCGGTACTGATCCTCGGCAGCGGCGCTTTGCAGGCCGCGCTCATGGGCATGCCGGCGACCGGTTACCTCCTGTGGCTTGGTAGCCTGACCGCCCTGGCGGTAACCCTGACACCCTTTGCCATAGCCGCCGGCCTGAAGATCAGCGTCGGTGAATAATGAGGTCTGACCCAGCGTGACACGCTGAGTCAGTAAAGACCCTACGCTTCTCGTCATGACGCGAAGCAACCGTGAGAAACAGCAATGAACTGGACCTGGTTTCACAAGCTTGGCTCGCCCAAATGGTTCTATGGCATCAGCGGCAAACTGCTGCCGTGGTTGAGCCTCTTCGCCGTGTTGCTGATCGGCATCGGCCTGGTCTGGGGCCTGGCTTTCGCGCCGCCGGATTACCAGCAAGGCAACAGCTTTCGCATCATCTATATCCACGTGCCCGCCGCGATGCTCGCCCAGTCCTGCTACGTGATGCTGGCGGTGTGCGGCATTGTCGGCCTGGTGTGGAAGATGAAGCTGGCCGACGTGGCCCTGCAATGCGCCGCGCCCATCGGCGCGTGGATGACCGCCGTGGCGCTGGTCACCGGTGCGATCTGGGGCAAACCCACCTGGGGTTCGTGGTGGGTGTGGGATGCACGACTAACGTCCATGTTGATCCTGCTGTTCCTGTACTTCGGTCTGATTGCCCTGGGCAACGCGATCAGTAATCGTGACAGCGCCGCCAAGGCCTGCGCGGTACTGGCGATTGTCGGCGTGATCAACATCCCGATCATCAAATACTCGGTGGAGTGGTGGAACACCCTGCACCAGGGCGCCACCTTCACCCTCACCGAAAAACCGGCGATGCCCGTGGAAATGTGGGCGCCGTTGCTGTTGATGGTGCTGGGGTTCTACTGCTTCTTCGGCGCCGTGCTGCTGATGCGCATGCGCCTTGAAGTGCTCAAGCGTGAAGCCCGCGCCAGTTGGGTCAAGGCCGAAGTGCAAACCTGCCTGGGAGCGCGTGGATGAGCTTTGCTTCTTTCAGTGATTTTCTCGCCATGGGCCACCACGGCCTGTATGTCTGGACGGCCTATGGCATTTGCCTGGCGGTGCTGGCCCTCAACGTCGCCGCGCCGATCCTGGCCCGCAAGCGTTACCTGCAACAAGAGGCGCGTCGTCTGCGCCGGGAGACCGAAAAGTGAATCCGCTGCGTAGAAAGCGTCTGTTGATCATCCTGGCCATTCTGGCCGGCGTCGGCATTGCCGTGGCCCTCGCCTTGAGCGCGCTGCAACAGAACATCAACCTGTTCTACACCCCGACCCAGATCGCCAATGGCGAAGCGCCTGTCGATACGCGCATCCGCGCCGGCGGCATGGTGGAGAAGGGCTCGCTGAAGCGCTCCGGCGACTCCCTCGACGTGACCTTCGTGGTCACCGACTTCAACAAGGCCGTGACCATCACCTACCGCGGCATCCTCCCGGACCTGTTCCGCGAAGGCCAGGGCATCGTTGCCCTGGGCAAGCTCAACGCCGAGGGCGTAGTGGTGGCCGATGAAGTGCTGGCCAAGCACGATGAGAAATACATGCCGCCGGAAGTCACCAAGGCTTTGAAAGACAGCGGCCAGTCCGCGCCAACACCCGTTAAGGAGGGTTGAGTGATGACGTCCGCACTGTTTATCCCCGAGTTGGGCCAGTTGGCGATGATCCTCGCCCTGTGCTTCGCCATCGTGCAGGCCGTGGTGCCGTTGCTCGGCGCCTGGCGTGGCGACCGCCTGTGGATGAGCCTGGCGCAGCCGGCCGCCTGGGGCCAGTTTGCGTTTCTGTTGTTTGCGTTTGGCTGCCTGACCTACGCCTTTATGACCGACGACTTTTCGGTCGCCTACGTCGCCAATAACTCCAACACCGCGCTGCCTTGGTACTACAAGTTCAGCGCCGTGTGGGGCGCCCACGAAGGTTCCTTGCTGCTGTGGGCGTTGATCCTCGGCGGCTGGACCTTTGCCGTGTCGGTGTTCTCGCGCCAACTGCCGCAAGTGATGCTGGCGCGGGTGCTGGCGGTGATGGGCATGATCAGCATTGGTTTTCTGCTGTTCCTGATCATGACCTCCAACCCGTTCAGCCGCATCCTGCCGCAGATCCCGTCGAACGGGCATGACCTCAACCCCTTGCTGCAGGACATCGGCCTGATCGTGCACCCGCCGATGCTGTACATGGGTTACGTCGGTTTCTCCGTGGCCTTCGCCTTCGCCATCGCCGCCTTGCTCGGCGGGCGCCTGGATGCCGCCTGGGCGCGCTGGTCGCGGCCGTGGACCATCGTCGCCTGGGCCTTCCTGGGGATTGGCATTACGTTGGGCTCCTGGTGGGCTTACTACGAACTCGGCTGGGGCGGCTGGTGGTTCTGGGACCCGGTGGAAAACGCCTCGTTCATGCCATGGTTGGTGGGCACCGCGCTGATTCACTCCCTGGCCGTCACTGAAAAGCGCGGCGTGTTCAAGAGCTGGACGGTGCTGCTGGCCATCGCCGCATTTTCCCTCAGCCTGCTCGGCACGTTCCTCGTGCGTTCAGGCGTACTGACTTCGGTGCACGCGTTTGCGTCCGACCCGGAGCGCGGCGTGTTCATCCTGATCTTCCTGCTGTTTGTGGTGGGCGGCTCACTCACCCTGTTCGCCCTGCGTGCGCCGGTGGTCAAGAGCCGCGTTGGCTTCAACCTGTGGTCGCGGGAAACCCTGCTGCTGGGCAACAACCTGGTGCTGGTGGTGGCTGCGTCGATGATCCTGCTCGGCACTCTTTACCCGCTGGTGCTGGATGCGCTGAGCGGTGCCAAGCTGTCCGTCGGCCCGCCGTATTTCAACGCGCTGTTTATCCCGTTGATGGGTTTGCTGATGGTGGTGATGGCGGTCGGCGTACTGGTGCGCTGGAAAGACACACCGGTGAAATGGCTGGCCGGCATGCTGATGCCGGTACTGCTGGGCAGCGTCGCGCTGGCCGTGATCGCCGGTATTGCCTATGGCGATTTCAACTGGGCGGTACTGGCCACCTTTATGCTCGCCGCCTGGGTGCTGCTGGCCGGTGTGCGCGACATCTTCGACAAGACCCGCCACAAAGGCTTGATCAAAGGCCTGCCGACGCTGACCCGCAGCTACTGGGGCATGCAGATCGCCCACATTGGCATCGCCGTGTGTGCGCTGGGCGTGGTGCTCTCCAGCCAGAACAGCGCCGAACGCGACCTGCGCCTGGCGCCGGGCGAGTCCATGGACCTGGGCGGTTACCAGTTCATCTTTGAGGGCGCCAAGCACTTTGAAGGGCCGAATTTCACGTCCGACAGAGGCACCGTGCGGGTAATGCGCGACGGTAAGGAAATCAGCGTGCTGCACCCGGAAAAACGCCTCTACACCGTGCAGAGCTCAATGATGACCGAAGCCGGTATCGACGCCGGTTTCACCCGTGACCTGTATGTGGCATTGGGCGAACCGTTGGGCGAGGGCGCCTGGGCCGTGCGCGTGCATGTGAAGCCGTTTGTGCGTTGGATCTGGTTCGGCGGTTTGCTCACCGGCTTTGGTGGTTTGCTGGCCGCGCTGGACCGGCGTTATCGGGTCAAGGTCAAGAGCCGGGTGCGTGAAGCCCTCGGTCTGCAAGGAGCGGCGGTATGAAGCGTTGGTTGATGGTGTTGCCGCTGGCGTTGTTCCTGGTGGTGGCGGTGTTCCTGTATCGCGGCCTGTACCTGGACCCGGCCGAGCTGCCTTCGGCCATGATCGGCAAGCCGTTCCCCGAGTTCTCGCTGTCGAACGTGCAAGGCGACAAGACGCTGACCCGTGCCGACCTGCTGGGCAAACCGGCGCTGGTCAACGTGTGGGGCACCTGGTGCATCTCCTGCCGCGTCGAACACCCGGTGCTCAACAAATTGGCCGAGAAGGGCGTGGTGATCTACGGCATCAACTACAAGGACGACAATGCAGCAGCCTTGAAATGGTTGGCCGAGTTCCACAACCCATACCAGCTGGATATCCGTGATGAAGACGGTAATCTCGGCCTCAACCTCGGCGTCTACGGTGCCCCGGAGACCTTCTTTATCGACGCCAAGGGCGTGATCCGCGACAAGTACGTCGGCGTGATCGACGAAGTTGTGTGGCGCGAGCAACTGGCCGCCAAGTACCAGGCGCTGGTCGATGAGGCCAAGCCATGAAGCGTCTGTTAGCCGCTGCCGTGCTGGCGCTGGGCTTGGTCGGTGTGGCCCACGGGGCCATCGACACCTACGAGTTTGCCAAGGACGGTGATCGCGAACGTTTTCGCGAACTGACCAAGGAACTGCGCTGCCCCAAGTGCCAGAACCAGGACATCGCCGACTCCAACGCGCCCATCGCCGCCGACCTGCGTAAAGAGATCTTCCGCATGCTGGGTGAGGGCAAGGACAACCAGCAGATCATCGACTTCATGGTCGACCGCTACGGCGATTTCGTGCGCTACAAACCGGCCCTCACCGGCAAGACCGCGCTGCTCTGGTTCGGCCCCGCCGGGTTGTTGTTGGCGGGCGTGGTCGTCATGGCGGTGATCGTGCGCCGTCGCCGCGCCGCGCCAACCGATGGTTCCGACGCACTGTCCCCCGAAGAGCGTAAACGCCTCGACCAACTGCTGGACACCAAGACTGATGATTGATTTCTGGCTCGCAGCCGGCTTGCTGCTTCTGATTGCCCTGAGTTTCCTGCTGATCCCCGTGTTGCGCGGCCGCCGTGCCCAGCGCGAAGAGGATCGCACCGCGCTGAACGTGGCGCTGTACCAGGAACGTGTTGCCGAGCTGCAAGTGCAGCAGGACGAAGGCGTGCTCAACGCCGCACAACTCGACACCGGTCGTGCCGAAGCGGCCCGCGAACTGCTGGCTGATACCGAAGGCGTCGAAAAGCCCCGCGAATCCCGCCTGGGCAAACCGCTGCCGTTGCTCGCCGCCGTCCTCGTCCCCGTGCTTGGCTTGGGCCTGTACCTGCACTTTGGTGCCAGCGACAAAGTCGAACTGACTCGCGAATTCTCCCAGCCGCCGGTGTCCATGGAGGACATGACCCAGCGCCTGGAACGTGCCGCTGCCGCCCAGCCGGACTCGGCCGAAGGCCTGTACTTCCTCGGTCGCGCCTACATGGCCCAGGACCGTTCGGCGGATGCGGCCAGAATCTTCGAACGTACCGTGGCGCTGGCTGGCCGCCAGCCGGAGCTGCTTGGCCAGTGGGCCCAGGCGCAATACTTTGCTGACAATAAGCAGTGGTCGCCCCAGGTTCAGGCGTTGACCGATGAAGCCCTGAAGCTGGATCCGAAGGAAGTCACCAGCCTTGGTCTGTTGGGTATCGCGGCGTTCGAAGGCAAGCGCTATCAGGAGGCGATTGATTACTGGACCCGCTTGCTGGCCCAACTGCCACCGCAAGACAATTCCCGTGCCGCGCTGCAAGGCGGCATCGACCGGGCAGCACAAAGCCTGAAGGAAAGCGGGGGCACCGTCGCCCAAAAAGCCGTGCTGAAGGTGCGGGTGGACGTGTCCGCCGACGTGAAGGCCAAGGCGCTGCCGACCGACACTGTGTTCATCTTCGCCCGCGCCGTCAGTGGCCCTCCGGCACCGTTGGCGGCCAAACGCGTCACCGTCGCCGAACTGCCCGTCACCGTCGAACTGGGCGACGCCGACGCGATGATGCCGCAATTGAAACTGTCCAACTTCGCCGAAGTCCAACTGGTTGCGCGCATATCCCGGGCCGGTCTTCCGACCTCTGGCGAGTGGATCGGCCGCAGCCAACCCCTGGCCAGCAGCAGCACTGCACTGCAACAGCTGACCATCGACAGTCCGGACCAGTAATTCTTGAGGAAACGCCCATGACGACCGCATTCGCACGCATCACTCTGCTCAGCCTGATAGTGGGCTTGAGCGCCTGTGCGGTCCATCGACCACCTTCTGGCCCGACCGGCCCGACTATCCCGCCGTCCGGTCCTTCGACTCAACCGAGCACCAAGCCGTCCGGCCCGGTTACCCCGCCGCCAAAGCCTGTGCCGAGCAAATCGCCGACGTTTGCCCCACCACCGGGCGCCGCCAGCCACTGGGACGGCAAGATGCAGGTCTACGTGCTCGATGACCAGCCGGACACCTTCTACCGCCAGCGCACCTAATACCGCTGGAGCAACGGCTGGAGCCGCTCCATCAGCCCCAACGGACCGTGGGAAGACACCAACGTGCAAGGCGTGCCGCCGGGGCTGAGCAAGCAGTACGCGCAATGACAAAAGGCGACCTGAGGGTCGCCTTTTTTTCGAGTTGAAATCCGTTCTTTCACACACAACAGCTCCAATATGGACGTGGTGCTTGCCCCGCGTTGGTCATGGGTTCTACCCATTTCGCGCAAAGGGTTTGCTTACGGATATAAAAGAGGGCGAGCTGCACGCAGACGGGACGTCCGGGGAATGGAAACCCGGCGGGGCAGCCCCGCTGCGTACCGCTCGGCCGGCAGTATGAGTACCTGCCCGTGCGGCTGCTGTAGGCCAAGTCCGGTTTCTCACCTTTGCCGCTGGTGAAAGGGCCACGCTGATGGGAGGGATTAGTGGATATACTTTCCAGTGACTACCATCCGGCCAGCCTGTAGTGAAACACGTCTGGCGACAGGCAAAGAGGGTGTTTTGATGGCAGGCAGGTTGATCTATCTCATCGGACCATCGGGCTCAGGCAAAGACAGCCTGCTGGATGCCGCCCGTGCGCGTCTGGCCCAGCGTGGCTGTCGCATTGTGCGAAGGGTGATCACCCGTTCGGCGGAAGCCGTGGGCGAAGCCGCCCAGGGCGTGAGCCCGGAGCAGTTTGCCACGCTGGACGCCGACGGCGCGTTTGCCCTCAGCTGGCACGCCAATGGGTTGTCCTACGGCATTCCCAAGGACATCGACGCCTGGCTCGCAGCGGGGGACGACGTGCTGGTCAACGGCTCGCGTGCGCACTTGGCGCAGGCTCGCGCACGTTATCCGCAGTTGCTGGTGCTGCTGTTGACCGTGGATCAAGCCGAGCTGCGCCAACGCTTGATTGCACGGGGGCGTGAATCCCTGGCGGATATCGAGGAACGCCTGGCGCGCAATGCGCGGTTTACCCAAGCGCTGATCGCCGGCAATGGTCCGGGGTTATTCGTGCTGGATAATTCCGGCCCCTTGGAGCATACCGTCGACCGCTTGCTGTGCTGCCTGGATCTAGGGCATTCGGTCTACGCCTGAAGCTGCTCCGGCGCCAGCCGGCCTTGCGGCCTGCGCGGGCTCATTCGGTTACTGGCCCTCGCTCAACATTCGGTAAAACACCCGTCAGTCGGGCTGACGCATTAAGGACCTGCCCTTGGGTACGGTCCTAAGCATCAGAAAACGCGCCGGGTTGTTTCAGTTTTAAGGAGAGCATTCATGCAATACCCAATCTGTATCGAATGGGGCGATGACTTTACCGCCACCGGTATTCAGATCCCCGATATTCCAGGCGCTGTCACCGCCGGGGACAGTTTTGAAGAGGCTTACAACGCTGCCGTGGAAGTGGCGCATATCCTGCTGCAGGAGATCGCCGCGCAGGGTGGGACGATTCCGATGCCAACGTCAGTCGCGAACCATCACGCTCATGAGGACTACGCGGGGATGGGCTGGGGGATGCTGGAGTTGGACATCTCGCCCTACCTGGGTAAGACCGAGAAGGTCAATGTGACCTTACCCGGTTATGTCATCCAACGCATCGACCGTTACGTGCGCGAGCACAAAGTCAAAAGTCGCTCGTCATTTCTGGCGGATGCCGCGTTGGAAAAATTAGTGCGTTCTTGACCTGCAACCGGCCGTTGTGAGCACTAACGGGCGGCCTGAAAACGTTGAGTAAACATATCGTCGCAAGATTGAAAAACACCTGTTGACGTTACCAGGCAGTGTTTAAATTTTGTTTTTTTGTTGTTAAAACAAAATGTTATCGAAACGATGTTTGTGTATTTGAATATTTAAATTGCAACCGAATTCCCTGTTTTTTGAGCCTTTGTTGCACGGCGTAGAAGTGACTTGGTCAGAGATGGAATAAGGATTGTCTGACTTTTTTTGGTATGCGACGTTAATTTGCGGTGTCGATTTGTTCGGTGCTGGATAACCCGGACGTCATTGGCAGGGATAGCTAAGCGACTCAATTCGATACGCGTCTTTACTAAAATTGACGAGTCTCATGCCATGAAAATTTTTGATTCCTGTTGTACCAATACCCCGCTGGGTTTGCCTATGTCGGACGCAGGTCCGTATGGAGCCGGTGCCGGTAACAAGCCGTCTTTTACGACAGACCAGGCAGGCAAACAAATCACGCGGGACGGCTTACGTTTTCATGATCGCAACGGTGATCAAAAGGTGGACCTGCAGTACACGGTAGACAAGAGCTTCAACAACCAGCAGCAGCAACGTGTGCGCCAGGCAGTCCAGTCCTGGCAGGACGTGGCCAATATCAACTTTCGCGAGCAGGCAAACGGCACCGACGGCATGCTCAGTATCCACAACAACCCTCGCGGGGATCGCGGCGTTGCCACTTCACCCAATCGCTCCAATGCCCGTACCACGGCGACGATCGGTACGCTGGGAGGGGGGAGTTCACCGGCGCTGGGCAGCCATTTTTCGGTGACTGCTGTGCATGAAATCGGCCATGCCATCGGTCTGCAACATCCGGGGAACTACAACGGCGGCAATCCCCATTATGAACAGGGTGCAGTCTACGCCCAGGATACAAAGGCCCGCACGGTGATGAGCTATTGGTCGGAGAAGCATCAGGCTGGCCATGACTTCAAGGGGCTCAATCCGTCGGCCCCGATGATGGATGACATTGCTGCGGTGCAACGTCTCTACGGCGCCAACTACCAGACACGTAATACCGACACCGTCTATGGCTTCAATTCCAATACCGAGCGCGAGGTGCTGAGCCTTAAAAGCGCCCGGGACAAACCCATCTTCTGCGTTTGGGATGGTGGGGGGAACGATACCTTGGACTTTTCCGGCTTCTCACAGGACCAGAACATCAACCTGAATGCCGAATCCTTCTCGGATGTGGGCGGTTTGAGGGGCAATGTGTCCATTGCCAAGGGCTGCACGGTGGAAAATGCCATCGGTGGTGCTGGCCGCGACACGCTGGTCGGCAATGAGGCCGCCAATCGACTCAAGGGTGGCCTCGGTGCCGACAGGTTAAGGGGAGGGGGCGGTGCCGACACGTTTGTCTACGATAAGGCCAGCGACTCCACGCCCCAGAGTCCCGACCTGATCGAGGACTTTACCAGTGGCACCGACAAGATCGACGTGTCGGGCGCCTTGAAAGAGGCAGGTGTGCGGGCGCTGGTGTTTACCGAACGGTTCAGCGGTCGACCCGGTGAGGCGGTGCTCAAACATGACCCGGGCACGGGCCTGTCTAGCCTGGCCATCGACCTTAAAGGCACCGGCAGTGCGGACCTGCTGGTCAAGAGCAAAGGCGGCATCAGGCAAACCGATGTGCTGTGGAGCGGTCAGGCGCCGGAGATACGGCCTGTACCCACGCCGGCTCCAACCCCAACCCCAACCCCAACCCCAACCCCGGACAAGGTACCGGACCAACCGACCGGGGTGGTGGAAGCACTTGCCAGGACCCTGGCGACGTTCCTGATGCAGTTGCTGCGTTTGTTCACGCCATCGTCTGCCGAGGCAACTGCTGGAAGGGCCCAGTCGTAGCCTCACCCGTCACAGACTCAACCCGGTGTGCCATCCCCTCAGGCGGTGGCCACCGACGTCTGGCGCGACGCACTGACGAAACGCAACAACGCCACCAGCGGGAATGCACTCCCCACCATCATCACCCCCAGCCAACCGCCGTGTTCGTACACGCTGCTGGCAATCGCCGAACCGAAAGCACCGCCGATGAAGATGCTGGTCATGTACAGCGCGTTCAAACGGCTGCGGCTATGGGCGTCGAGGGCATAGACGGCGCGTTGGCCGAGGACCATGTTCATCTGCACGCAGAAGTCCAGGACCACACCGGTCACCGCCAGGCCGATCACGCTGTACAGCGGATGCACAAACGCAGGCAGGAAGCTCAACACCGCGAACAGCATCGCCAGCAACGAAGCGCGGTGAGTGTGACCGGCATCCGCCAGGCGCCCTGCAATGGGCGCGGCGATGGCGCCCAGTGCGCCGACCAGGGCGAACAGGGCGATTTCGCTCTGGCTCAGGCCATGATTACGCGCCAGTTCCAGGGGCACTGCGGTCCAGAACAGACTGAAGGTGGCAAACATGCAGCCTTGGTAAAACGCGCGTTGGCGCAGCACCGGCTGGCGCCGCAACAAAGTGCCCAGCGAGCCCAGCAATTGGCCGTAACTGGCGCTGTGATCGGGTTGGCGCTTGGGGATCGTGAGCATCAACACCACGCTGATAAACGCCATCAACCCCGCCGCGGCCATGAACATCGCACGCCAGCCGAAGTGGTCCGCCACGACGCTGGACACCGGCCGTGCCAGCAGGATACCCAGCAGCAAACCGCCCATGATGCTGCCGACCACGCGGCCACGGGACTCAGCGGGCGCCAGGTGCGCGGCCAGCGGGATCAGGATCTGCACCGACACCGAACTGAAACCGATCAGCAGCGACACCAGCAGGAACAGGTTCGGCTGTTCGGTGAACGCTGCGCCCAGCAGGCTGGCGATGGCCACCACGGTGGTGAGGATCATCAGCTTGCGGTTTTCCAGCAGGTCGCCCAACGGCACCAGGAAGAACAGCCCCAAGGCATAACCGATCTGCGTCAGCGACACGATCAGGCTGGCCATGGCCGGCGTAAGGCCGATGTCCGGGGCGATCAGTTCGATGATCGGCTGTGCGTAGTAAATGTTGGCGACGATGGCGCCACAGCAGAACGCAAACAGCATCACCATCCCGCGGGTCATGGTGCTTGCAGCGTGGGGGGTGGCATTCATGGTGGTCTCATAAAAGCGAGGGAAGATGGCGAGCGAGAGTAAAGGCAAGGCGTCAGCGCGGGTAGGGCGCTTGGGGTGATATCACTTATGCTGGCTGATGATACATCTAGAAACAACTGAGCGGACAGAACACCACCTATCCAGCTGCCATGCCAAGAACCAAATGTGGGAGGGGGCTTGCCCCCGATTGCGGAGTGTCAGTCACTGGATGTAGTGGCTGACACATTGCTATCGGGGGCAAGCCCCCTCCCACATTGTTCAGTTATTGACCGGAGTAGATCTGGTCGAAAACCCCACCATCATTGAAGTGGGTCTTTTGCACCGTGCGCCAGTCACCAAAGGTCTTTTCCACCGACAGGAAGTCGACTTTCGGGAAGCGGTCGGTGTACTTGGCCAGCACTTTCGGATCACGCGGGCGCAGGTAGTTGTTGGCGGCGATTTCCTGGCCTTCTGGCGACCACAGGTACTTCAAGTAGTCTTCGGCGGCCACGCGGGTGCCTTTCTTTTCGACCACTTTGTCGACCACCGACACGGGCGGCTCGGCTTCGGCAGAGACGCTTGGGTAGATGACTTCGAACTGATCACGGCCAAATTCACGGGCGATCATTTCGGCTTCGTTCTCGAAGGTCACCAGCACGTCGCCAATCTGGTTGGTCATGAACGTGGTGGTGGCGGCGCGGCCACCGGTATCCAGCACAGGCGCTTGCTTGAACAACTTGCCGACGAAGGTCTTGGCTTTCTCTTCATCGCCGCCGTTCTTGAGCACATAGCCCCAGGCCGACAGGTAGGTATAGCGGCCATTACCCGAGGTCTTCGGGTTGGGCACGATCACTTGCACGCCGTCCTTGAGCAGATCCGGCCAATCCTTCAGGGCCTTGGGGTTGCCTTTGCGCACGATGAACACGGTGGCGGAAGTGAACGGCGCGCTGTTGTTCGGCAGGCGCGTGACCCAGTTGTCCGGCACCAGTTTGCCGTTGTCGGCGAGGGCATTGATGTCGGTGGCCATGTTCATGGTGATCACGTCAGCCGGCAGGCCGTCGATCACCGAGCGTGCTTGTTTGCTGGAACCGCCGAAGGACATTTGCAGGGTCAATTTGTCGTTCGGGTGCTCGGCTTCCCAATGTTTCTGGAAGGCGGCGTTGTAGTCCTTGTAGAAATCGCGCATGACGTCGTAGGAGACGTTGAGCAGTGTGACCGGTGCGGCGTGCACGGCGCCCGCCAGGGCAAGGCCGGCGGCCAGGAGAGAGGCGCTAACGAGTTTTTTCACTGCTCATTCCTTGTTGTTCGAAAGAAGGGGGTAAGGCCATTTGCCAGCGACTATAGCCGGGGCGTCATAGTCGCTTAAAGATTAAAAAGAACTTTGCTTATTCCACTTTCTTAAAAAGATTACTGCCGCAACGCGAACAGAACGCGGCGTTGGGCTCGTGGCTGTTTTTCTTGCACACCGGGCAGTCGGTTTGCAGCTGTTCACCGCGCATGGCACTGGCCAGTTCGGCGGTGAAAATCCCGGTGGGCACGGCGATGATCGAGTAACCGGTGATCATCACCAGTGACGAAATCACCTGGCCCAGTGGCGTCTTCGGCACGATATCGCCAAAGCCCACAGTGGTCAGCGTCACGATGGCCCAATAGATGCCCTTGGGAATGCTGGTAAACCCGTGTTCCGGGCCTTCGATCACGTACATCAAGGTGCCGAATACCGTCACCAGCGTGCACACGCTCACCAGGAACACCACAATCTTCTGCTTGCTGCCGCGCAGCGCCGCCATCAGGTAGTTGGCCTGCTTGAGGTACGGGCTGAGCTTGAGCACCCGGAAGATCCGCAGCATGCGGATGATGCGGATGATCAGCAGGTACTGCGCGTCGCTGTAATACAGCGCCAGGATGCCGGGCACAATGGCGAGCAAATCCACCAGCCCGTAAAAACTGAAGGCATAGCGCAAGGGCTTGGGCGAGCAATACAGGCGCAAGCCGTACTCGATCAGGAAGATGAAGGTGAAGCCCCACTCGATATACGCCAGCACATCGGCGTAGTTCTGGTGCACCTGGTCGATGCTGTCGAGCATCACGATCACCAGGCTGGCGAGGATGATCAGCAGCAGGATGCCGTCAAAGCGCCGTCCGGCCATGGTGTCACTCTGGAAAATCATGACGTAGAGCCGCTGGCGCCAGTCGTTGTTGCTGTCCATAAAACCCGCCCGAATCGAAGATCGAGCAAGCCTAGGGGGATTCGAAGGGGCTGTCCATGCGCGGTTTCTGAAGCATCCGGCAACCGGCGCGCACCAGCCAGCAGGCGAGGATAAACGGCGCAGTGAGCGCGGGCAGGTGCAGGGCGGCAAAGCCCGGCGTGAGCAGGCTGGCCAGGAGGATGCCGAGCAGCGGCAGCCAGGGTTGGCGACGCGACTGACTCAGGGCCAGGGCCGCGAGCGCGGGTTGTAGCTGTGCAGGCCGAGGAGGGCGCCGGTGCTGTCATCCAGCGCGACGCCGATCAGCACGCCGGCGCCGGCACCGATCAAGGCCCAGAGGGCTGCGCGGCGGTTGGCCAGCCACAGGCCAAGGGCAATCAATGCACCGGCCAGGGGCTGGTCCAGCAGCATGATTTGCGCCAGGCCAGTGAAGGGTGCGCTGAGCAATGCCAGAGCATCGGGTTCGCTCAGGGCGAAAGTGTTTGGCGCAGCAGTGCCCAGCAGCAGCCAACCCAGCATGACAAAGGGTGCGGTGTAGGCGGGCAAGCCATCCGGTTGCGTCGCGTGTTTAAGCCATTGCCGCGTCAGGATCGCACTCAAGCCGCCACACGCCAGGATCAGCGGCGGCAACAGGGCCGACCAGGCGAAATGCTGGCTGATCAACAGGCCCAGCAATACGCCGTTATAGCTATACAGACCGGCTTGGCGTTCAGCCTTGGGATACCCCCGGCGCTGGGCCGTGAGCAAACCGGCGACGCCACCCAGCAGCGCACCGCCGAGCAAGGCCGGAGCGCCGATCAGGATGGCCAGCAGGCACAGCAGGCCGCACAGCGGCTGGCGCTGGAGGAAGATTTGGCTGAAGCCGTTGAGCAGGGCTTCGGCCCAGTCGGGGCAGGTCTGGTTGTGCATGGTGGTTAGTCAGTGGGACCGGGTTGTCCCCATCGGGGGCAAAGCCCCCTCCCACACTTTGTTGGGTTCACATAGCGATAGCTGTGAATGCAGTCCAATGTGGGAGGGGGCTTGCCCCCGATGGGGCCTTTATAAGCGCTAAATCAACATCTCGATACGCAGCGAGTTGGTCGAACCCAACTGCCCAAACGGCACCCCCGCCGTAATCACCAAGGTATCCCCGCGCTGCGCCATCCCTTGGGCCTGGGCAATCTCCAACGCCGTAGAACACACCTCATCCACCTGGCGCAGCCGATCATTGACCACCGAGTGCACGCCCCACGCCACGCTCAGCCGTCGTGCCGTGGACAGGTTCGGTGTGAGGTTGAGGATCGGCGCCACTGGCCGTTCCCGCGCCGCGCGCAGGCTGGAGCTGCCGGATTCGCTGTAGTTCACCAGCACCGCCACCGGCAGGATGCTGCTGATGCGACGGATCGCGCAGCTGATGGCGTCCGACACGGTGGCATCGGCCTTGGGTCGGCTGACGTCTAGCTGCGCCTGGTAATCCGGGCCGTTTTCCACTTGGCGGATGATCTTGCTCATCATCTGCACGGCTTCCAGCGGGTACTCGCCCGATGCGGTTTCGGCCGACAGCATCACCGCATCCGCGCCTTCGGCCACGGCGTTGGCCACGTCGGTGACTTCGGCACGGGTCGGCGCCGGTGAGAAGCGCATGGATTCAAGCATCTGCGTGGCCACCACCACCGGTTTACCCAGTTGGCGGCAGGTGCTGATGATGTCCTTCTGAATCTGCGGCACGCTTTCGGCGGGTACTTCCACACCCAGGTCGCCCCGGGCCACCATGATGGCGTCGCTCAGCTCGGCGATTTCCCGCAGCCGCTGCACGGCGGAGGGCTTCTCGATCTTGGCCATCAGGAAGGCCTTGTCGCCGATCAGCTCACGGGCTTCGCGGATGTCTTCCGGGCGTTGCACGAACGACAGCGCCACCCAGTCCACGCCCAGCTCCAGGCCGAAGCTCAGGTCGCGCCGGTCCTTGGCGGTCAGTGGGCTCAGCTCCAGCAACGCTTGGGGCACGTTCACACCTTTGCGGTCGGACAGCTCACCGCCATTGAGCACGGTGGTGTCGATGGCATCGGCATGCTTGGTGATCACCCGCAGGCGCAGCTTGCCGTCGTCCAGCAGCAAGTCCATGCCCGGTTCCAGGGCTGCGATGATTTCCGGGTGGGGCAGGTTGACGCGGCGTTGGTCGCCCGCAGTCTCATCCAAGTCCAGGCGCAGTGCCTGGCCACGCACCAGTTGCACCTTGCCCTCGGCAAACCGCCCGACCCGCAGCTTCGGCCCTTGCAGGTCCATCAGGATGCCCAGCGGGTAGTTGAGCTGGCGCTCCACCTGGCGAATCCACTGGTAGCGCTGGGCGTGATCGGCGTGCTCACCGTGGCTGAAGTTGAGGCGGAAGATATTCACCCCGGCCTCCACCAGCTCACGGATGTCATCAATCCCGTCGGTGGCCGGGCCCAGGGTGGCGAGGATTTTGACTTTTTTGTCAGGCGTCATGTTTGGCAGTCTCAAGAATCAGAATGGCGCGGAAGTCGTTGACGTTGGTGCGCGTCGGCTCGGTGACGATCAAATCGTCGAGCGCCGCGAAATAGCCGTAGCCGTTGTTGTTATCCAACTCATCACTGGCATTCAGGCCCAGGGCTTCGGCGCGGCGGTAACTGCACGGCGTCATGATTGCGCCGGCGTTGTCTTCCGAGCGTCGATGCCGTCGGTGTCGCCCGCCAGGGCATACACGCCGGGCAGGCCTTTGAGGCTGTCGGTCAGGCTCAGCAGGAATTCCGCGTTACGCCCGCCACGGCCATTGCCGCGCACGGTGACGGTGGTTTCACCGCCGGACAGGATCACGCAGGGCGCCGCCAACGGCTGGCCGTGCTGCACGATCTGGCGGGCAATGCCCGCGTGCACCTTGGCCACGTCCCGCGCTTCGCCTTCCAGGTCGCCGAGGATCAGCGGGCTGAAGCCGGCCTGGCGTACTTTCACGGCCACGGCTTCCAGGGATTGCTGGGGGCGGGCGATCAATTGGAAGTGGCTGCGGGCGAGGATCGGGTCGCCGGGCTTGACGGTTTCCGAGGCCGGGTTTTGCAGCCAACTGCGCACGGATGCAGGCGCGTCGATCCCGTAACGCTTGAGGATTGCCAGGGCTTGTTGCGAGGTGCTCGGGTCGCCGACGGTCGGGCCGGAGGCAATCACCGTGGCCTGGTCGCCCGGCACATCGGAGATGGCGTAGGTGTATACCGTTGCTGGCCACGCGGCCTTGGCCAACCGACCGCCCTTGATCGCCGAGAGGTGCTTGCGCACGCAGTTCATCTCGCCAATGGTCGCGCCGGACTTGAGCAGGGCCTTGTTGATGGTTTGTTTGTCCGCCAGGGTGATGCCTTCGGCGGGCAGGGCCAGCAAGGCAGAGCCGCCGCCGGAGAGCAGGAAGATCACACGGTCGTCTTCGCCGAGGTTGCTGATCAATGCCAGCACGCGCTTGGCCACGGCCAGGCCGGCGGCATCGGGCACGGGGTGGGCGGCTTCGACCACTTCGATTTTCTGGCACGGTGCGCCATGGCCGTAGCGGGTGACCACCAGGCCAGTGACGTCGCCCTGCCAGCAGTTCTCGACCACGAGCGCCATGGCGGCAGCGGCCTTGCCGGCGCCGATCACAATCACACGGCCGCTGCGGTCGGCGGGCAGATAAGGTTCAAGGACTAGCCGGGGGTGGGCGGCGTCGATGGCTGTGGCAAACAGCTCGCGAAGCAGGTGTTGCGGATCGACCGACATAAGCGGGCTCCCGGGGGGATTCTTGTTTTTAGAGATGCAGCAATTTCAGACTTGGAATGGGAACAAATGTGGAAGGGGGCAAGCCTCCTCCCACATTGACTGCATTTCAGAGTGAGATCTGTGGGGGGTTACTTATCGCGAATCGAGAAGTTCGCCATATGCTCCAGCCCCTTGATCAGCGCCGAGTGGTCCCAATTCCCGCCGCCAATCGCCGTGCAGGTGCTGAACACCTGCTGGGTGCCGGCGGTGTTCGGCAGGTTGATCCCCAGCTCCTTGGCGCCGGCCAGGGCCAGGTTCAGGTCTTTCTGGTGCAGGTTGATGCGAAAGCCCGGATCGAAGGTGCCCTTGATCATGCGTTCGCCGTGCACTTCCAATATCTTCGACGAGGCAAAGCCCCCCATCAGCGCTTCACGCACCTTGGCCGGTCGGCGCCGTTTTTCGAGGCGAACAGCAGCGCTTCGGCCACCGCCTGGATGTTCAGCGCAACGATGATCTGGTTGGCCACTTTGGCGGTCTGGCCATCGCCATTGCCGCCGACCAGGGTGATGTTCTTGCCCATGCTCTGGAACAGCGGCAGGGCGCGTTCGAACGTCTGCGACTCGCCGCCGACCATGATGCTCAGGGTGCCGGCCTTGGCGCCGACTTCACCACCGGACACCGGCGCGTCGAGGTACTGCGCACCGGTCTCGTTGATCTTCGCCGCGAACGCCTTGGTGGCGGTGGGCGAGATCGAACTCATGTCGATCACTACCTTGTTCGGCGAGAGGCCGGCAGCCACGCCGTCGGCGCGGAACAGCACGTCTTCGACCTGTGGGGTGTCGGGCACCATGACGATGATGAACTCGGCTTCCTGGGCAACTTGCTGCGGATTGGCCAAAGCTACTGCGCCGGCGCTGATCAGTTCAGCCGGTGCCTTGCCGTGGTGTTCGGAAAGGAACAGTTGGTGACCGGCTTTCTGCAGGTTCGCGGCCATGGGTTGGCCCATGATGCCGGTGCCGATAAATCCGATTTTAGCCATGATGAAATCCTCTTGTTATTACACAGCAGGTCCTATGTGGAGGGGGGCTTGCCCCCTCCCACATTGACTCGATGGTGTTTGTTAGATCGCGTTGTGAGTTTTGAGCCAACCCAAACCCGCTTCGGTGGTGGTCAACGGCTTGTACTCACAGCCGACCCAACCCTGGTAACCGATGCGGTCCAAATGCTCGAACAGGAAGCGATAGTTGATCTCGCCCGTGCCCGGCTCATTGCGCCCAGGGTTGTCCGCCAGTTGGATGTGGTTGATCTCATCCAGGTGCGTGGCCATGGTCCGGGCCAGGTCGCCTTCCATGATTTGCATGTGGTAGATGTCGTATTGCAGGAACAGGTTGGCACTGCCCACCTGCTCGCGAATGGACAGGGCTTGCGCCGTGTTGTTCAGGTAGAAACCGGGGATGTCGCGGGTGTTGATCATCTCCATCACCAGCTTGATGCCCGCTGCCTGCAGCTTGTCGGCGGCGTACTTGAGGTTGGCGACGAAGGTCTTTTCCAGGGTTTCATCATCCACACCCGCGGGACGAATCCCCGCCAGGCAGTTGATCTGGGTATTGCCCAGCACTTGGGCGTAAGCGATGGCCAGCTTGACCCCGGCGCGGAACTCCTCGACCCGGTCCGGGTGGCACGCCAGGCCGCGTTCGCCCTTGGCCCAGTCACCGGCCGGCAGGTTGAACAGCACCTGGGTCAGGCCGTTGGCGTCGAGGTTTGCCTTGATCTCAGCCGAGCTGAATTCATACGGGAACAGGTACTCCACACCTTCGAAACCGGCCTCGGCGGCCGCTTTGAAACGGGCAAGAAAGTCCTGTTCGGTAAACAGCATGGACAGGTTGGCGGCAAAACGCGGCATAGGGTTCTCCTTAATCGAGCAGGGAAATGGCAGTCGGCGCATCGTTGCCGACCAGGGCCAGGTCTTCGAATTCATTGACGGCGTTGATCTCGGTGCCCATGGAAATATTGGTCACGCGCTCCAGGATGATCTCGACGATCACCGGCACCTTGAATTCTTCGATCATTTCCTGGGCTTTGCGCAGCGCCGGTTGGATCTGGCCTGGCTCGAATACGCGCAGGGCCTTGCAACCCAGGCCTTCGGCGACGGCCACGTGGTCAACGCCATAGCCATTGAGTTCCGGAGCGTTGAGGTTGTCGAAAGACAACTGCACGCAGTAGTCCATTTCAAACCCGCGCTGTGCCTGACGGATCAAGCCCAGGTAGGAGTTGTTCACCACCACGTGGATGTACGGCAGCTTGAACTGCGCGCCCACGGCCAGTTCTTCGATCATGAACTGGAAGTCATAGTCGCCCGATAACGCCACCACCTTGCGGCTCGGGTCGGCCTTGACCACGCCCAGCGCAGCCGGAATGGTCCAGCCCAGCGGGCCGGCCTGGCCGCAGTTGATCCAGTGGCGTGGCTTGTACACATGCAGGAACTGCGCACCGGCAATCTGCGACAGGCCGATGGTGCTGACGTAGCAGGTGTCTTTGCCGAACACCTGGTTCATCTCTTCGTACACGCGCTGGGGCTTGACCGGCACGTTGTCGAAGTGGGTCTTGCGGTGCAGGGTGGCTTTACGCTGCTGGCAGTCATGCAGCCAGGCGCTGCGGTCCTTGAGCTTGCCGGCGGCTTTCCACTCGCGGGCTACTTCGATAAACATCGTCAGTGCCGCACCGGCGTCGGAAACGATGCCCAGGTCCGGGGTGAACACGCGGCCGATCTGGGTCGGCTCGATGTCCACGTGGATGAACTTGCGGCCTTCGGTGTAGACCTCCACCGAACCCGTGTGGCGGTTGGCCCAACGGTTGCCGATGCCCAGCACCACGTCCGACTTGAGCATCGTCGCGTTGCCATAACGGTGGGAGGTTTGCAGGCCAACCATGCCCACCATCAACGGGTGATCGTCGGCGATGGTGCCCCAGCCCATCAGGGTCGGGATGACCGGGATACCGGTGAGCTCAGCGAATTCCACCAGCAGTTCGCTGGCATCGGCGTTGATCACGCCACCACCGCTGACCAACAGCGGGCGTTCGGCTGCGTCGAGCAGGGCCAGGGCTTTCTCTACCTGGATGCGTGTCGCCAATGGCTTGGCCAAGGGCAGCGGCTGGTAGGCGTCGATGTCGAATTCGATCTCGGCCATTTGCACGTCGAACGGCAGGTCGATCAACACGGGGCCTGGGCGACCGGAGCGCATTTCATAAAAAGCTTTCTGGAACGCGTAGGGCACCTGGCCGGGTTCCAGGACGGTGGTTGCCCACTTGGTCACCGGCTTGACGATGCTGGTGATGTCCACGGCCTGGAAGTCTTCCTTGTGCATCCGTGCACGCGGGGCCTGGCCTGTAATGCACAGGATCGGGATCGAGTCGGCCGAGGCGCTGTACAGGCCGGTGACCATGTCGGTGCCCGCCGGGCCCGAGGTGCCGATGCACACGCCGATATTGCCGGCCTTGGTGCGGGTGTAACCCTCGGCCATGTGCGAGGCGCCTTCAACGTGGCGAGCAAGGACGTGATCGATGCCACCCACCTTCTGCAAGGCTGAGTACAGCGGGTTGATCGCGGCGCCTGGGATGCCGAAGGCGGTGTCCACGCCTTCACGACGCATGACGAGGACGGCGGCTTCGATTGCTCTCATTTTGCTCATGTTTTGGTGCCTCTTGCGTTTTGTAATTGTATACAAGTGGTGTCTGGTCAAAGTGTATTCACGGCGAGCGCCAGAGGTCAATGGATTTTCTTCACCGGCCTTGGCGTTCGTCGGAAGGCATTTTTAGCGGACTTTTTCGACGTATGGAGACTTTGTGCGAAAATATTGTATACAAAAACAAATGCCATTGTGTTCTATTTGTTTGATCGTGCATCTGATCAAACAGATCCAAACCGCTTTCCCAATAACAAAAGAAGGACGGCACCATGAGCGCTTTAACCTTGAAACTCGCCACCCAACTGGCCGGCCAGGCCCTTGCCGCTGGCCGCACCATTAGCGCCGCGCCACTGACCATTGCGGTACTCGACAGTGGCGGGCACTTGATCACCCTGCAGCGGGAAGACGGCGCCAGCCTGCTGCGCCCGCAAATCGCCATCGGCAAAGCCTGGGGTGCGATTGCCCTGGGCAAGGGCTCACGTTTGCTGGCGCTGGATGCGCAGCAACGGCCGGCGTTTATCGCGGCGTTGAACAGCCTGGGGCACGGCAGCGTCGTGCCGGCACCGGGTGGCGTGTTGATACGGAATCAGGACGGTGTGGTGCTGGGGGCGATCGGGATCAGCGGGGATACGTCGGATATTGACGAGCAGTGTGCGATTACGGCGATCGAGGGGGTGGGGTTGTTGGCGGATGCGGGGGTGTCAGCTTGATTCTCTGCTGACTGTCAGGGCCCCATCGGTAGCAAGCCCTCCCGCAATTTTGACCGTGTTCGCAGTTCAACCTGTGGGAGGGGGCTTGCCCCCGATTGGCACAGGCACCTCGGTGTATCAGTCCGGCTCACACCCCTTGAGCACCAACCGAATAATGGTCTGCGCCGCCGCTTCATAATCCGCTTCATCCAGCTTGGCCTTGCCGGTCACCGCCGAGATCTGCCAGTCAAAATCCGCGTACGTCTGGGTTGCCGCCCAAATGCTGAACATCAAGTGATTGGGGTCAATGGCCGCGATCAAGCCCCGGTCCACCCAGCTCTGGATGCATTGGATATTGTGCTTGGCCTGGGCATTGAGCTGTTCAACCTGCTCGGCACTCAGGTGCGGTGCGCCATGCATGATTTCGCTGGCGAACACCTTGGAGGCGAAGGGCAGGTCGCGGGAGATGCGGATTTTCGAGCGGATGTAGTTGCTCAGCACCACCGAAGGCTCGCCGTCCGGATTGAACGGCGTGGAAGCCGCCAGGATCGGCTCGATAATGCTTTCGAGCACCTCGCGGTAGAGGTTGTCCTTGGACTTGAAGTAGTAATAGACGTTGGGCTTGGGCAGCCCGGCCTTGGCGGCAATGTCGCTGGTTTTGGTCGCGGCGAAGCCCTTGTCGGCAAACTCCTCGCTCGCCGCCCGCAGGATTTTTTCTTTGTTGCGCTCGCGAATGCTGCTCATAAACCAGGAGTTTCCTTGCCAATACCGGCGGTTGCGCATGGTAGCACCGGCCATCCGCGGGCCTCAACAATCTGCCCTTAAAGCCCTGCGCCGCGTTATGCTCGCGCCATCCCCCTTTAAGGAAGACCGATTCATGGCAGGAAGCAGCTTGTTGGTGTTGATCGACGATATCGCCGCGGTACTCGACGACGTTGCTTGATGACAAAAATGGCCGCGAAGAAGACCTCAGGCGTGCTGGGTGACGACCTGGCGCTTAACGCCCAGCAGGTCTCCGGCGTGCGTGCCGAGCGGGAAATTCCCGTGGTGTGGGCGGTGGCCAAGGGCTCGTTCGTCAATAAGCTGATCCTGGTGCCCACCGCACTGCTGATCAGCGCCTTTGCGCCCTGGGCGGTGACGCCGCTGTTGATGCTCGGCGGCGCCTACCTGTGTTTCGAAGGCTTCGAGAAACTCGCCCACAAACTCCTCCACAGCAAAGCCGAAGACCAGGCCCAACACGCGCAATTGGCCGACGCCGTAGCGGACCCGGCGACCGATCTGGTGGCGTTCGAGAAGGACAAGATCAAAGGCGCGATCCGCACCGACTTCATCCTCTCCGCCGAAATCATCGCCATTACCCTAGGTATCGTGGCCGACGCGCAACTGACGCAACAAGTGATCGTGCTGTCGGGCATCGCCATTGTCATGACCGTAGGCGTCTACGGGCTGGTAGCCGGTATCGTCAAGCTGGACGACCTGGGCCTGTGGCTCACCCAGAAGCCTGGCCAGGTGGCGCGCAGCATTGGCGGCGCGATCCTGAGTGCGGCGCCGTACATGATGAAAAGCCTGTCGGTGATCGGTACGGCGGCGATGTTTATGGTCGGTGGCGGCATTCTTACCCATGGCGTGCCGGTGGTGCATCACTGGATTGAATCGGTGAGTCAGAGCGCGGGTGCAGTGGCGTGGTTGATGCCGACGCTGCTCAATGCGGTGGCGGGGATTGTTGCGGGGGCTGTGGTGTTGGCGCTGGTCAGTGTGGTCGGCAAAGTCTGGAAAGCAATCAAGGCTTAAATCGCAGACATAAAAAAGGCCATTCACTCGAATGGCCTTTTTTGTGGGCTTTGTTTACTCGGCAATCTGCAACTTGCGCGACTCGGTATAGATATACCGCACCTTCTCATACTCAAACGGCGAGTTCATCTGACCATACCGGAAGCTGGTCTGGTAGCGCTTGTCCACCGCGCGCAGGGCCCAGATTTCCGGGTGGTTGGAGCTGACTTCGGAAACGTTGAGGAAGTTGATCTGGGATTCTGCGGTGTAGTCCACCAGCAAGCCGCCGGTATCGCGCAGGTTCGACGGACCAAAGATCGGCAGTACCAGATAGGCCCCGCCAGGGACACCGTAGAAGCCCAGGGTCTGGCCGAAGTCTTCGCTCTGGCGCGGCAGGCCCATGGCGGTGGCCGGGTCCCACAGGCCGGCGATGCCGACGGTGGTGTTGAGCAGCAGGCGCCCGGTGGTTTCCAGGGAGCGGTGGCCCTTGAGCTGCAGCAGGCTGTTCAACAGGTTGGGCACGTCGCCCAGGTTGTTGAAGAAGTTGCTCACACCGGTGCGCAGGAAGCTCGGGGTCACGTACTTGTAGCCGTCGACCACAGGCAGGAACACCCATTGGTCGAAGCGGTAGTTGAAGTGGTACACCCGGCGGTTCCACGATTCGAGCGGGTCGTACACGTTGAGCGCGTTGACGGAGGAGCGTTCGAATTCGCGCTGGTCCAGGCCCGGGTTGAATTTGAGTTTGCTCAACGGCTCTTTGAAACCGTCGGAGTCCACCACGATTGGCGCGTGAGCCTTGCTGTTGTCGGCATTGGCTACGCCCGCGCACATCAGGGCGGCGAGCAGCAGAAGGTATTTAGCCACGGAAGAACTCCAGCATGGCGTCGGCGTTGACGCGGTAATTGAGGTTGCCGCAGTGGCCGCCCAGTGGGTAGACGGTCAAGCGATCGCCGAAGGTTTTACGCAGGAAACCCAGGTCGCCTGGGCCGAGGATCACGTCGTCGGCGTTGTGCATGACGGCGATTTTCGGGCTGGCGTGCAGGTAATCCTTGAGGGCGTACAGGCTGACCTGGTCAACCAGTTGCAACAGGCTGCCGCCGTCGGAACGGGCGCGCCACATCGGGATCACTTGTTCGGTGAGGTAGCAGTCGAAATCGCATTGCAGCGCACGCTTGAGGAACGGCGTAAGGCTGGTGCCTTCGGTGATCGGGTACTTCGGCGGGATGATCAGGCCGCGGCGGTTGATCAGGTCCGAGGTAAAGGCAATGTCGGCCGCCGAAAAGCGGAAGGAAGTGCCGATCAGCATGGCCATCTGTTCGTTGGTCAGGTGCTGCTTGGATTGCTGGAAGTCGTAGAGCAGGGCGTCGTTGAGGTCGATATAGCCCTTTTGCTGGAAGTAGCGGGTCAGCTTGTTCAGCACCAGTTCATAGAAGGTGGTGGTGTTGTTGATGCCCTTGACCTCGGTCTGTACCAGCTTGTCGAGGTTGGTGATCGAGGTGTAGAGGTTGACCGGCGGGTTGAGCAGCAGCACTTTCTTGAAGTTGAAGCTGCGGCGGGTCTCGTCCAGCTTGGCCACAAATGCCGCATCCAGGGCGCCGAGGCTGTAGCCGGAGAGGTAGAAATCGGTCACCGGCAGCGAAGCGTTCTGCGCACGCACGGCCTGCATCACGCGGTACATGTCTTCGGCGTCTTCCTGGGTGATCCCCGGAGTGGCGAAGCGCGAGGCGGCACTGATGAAGTCAAAGCTGGTCGGCGACGACAGTTGCACCACGTGGTAGCCGGCCTGGTAATACAGTTTTTTCAGGTATTCGTTGATGCTGCTGTCGAACCGCGCACCGGTGCCCGCGATCAGGAAGATCAGTGGCGCGGCGCGGTCCTGCTTGGCGATGCGGTAGGTGAGTTTCTTCACCGCCCAGAAGTTGTCCGGCAGGCTGAACTCGCGCTCGGGGCGCATGTTCAGGGTGTAGTCGGACTGATTGATCTGGTCATCGCTGGGCAATGTCGGCCGAAGGTCAGGCGGAGTGGTGGCGATGGTCGCTTCGAACGGGTTGGTCAAAGGGTAGCCATAGCTGGCTTGGTCAATGTCGACCGCCAGTGCTGACGCACTCAAAAAAAGGCTGCCCAACAGGGCGGCACAGCGCAAGGAACGGAGCATGACTAAATCCCTAAGAGGAAACGTGCTGAATGAAGTTCGCAGGCTATGACCACCGTGCTATCTCCGAAGTGCCAGCCTTCGGCACGAAAAGTCGGAAATAAACGTCGGAATCGGGGTAATAGTAGCCAGACGATACACTTTGCCACGCATTGGTGAACACTAATTGTGTGTATGTCCCTTGATAACGGCGGCGGGGCGATTAAGCTGGGCGCCGTTTTTGCCTATCGGAGTGCCCCCATGTCCCGTCGTTTGCCGCTGATTTTGCTGCTTATTGCCCTGCCGTTATGGCTGGCCGCCAGTTATGGTGCACGCTACGGTTTTATGGAAGATGGCCGCTGGGTGGGGATTTGCGCTGACGAGGCCAGTCGCTGGGAATGCCAGTTGCGTGGGAACCTGGGGTTGATGATTCACTTCAAGGTGCTGGGCTGGGCGGCGTTGATCACCTCGGTGCTGGCGTTTTTCGTGCCCGGCCGTGCGGGCTGGGGTTTGGCGGTGTTGGGGCTGGTGTTCGGGTTCCCGGCGCTGGCGTTGTACAACACCACGTTTGCGGTGTTTGCGGTGGTGATCGCTGGGTTGCGGTTGGTCCGGCAGCCGCGGGGCGCCTGATAGGGCCAATCGGGGGCAAGCCCCCGATGGCGGTCTCAAGTCCTGCGCATCCGCAAGCACCGCCACAAAGCCACAACCATCAACCCACTGACCACCGCCCAACCCCACGCCTGCTGGTTCAGCAACCCTTCGCGATACAGTTGCGGTGCGATGCCGGCGCCGATAATGAAGGTCAGCAGCGCAATTTCACGACGCGGTCCGGTCACCGGGCGAACCAGATATACCAATGCCGGCAACACCAGCGCGGCACTCGGGAAGCTGCGATAACGCGGGTCAAACACTAAAGACAACATCATCACCGCGCCGGCAAAACCGGCGATTGCCACCAGCCAGCCCGCACGTTGTTCCAGCCAGTTGAAGGCTCGCTCGCGCCAGCCTTCCCGAGTGCTCAGTGCCAATGCTGCATGAGCCAGCACCAGCAGGTTCAGCGCCACGAGTAAACCGGCCCACACCCATTCATCAGTAAAGCGTGCAGTCACGCGAGTCAGTTCGGCCCAGGAGCCGATGGAGCAGGCTGCCACTGCACCGAGCAACGGCAGCAGGATCGCGGCACGTGTGCTGCGAACCCGGCCGCCGAGCGCCAGTGTCCCCAGCAGGATGATCCCGCCCACCCCCAACCACAGCGGCCAGTACGGCACATTGGTCACAGGCCCGGCGAGGATGCCCTTTTCCTGGCGATCAGCATCGAACAGGCCCCAGTAACCGCCTACCGCACCTTCACTGGCGCGCTTCCACGGCTGGTCGAACGCTTCGATCAAGTTATAGCGCCAGCCGTTGGCTTCAGCCATGGCCACAAAGCCGCGCATGAACTTGGCTTCATTGACCCGGCTCGGCACAGCCGTTTCACGCTGGCGACCTTCGCTGGGCCAGCCGGTTTCGCCGATCAGCACGTCCTTGGGCGCGAACTTGTTGCCGAAGGTCTGGCGCACATCGCCCACATGCTTGAGGGCCTGGTCGATGCTCGATGGATCATCTTCCCAGTAGGGCAGCAGGTGAATGGTCAGGAAATCCACCGCCGGGGCGATTTCCGGGTGTTGCAGCCAGAACTCCCAGACATCGGCGTAGGTGACGGGTTGTTTGATCTGGCTTTTGACGGTCTGTATCAGCTTCACCAACTGCGCGGCGGTGACTTCCTTGCGCAGCAGGGCTTCGTTGCCGACGATCACCGAGGTCACCACGTCCGGGTTGGCGTTGGCCGCGGCGATCAGCTCATCGATTTCCTTTTCGGTGGCCACCGGATCACTGCTGACCCACGCGCCGGCCATCACCTTCAGGCCATGTTTGCGCGCCATGTCGGGCAGGGCTTCCAGGCCGGTCATGGAGTAGGTGCGGATGCATTCGAAGCGGGTGGCCAGCAGGGCCAGGTCGGCGTCCATGCGCTCGGGGCGCAGCTTGAACGGCTGGTCGAAGGGAGATTGGTCTTTGTCGAACGGCGTGTAGGACGCGCATTGCAGTTTATGGCTGGCACTGGCGACATCCGGCAGCACCACTGGGCGGCCAAGGCCGTACCAGTAGCCGACCAGGGCCAGCAGGCCGAGGATCAGGGCGAAGCAATAGGGCAGGGCGGGGAAGCGGGCAGTCGCGGGCATGGTCGGCTTATCTGGGGGAGCAAAGGCGCGCATCTTACCCGGATTTGCCCCTTCCCAGTGGGGCTGCATGATTTTGACATGCAAAGTTCGGGCGGAATATTGGCGCCATGTTCCAGGAAACGGCCTGCTGGCGATGTGATGTCGTTTCTTGCTTGCATAAGGTCGCTGACAGAGCAGGTCGACGGCGTCGGCAGGTTGATGATCAGGGTGTCAGCATTCCACTGATGTCGCAGCCACCGGATCGATGCGCGTGAAGGGGGCGCGGTGCACCACATAACAACAGGTTGACGTCGCTCGGCATCCGTCGGGCGCAGCACTTTCGGGGAAGTACGATGAAGATGCGACGACTCTTGGGCGCAGCTGCCACTCTGGTAGTTGCGATGAGCTCCACACTGGCCAGCGCCGACAGCAAAACCCTGAGCATCGGCTACGTGGATGGTTGGTCGGACAGCGTTGCCACCACTCATGTGGCAGCAGAAGTGATCAAGCAAAAGCTCGGTTATGACGTGAAACTGCAAGCGGTCGCCACTGGGATCATGTGGCAAGGCGTAGCGACCGGCAAACTCGACGCCATGCTGTCCGCCTGGCTGCCCGTGACCCACGGTGAATACTGGACCAAGAACAAGGACAAGGTGGTCGACTACGGCCCCAACTTCAAGGATGCGAAGATCGGTCTGATCGTGCCGGAGTACGTCAAGGCCAAGTCCATCGAAGACCTCAAGACTGACACCACCTTCAAGAACAAGATTGTCGGTATCGACGCCGGTTCAGGCGTGATGCTCAAGACCGACGAAGCGATCAAGGCCTACGGCCTGGACTACAAGCTGCAGGCCAGTTCGGGCGCAGCCATGATCGCCGAACTGACCCGTGCCGAAGACAAGCAGGAATCCATTGCGGTTACCGGTTGGGTGCCACACTGGATGTTCGCCAAGTGGAAGCTGCGCTTCCTGGACGATCCAAAAGGGATCTACGGTGCTGCTGAAACCGTCAACAGCATCGGCAGCAAGGGCCTGGAGAAGAAAGCACCGGAAGTCGCGGCCTTCCTGAAGAAATTCCAGTGGGCCTCCAAGGATGAAATCGGCGAAGTCATGCTCGCTATCCAGGAGGGCGCCAAGCCTGACGCAGCGGCCAAGGATTGGGTCGCCAAGCACCCTGAGCGTGTAGCCGAGTGGCTCGCTAAGTAAATTCCCCGATGTACCTTGTGGGAGGGGGCTTGCCCCCGATTGCGGCATGTCAGTCACAGCTATTTTGACTGACCCACCGCTATCGGGGGCAAGCCTCCTCCCACATTGATTTTTGCCCTCCGCAAATCTTCCTGTGTTCTCACAATCCCTCGCTACACTCGATCTAAGACTAAGGTCGTCTGGAACCTGTTCCGCAGCCGCATACAGTGGCCATGTTCCAATAATAAAAAAGCTGTGCTGCGAGGATAAAAACAATGAACGACAGCATTTACCTCTCGATTCAAAACAGCCCGCGTTTCAAGGAGCTGGTGAGAAAAAGGGAACGATTCGCCTGGATTCTCTCGGCAATCATGCTAGGGCTTTACTCCGCTTTCATCCTGTTGATCGCCTACGGGCCACAAGTGCTGGGGGCCAAGATCAGCCCCGGCTCGTCGATTACCTGGGGTATTCCCCTGGGCGTCGGGCTGATTGTGTCCGCCTTCATCCTGACCGGCATCTATGTGCGCCGGGCCAACGGCGAGTTTGACGACCTGAACAATGCGATTCTCAAGGAGGCTGCGCAATGATTCGGCGTCTACTGGCAATATTCGGCGCTTCACTGTTTGCTCCGGCCGTTTGGGCGGCGGACGCATTGACCGGTGCAGTGCAAAAGCAACCGTTGAACGTCTCGGCCATCGTGATGTTCGTCGCGTTCGTCGGTGCAACCTTGTGCATCACTTACTGGGCTTCCAAACGTAACAAGTCCGCAGCTGACTACTATGCCGCTGGCGGTAAGATCACCGGTTTCCAGAACGGCCTGGCGATTGCTGGCGACTATATGTCGGCGGCGTCCTTCCTGGGTATTTCCGCGCTGGTGTATACCTCTGGCTACGATGGCCTGATCTACTCGATCGGCTTCCTGGTGGGCTGGCCGATCATTCTGTTCCTGATCGCCGAGCGCCTGCGTAACCTGGGCAAGTACACCTTTGCCGACGTGGCGTCCTACCGCCTCGGGCAAACCCAGATCCGCAGCCTGTCGGCCTGTGGCTCCCTGGTGGTGGTGGCGTTCTACCTGATCGCGCAGATGGTCGGCGCGGGCAAGCTGATCCAGCTGCTGTTCGGCCTGGACTACCACGTGGCGGTGATCCTGGTCGGTATCCTGATGTGCATGTACGTGCTGTTCGGCGGCATGTTGGCGACCACCTGGGTACAGATCATCAAGGCGGTGCTGCTGCTGTCCGGTGCCTCGTTCATGGCGCTGATGGTGATGAAGCACGTCAACTTCGATTTCAACATGCTGTTCTCCGAGGCGATCAAGGTTCACCCTAAAGGTGAAGCGATCATGAGCCCCGGCGGCCTGGTGAAAGACCCGATTTCTGCGTTCTCCCTGGGCTTGGCACTGATGTTCGGTACCGCCGGCCTGCCGCACATCCTGATGCGCTTCTTCACCGTAAGCGACGCCAAGGAAGCGCGTAAGAGCGTGCTGTATGCCACTGGCTTCATCGGCTACTTCTACATCCTGACCTTTATCATCGGCTTTGGCGCGATCCTGCTGGTCAGCACCAACCCGGCGTTCAAGGATGCTGCGGGCGCTCTGTTGGGTGGTAACAACATGGCGGCGGTGCACCTGGCCAACGCGGTGGGCGGCAGTATTTTCCTGGGCTTCATCTCGGCCGTGGCGTTCGCCACCATCCTGGCAGTGGTTGCCGGTTTGACCCTGGCGGGTGCTTCGGCGGTGTCCCATGACCTGTACGCCAGCGTGATCAAGAAAGGCAAGGCCAACGAGAAGGATGAGATTCGCGTATCGAAGATCACCACCATCGCCCTGGCAGTGCTGGCAATCGGCCTGGGTATCCTGTTCGAAAGCCAGAACATCGCGTTCATGGTTGGCCTGGCGTTCTCCATTGCCGCGAGCTGTAACTTCCCGGTACTGCTGCTTTCCATGTACTGGAAAAACCTCACCACCCGTGGCGCCATGATCGGTGGCTGGTTGGGCCTGATCAGCGCCGTAGGCTTGATGGTGCTGGGTCCGACCATCTGGGTCTCGATCCTGCACCATGAAAAAGCCATCTTCCCGTACGAATACCCGGCGCTGTTCTCGATGATCATCGCGTTCGTGGGTATCTGGTTCTTCTCCATCACCGACAAGTCGGCGGCGGCAGAGAAAGAGCGTGCGCTGTACTTCCCGCAGTTTGTGCGTTCGCAGACTGGCCTGGGGGCGAGTGGGGCGGTTAACCACTAAGCTTGTAGCTGGATAAAGAAATGCCCCGGTCGAAAGGCCGGGGTATTTTTTTGTCTGGGGTTTTGTGGTGTCTGGTCTGGCCTCATCGGGGGCAAGCCCCCTCCCACACTGGATAGGGTTCACACATCTGAACGCGTGAATACAGTCAAATGTGGGAGGGGGCTTGCCCCCGATGAGGCCAGCTCAGGCGACACAAACAAAAACGGCCTCCACTTAGGGAGGCGTTCTCGGTACAGCTTGCAGCTAAACGCTTACTTGCGATCTTCCAGCTTGGTGATGTCACGCGACTCGTAGCCGGTGTACAGCTGGCGCGGGCGGCCAATCTTGTACGGGCTGGAGAGCATTTCTTTCCAGTGGGAGATCCAGCCCACGGTCCGCGCCAGGGCGAAGATCACGGTGAACATGCTGGTTGGAATGCCGATGGCCTTGAGGATGATCCCCGAGTAGAAGTCGACGTTCGGGTACAGCGAGCGTTCGATGAAATACGGGTCGGTCAGGGCGATCTCTTCCAGGCGCATGGCCAGTTCGAGTTGCGGATCGTTCTTGATGCCCAGTTCCTTCAACACTTCGTCGCAGGTCTTCTTCATCACGGTGGCGCGCGGGTCGCGGTTCTTGTAGACCCGGTGACCGAAGCCCATCAGCTTGAACGGATCGTTCTTGTCCTTGGCCTTGGCGATGAATTTGTCGATGTTCGAGACATCGCCGATTTCATCGAGCATGGTCAATACGGCTTCGTTCGCACCGCCGTGGGCAGGGCCCCACAGTGCGGCGATACCGGCAGCGATACAGGCGAACGGGTTGGCACCCGAAGAGCCTGCCAGGCGTACGGTGGACGTCGATGCGTTCTGTTCGTGGTCGGCGTGGAGGATGAAGATCTTGTCCATCGCAGCGGCCAGCACCGGGCTGATCGGTTTGATCTCGCACGGCGTGTTGAACATCATGTGCAGGAAGTTTTCCGCGTACGTCAGGTCATTGCGCGGGTACATCATGGGTTGACCCATGGAGTACTTGTAAACCATTGCGGCCAGGGTCGGCATCTTGGCAACCAGGCGGATCGCGGAGATTTCGCGATGCTGCGGGTTATTGATGTCGAGGGAGTCGTGATAGAAGGCCGACAGGGCGCCAACCACGCCGCACATGACGGCCATCGGGTGGGCGTCGCGACGGAAGCCGTTGAAGAAGGTCTTCAACTGCTCGTGAACCATGGTGTGGTTCTTCACGGTGCTGACGAACTGGGCTTTTTGCTCGGCTGTTGGCAATTCGCCATTTAGCAGCAGGTAGCAGGTTTCCAGGTAGTCCGACTTTTCAGCCAGTTGCTCGATCGGGTAGCCCCGATGCAGCAGAATGCCATTATCGCCGTCGATATAGGTGATCTTCGACTCGCAAGAGGCGGTCGACATGAAGCCTGGGTCGAAAGTGAAACGGCCCGTGGCCGTCAGGCCCCGTACGTCGATAACATCGGGACCAACGGTGCCGGTTAAAATGGGCAGCTCGACGGGGGCTGCGCCCTCGATGATCAACTGCGCTTTTTTGTCAGCCATGTGGCCTCCTATTTATGCTTCAAATCATCAGACAGACCCCCCACGCAGGGCCCGCACCACTATATTGATATAAATCCAGATGTCAATTTGCCTAAAGTCTTGCGCCAGAAGGCTTTAACCGTACTTTTTCCTCGAAATTGCCTGCCATTTACGCCTTTTATCCCGCCAGCGCAATCCGCTATTAGGGTGAGGTCAGCGCGTTGTCATTAGTAACCTAACTGTCTATACTCGGCCACCGACCGCCAAGGGCTTTTGGGCTTGCTTTCATTGGGGGTCGCACTCCCTGGGTGGTGCTTACCTGACCAGTCGCACTCCCCAACAACTTTGCCCTGATTGTTAGGGGCTCTTCAGTGTGAAAAAAAGCCGTGAATAGCCAACGACCTGTAAACCTAGACCTAAGGACCATCAAACTCCCCATCACCGGCGTTACGTCGTTCCTGCACCGTGTTTCCGGCATCATCCTGTTCCTGGGCTTGGGCATCATGCTTTATGCATTGAGCAAATCCCTGGGTTCCGAGGAAGGTTACGCCGAGGTGAAGGCATGCTTGACCAGCCCGCTGGCCAAGTTCGTAGCATGGGGCCTCCTGTCCGCTCTGCTGTATCACCTGGTAGCCGGTGTGCGCCACTTGATCATGGATGCGGGTATCGGTGAGACGCTGGAAGGCGGCCGCCTGGGCTCGAAAATCATCATCGCCATTTCCGTGGTGCTGATCGTTCTGGCAGGAGTTTGGATATGGTAACCAGCGTTACGAACCTTTCGCGTTCGGGCCTCTATGACTGGATGGCACAGCGTGTGTCTGCGGTCGTTCTCGCGGCTTATTTCATTTTCCTGATCGGATACCTCGTCGCAAACCCGGGCATCGGCTATGAGCAATGGCACGGCCTGTTCGCCCACAATGCGATGCGAATCTTCAGTCTGCTGGCCCTTGTAGCCCTGGGCGCACACGCCTGGGTTGGCATGTGGACCATCGCGACCGACTACCTGACGCCAATGGCGCTGGGCAAGTCCGCGACTGCAGTACGTTTTCTCTTCCAGGCAGTCTGCGGCATTGCGATGTTCGCTTACTTCGTCTGGGGTGTGCAGATTCTTTGGGGTATCTGATTCATGGCTAACATTCCAACTATTTCCTTCGACGCCATCATTATTGGTGGCGGCGGTGCTGGCATGCGCGCAGCGCTGCAGCTGGCCCAGGGTGGTCACAAGACTGCCGTGATCACCAAGGTGTTCCCGACCCGTTCCCACACCGTATCGGCCCAGGGTGGCATCACCTGCGCCATCGCGTCTGCGGACCCGAACGATGACTGGCGCTGGCACATGTACGATACCGTCAAGGGTTCCGACTATATCGGTGACCAGGACGCTATCGAATACATGTGTCAGGAAGGCCCGGCTGCGGTGTTCGAGCTGGACCACATGGGTCTGCCGTTCTCCCGTACCGAGCAAGGCCGTATCTACCAGCGTCCATTCGGCGGCCAGTCGAAGGATTACGGTAAAGGCGGTCAGGCTGCCCGTACTTGCGCTGCTTCCGACCGTACGGGTCACGCGCTGCTGCACACCCTTTATCAGGGCAACCTGAAAGCCGGCACCACGTTCCTGAACGAGTACTACGCCGTTGATCTGGTGAAGAACGCCGACGGTGCATTTGTTGGCGTGATCGCCATCTGCATCGAAACCGGTGAAACCACCTACATCCGCGCCAAGGCGACTGTTCTGGCGACCGGCGGTGCAGGCCGTATCTACGCGTCGACCACCAATGCCCTGATCAACACCGGTGACGGCGTCGGCATGGCACTGCGTGCTGGCGTGCCGGTGCAAGACATCGAAATGTGGCAGTTCCACCCGACCGGCATCGCGGCGCCGGTGTACTGGTGACCGAAGGTTGCCGTGGTGAAGGTGGTTACCTGATCAACAAGCATGGCGAGCGTTTCATGGAGCGTTATGCTCCGAACGCCAAGGACCTTGCAGGTCGTGACGTTGTAGCCCGTTCCATGGTTAAAGAGATCATCGCCGGTAACGGCTGTGGCCCGAACGGCGACCACGTGATGCTCAAGCTCGATCACCTGGGCGAGGAAGTGCTGCACAGCCGCCTGCCAGGTATCTGTGAGCTGTCCAAGACCTTTGCTCACGTTGACCCGGTACTGGCTCCGGTTCCGGTTGTTCCAACTTGCCACTATATGATGGGCGGCGTGCCGACCAACATTCATGGCCAGGCGATCACCCAGAACGCTGAAGGTGTGGATGAGATCATCCATGGCCTGTTCGCAGTAGGCGAAGTTGCCTGCGTATCGGTACACGGTGCCAACCGTCTGGGCGGCAACTCGCTGCTCGACCTGGTGGTATTCGGCCGTGCGGCCGGCCTGCACCTGGAAAAAGCGCTGACTGACGGCATCGAATACGATGACGCCACCGACGCCAACATCGAGACTGCCCTGGCTCGCCTGAACGCTCTGAACGAGCGCACTGATGGCGAAGACGTGGCAACCCTGCGTCGCGAGCTGCAAAGCTGCATGCAGAACTACTTCGGTGTGTTCCGTACCGGCGAATACATGCAGAAGGGTATCGCCCAGCTGGCTGACCTGCGTACGCGCATCGCCAACGTCAAGATCAACGATAAGAGCCAGGCGTTCAACACCGCTCGTATCGAAGCCCTTGAGCTGCAAAACCTGCTGGAAGTGGCTGAAGCGACGGCGATCGCCGCCGAGGTTCGTAAAGAATCCCGTGGCGCCCACGCTCGTGAAGACTTTGAAGACCGCGATGACGAAAACTGGTTGTGCCACACCCTGTACTTCCCGGGTGACAAGCGCGTAACCAAGCGTGCCGTGAACTTCTCGCCGAAAACGGTTCCGACGTTTGAACCGAAGATTCGGACTTACTAAGGGTGGCTGCCATGTTGAAAGTCAGTGTTTATCGCTACAACCCTGATCAGGACGCTGCGCCGTTCATGCAGGAGTTCCAGGTCGATACCGGTGGTAAAGACCTGATGGTGCTGGATGTATTGGCACTGATCAAAGAGCAGGACGAAGGTTTCTCCTATCGTCGCTCTTGCCGTGAAGGTGTATGCGGTTCCGACGGCATGAACATCAACGGCAAAAACGGCCTGGCGTGCATCACGCCGCTGTCCGCCGTGGTGAAAGGCAACAAGCTGATCGTTCGTCCTCTGCCAGGTTTGCCGGTTATCCGTGACCTGGTCGTCGATATGAGCATCTTCTACAAGCAATACGAGAAAGTTAAGCCGTTCCTGCAGAACGACACGCCGGCTCCGGCCATCGAGCGTCTGCAGTCCCCTGAAGAGCGTGAAAAGCTCGACGGTCTGTACGAGTGCATCCTGTGCGCCTGCTGCTCGACCTCGTGCCCGTCCTTCTGGTGGAACCCGGACAAGTTCCTGGGTCCAGCTGCCCTGCTGCAAGCGTACCGCTTCCTGGCAGACAGCCGTGATACCAAGACGTCCGAGCGTCTGGCTTCGCTGGATGACCCGTTCAGCGTATTCCGCTGCCGCGGGATCATGAACTGCGTCAACGTATGTCCCAAAGGCCTGAACCCGACTAAGGCCATTGGTCACATCCGTAACATGCTGCTGCAAAGCGGCGTGTAACCGACGTTGTAACAAAGCAGGACCGTTGTGCCCGTAAATGCTGCGGCGCAGGCTTCAACCGGCGCCGTAGTTTTAACTTGAGCAGCGACTTACAAAGCCGCGGCTCTTATTTTGAAGAAATGAGACAAGCAGGGGCATTCGGGTTGGTACCCGAACTATCAGCGTGATCCTAAGTGGCTTGTTTTGGTCGCTGCACTTGGCCTTTTGCAAGCAAACTCGGTGTTTTCGCCGGTGGTGTCCCCAAATCGAGGGTGACCAAGCATGCAAGAAAGCGTGATGCAGCGCATGTGGAACAGCGGCTATCTTTCAGGTGGTAACGCTGCCTATGTGGAAGAGCTTTATGAGCTCTACCTGCACGACCCTAACGCTGTGCCAGAAGAATGGCGCACCAAATTTCAGACGTTGTCTTCAGACGGCAACGCTGCCACCGATGTATCGCACGCAACGATTCGCGATCAATTTGTGCTGCTGGCAAAGAACCAGCGCCGCGCCCAACCGGTTTCCGCCGGCAGCGTGAGCAGTGAGCACGAGAAGAAGCAAGTTGAAGTGCTGCGACTGATCCAGGCCTACCGGATGCGTGGCCACCAGGCGGCCCAGCTTGACCCGCTGGGGCTCTGGCAGCGTCCTGCACCTGCTGACCTGTCGATCAATCATTACGGCTTGACCAATGCCGATCTTGATACGACCTTCCGTGCCGGCGACCTGTTCATCGGCAAAGAGGAAGCGAGCCTACGCGAAATTCACGAAGCGTTGCAGCAGACATATTGCCGCACCATCGGCGCTGAGTTCACGCACATCACCGATTCCGAGCAACGCCACTGGTTCCAGCATCGCCTGGAAGGCGTGCGTGGCCGTCCGGTGCTGTCCGCCGACGTACGCAGCCACCTGCTTGAGCGCGTGACCGCAGCGGAAGGCCTGGAAAAATACCTGGGTACCAAATACCCGGGTACCAAGCGTTTCGGCCTGGAAGGCGGCGAAAGCCTGATCCCGATGCTCGACGAGCTGATCCAGCGTTCCGGTTCCTACGGCACCAAGGAAATCGTGATCGGCATGGCCCACCGTGGTCGCTTGAACGTGTTGGTCAACACCTTCGGCAAGAACCCGCGTGAGCTGTTCGACGAGTTCGAAGGCAAGAAGAAGGTCGAGCTGGGTTCCGGTGACGTTAAATATCACCAGGGCTTCTCGTCCAACGTCATGACCACCGGCGGTGAAGTTCACCTGGCCATGGCCTTCAACCCATCCCATCTGGAAATCGTTTCTCCAGTGGTCGAGGGTTCGGTCCGTGCTCGCCAGGATCGTCGCAACGACACCACCGGTGAAAAGGTTCTGCCGATTTCCATCCACGGTGACGCGGCATTCGCCGGTCAAGGCGTGGTCCTGGAAACGTTCCAGATGTCGCAGACTCGCGGCTTCAAGACCGGCGGTACGGTTCACATCGTCATCAACAACCAGGTTGGCTTCACCATCAGCAACCCGCTGGATGCGCGCTCCACCGAGTACGCCACCGACGTTGCCAAGATGATCCAGGCGCCGATCCTCCATGTGAATGGTGATGATCCGGAAGCCGTGCTGTTCGTGACCCAACTGGCTGTCGACTACCGCATGCAGTTCAAGCGTGACGTGGTGATCGACCTGGTGTGCTACCGCCGTCGTGGTCACAACGAAGCTGACGAACCAAGCGGCACCCAGCCGTTGATGTACCAGCAGATCACCAAGCAGCGCACGACCCGTGAGCTGTATGCCGAAAGCCTGACCAAGGCCGGTATTGTTGACGATGCGCGTGTTCAGGCGAAGATCGATGAATACCGCAACGCGCTGGACAATGGTCTGCATGTAGTGAAAAGCCTGGTCAAGGAGCCGAACAAAGAGCTGTTCGTTGACTGGCGTCCGTACCTGGGTCACACCTGGACGGCGCGTCACGACACCTCGTTCGATCTGAAGACCCTGCAGGAACTGTCCGCCAAGCTGCTGGAAATCCCGGATGGCTTCGTGGTGCAGCGCCAGGTTGCGAAGATCTACGAAGACCGTCAGAAGATGCAAGCCGGCGGCCTGCCGATCAACTGGGGTTACGCCGAAACCATGGCGTACGCGACCCTGGCGTTCGAAGGTCACCCGATCCGCATGACCGGCCAGGACATCGGCCGCGGTACGTTCTCGCACCGTCATGCTGTGCTGCACAACCAGAAAGACGCGGGCACCTACATCCCGTTGCAGAACCTGTACGAAGGCCAGCCGCGTTTCGACCTGTACGATTCGTTCCTGTCCGAAGAAGCCGTACTGGCGTTCGAATACGGTTACTCGACCACCACGCCGCAGGCGCTGGTGATCTGGGAAGCCCAGTTCGGCGACTTCGCCAACGGTGCCCAAGTGGTTATCGACCAGTTCATCACCAGCGGCGAGCACAAGTGGGGCCGTCTGTGCGGTCTGACCATGCTGTTGCCACACGGTTATGAAGGTCAGGGTCCGGAGCACTCCTCGGCCCGTCTGGAGCGTTACCTGCAGCTGTGCGCCGAGCACAACATCCAGGTGTGCGTGCCGACTACCCCGGCCCAGATCTACCACTTGCTGCGTCGTCAGGTAATCCGCCCGCTGCGCAAGCCGCTGGTAGTGCTGACCCCGAAATCGCTGCTGCGTCACAAATTGGCCATCTCGACCCTGGAAGATCTGGCGGACGGTTCGTTCCAGACCGTGATTCCAGAAATCGACACGCTGGATGCGGCCAAGGTCACTCGCCTGATCCTGTGCAGCGGCAAGGTCTACTACGACCTGCTGGAAAAACGTCGTGCCGAAGGCCGCGAAGACATCGCCATCGTGCGTATCGAGCAGCTTTACCCGTTCCCGGAAGATGACCTCATGGAGATCATCGCGCCTTACACCAACCTCACCAATGTGGTGTGGTGTCAGGAAGAACCGATGAACCAGGGCGCGTGGTACAGCAGCCAGCATCACCTGCGTCGCAGCATCGGCAACCACAACAAGGCCCTGGGCCTGGAGTACGCCGGTCGTGATGCATCTGCTGCACCTGCTTGTGGTTATGCGTCGATGCACGCCGAGCAGCAGGAAAAACTGCTGCAAGATGCTTTCACTGTTTAACGCCTTCGCGCTGACTGAAACCGAATTTTAAGGACCCACAGATAATGGCTATCGAAATCAAAGCCCCGTCATTCCCGGAATCGGTTGCCGATGGCACCGTTGCCACTTGGCACAAGAAACCAGGCGACGCTGTAAAGCGTGACGACCTGATCGTCGACATCGAGACCGACAAAGTCGTTCTGGAAGTGTTGGCCGAGGCTGACGGCGTACTGGGCGCAATCGTTGCCGAAGAGGGCGCTACCGTCCTGTCCAACCAGGTACTGGGCTCGATCGAAGCGGGCAGCGCTGCTGCTCCTGCCGCCGCTGCACCGGCTGCTGCTGCTTCGGCTCCAGCGGCTGCTCCGGCTGCGGGTGGCGAAGATCCAATCGCTGCACCGGCTGCACGTCAGCTGGCTGAAGAAAATGGCATCAACCTGGCTTCCATCAAAGGCACCGGCAAAGACGGCCGCGTGACCAAGGAAGACGTGGTTGCCGCTGTTGAAGCCAAGAAAAACGCTCCGGCTGCCGCGCCTGCCAAGGCTGCTGCTCCAGCTGCCGCCGCTCCTGTGTTCGCTGCTGGCGACCGCACCGAGAAGCGCGTGCCGATGACCCGCGTACGTGCAACCGTGGCCAAGCGCCTGGTTGAAGCACAGTCGAACATGGCGATGCTGACCACTTTCAACGAAGTCGACATGACCGAAGTCATGGCCCTGCGTTCGAAGTACAAGGATCTGTTCGAGAAGTCCCATAACGGCGTGCGCCTGGGCTTCATGTCGTTCTTCGTGAAAGCGGCCACCGAAGCGCTGAAGCGCTTCCCGGCAGTCAACGCTTCCATCGACGGCGGCGACATCGTTTACCATGGCTATGCAGACGTCGGCGTTGCCGTGTCCAGCGACCGTGGCCTGGTGGTACCGGTTCTGCGTAACGCCGAACTGATGAGCCTGGCTGAAATCGAAGGCGGCATCGCCGGCTTCGGCAAGAAAGCCCGTGATGGCAAGTTGACCATCGACGAGATGACCGGTGGTACCTTCACCATCACCAACGGTGGTACCTTCGGTTCGATGATGTCGACCCCGATCGTCAACCCGCCACAAGCCGCGATCCTGGGCATGCACAACATCATCCAGCGTCCGATGGCCATCAACGGCCAAGTCGTGATCCGCCCAATGATGTACCTGGCACTGTCTTACGATCACCGCCTGATCGATGGTAAAGAAGCCGTGACTTTCCTGGTGACCATCAAGAACCTGCTGGAAGACCCGGCTCGCTTGCTCCTGGATATTTAAGAGAAGCAGCTGCAAGCGTCAAGTTACAAGCTGCAGGAAAAAGCAGTTTGGCTTTTGCTTGCAGCTTGCGGCTGACAGCTTGTAGCTAATAGAGGATCTATTTTCATGTCTCAGAAATTTGACGTCGTAGTGATTGGTGCAGGTCCTGGCGGCTATGTTGCCGCCATCAAGGCCGCACAACTGGGCCTCTCGACTGCTTGCATCGAAAAATACACCGACAAGGAAGGCAAACTGGCACTGGGCGGTACTTGCCTGAACGTTGGTTGCATTCCTTCCAAGGCGCTGCTGGACAGCTCCTGGAAATTCCACGAAGCCCAAGACGGCTTCGCGATCCATGGTATCAACCATGCTGGCGTGACCATGGACGTGCCAGCAATGGTCGGCCGTAAAGCCAACATCGTTAAAGGCCTGACTTCCGGCGTTGCGACCCTGTTCAAGGCCAACGGCGTCACTTCCCTGCAAGGCCACGGCAAACTGCTGGCCGGCAAGAAAGTTGAAATCACCAAGCCTGACGGTTCGGTAGAAGTCATCGAAGCCGAGAACGTGATCCTGGCTCCAGGTTCGCGTCCAATCGACATCCCGCCAGCTCCAGTTGATCAGAACGTGATCGTTGATTCGACCGGCGCCCTGGAATTCCAAGCGGTTCCTAAGCGTCTGGGTGTGATCGGCGCTGGCGTGATCGGCCTGGAACTGGGCTCGGTCTGGTCCCGTCTGGGTTCCGAAGTGACTGTGCTGGAAGCCCTGGACACGTTCCTGTTGGCTGCCGACACCGCGGTGTCCAAGGAAGCGCTGAAAACCCTGACCAAACAAGGTCTGGACATCAAGCTGGGCGCCCGCGTTACCGGTTCCAAGGTCAACGGCGAAGAAGTCGTTGTGACCTACACCGACAAAGACGGCGAGCAGACCATCACGTTCGACAAGCTGATCGTAGCCGTGGGTCGCCGTCCGGTGACCACCGACCTGCTGGCTTCCGACAGCGGCGTGAACATGGACGAGCGTGGTTTCATCCACGTTGACGATCACTGCGCGACTACCGTTCCTGGCGTCTACGCCATCGGCGACGTGGTTCGCGGCATGATGCTGGCGCACAAGGCGTCCGAAGAAGGCATCATGGTTGTCGAGCGCATCAAGGGCCACAAAACCCAGATGAACTACGACCTGATCCCATCGGTTATCTACACCCACCCGGAAATTGCATGGGTCGGCAAGAACGAACAGCAGTTGAAAGCTGAAGGCGTTGAAGTTAACGTCGGCACCTTCCCGTTTGCTGCGTCTGGCCGTGCCATGGCAGCCAACGACACCGGTGGTTTTGTCAAAGTCATCGCTGATGCCAAGACTGACCGCGTATTGGGCGTCCACGTGATTGGCCCGAGCGCTGCAGAACTGGTTCAGCAAGGCGCGATCGGTATGGAATTCGGCACCAGTGCCGAGGACCTGGGCATGATGGTCTTCTCCCATCCGACCCTGTCCGAAGCGTTGCACGAAGCAGCGTTGGCTGTGAATGGCGGCGCCATCCACATCGCCAACCGCAAGAAGCGCTAAGCGAGATAATAAGAAACCACGGCGGAGTTGCCCGTCGTGAGCCTTGCGCGCAAGACTCACCGCGGAATATCCGCTGGACGCAGCCTTGCGCAGCTTTACGGGCCATAAGCCCAGCAAGTTGCGCAAGCAGCAGTCACAGGTGGCGCGGCACTCATAATGAGCGCAGCGCCGAATGCGCAGTACCTAACGAAGACGGTAAAAAGCATGAATCTTCACGAGTATCAGGGTAAGCAGCTGTTCGCTGAATACGGCCTGCCAGTTTCCAAGGGCTACGCAGTAGACACCCCGGAAGCAGCAGCAGAAGCCTGCGACAAAATCGGTGGCACCGAGTGGGTTGTCAAAGCCCAGGTCCACGCTGGTGGTCGCGGTAAAGCGGGCGGCGTTAAGCTGGTTCGCAGCAAAGAAGACGCCAAGGCCTTCGCACAGCAGTGGCTGGGCAAGCGTCTGGTGACTTACCAGACTGATGCCAATGGCCAGCCAGTCACCAAGATCCTGGTTGAATCGTGCACTGATATCGCTAAAGAGCTGTACCTGGGCGCTGTCGTTGACCGTTCGAGCCGTCGCATCGTGTTCATGGCTTCCACCGAAGGTGGCGTGGACATTGAGAAGATCGCCGAAGAAACCCCAGAAAAAATTCTGAAAGCCACTATCGATCCACTGGTTGGCGCTCAGCCATTCCAGGGTCGCGAGCTGGCTTTCCAGCTGGGCCTGGAAGGCAAGCAAGTTGCCCAGTTCGCCAAGATCTTCGTAGGTCTGGCCAAACTGTTCCAGGATCACGATCTGGCCCTGCTGGAAGTGAACCCGCTGGTGATCAAGGCTGATGGCGATCTGCACTGCCTCGACGCCAAGATCAACATCGACGCCAACGCCATGTACCGTCAGCCTAAGCTGAAGACTTTCCACGATCCGTCGCAAGACGATCCGCGCGAAGCGCACGCTGCCAAGTTCGAACTGAACTACGTAGCCCTGGAAGGTAACATCGGTTGCATGGTCAACGGTGCCGGCCTGGCCATGGGTACCATGGACATCGTCAACCTGCATGGCGGCAAACCAGCCAACTTCCTCGACGTGGGCGGCGGTGCTACCAAAGAACGCGTTACCGAAGCGTTCAAGATCATCCTGTCCGACTCCAACGTCGCTGCAGTACTGGTCAACATCTTCGGCGGCATCGTTCGTTGCGACATGATTGCCGAAGGCATCATCGGTGCAGTGAAAGAAGTCGGCGTGAAAATCCCGGTTGTTGTTCGCCTTGAAGGTAACAACGCTGAACTGGGCGCTAAAGTACTGGCAGAAAGCGGTTTGAACATCATCGCGGCTACCAGCCTGACCGACGCTGCTCAACAAGTTGTCAAAGCTGCGGAGGGCAAATAATGAGCGTCCTGATCAATAAAGACACCAAAGTTATCTGCCAGGGTATTACCGGTTCGCAAGGTAGCTTCCACACCCAGCAAGCCATCGAATACGGCACCAAGATGGTTGGCGGCGTAACTCCGGGCAAAGGCGGCACCGAGCACCTGGGCCTGCCAGTGTTCAACACTGTGAAAGACGCTGTAGAAAAAACTGGCGCTACCGCCAGCGTTATCTACGTTCCAGCTCCTTTCTGCAAAGACTCCATCCTGGAAGCAGCTTTCGGCGGCATCAAGCTGATCGTTTGCATCACCGAAGGCATTCCTACCCTGGACATGCTGGACGCTAAAGTTAAGTGCGACGAGCTGGGCGTTACCCTGATCGGCCCTAACTGCCCAGGCGTGATCACCCCAGGCGAATGCAAGATCGGCATCATGCCAGGTCACATTCACTTGCCAGGTAAAGTCGGTATCGTTTCCCGTTCCGGCACCCTGACCTACGAAGCTGTGAAGCAGACTACTGACGCCGGTTTCGGTCAGTCGACTTGCGTCGGCATCGGCGGTGACCCGATCCCAGGCTCGAACTTCATCGACATCCTGAAGCTGTTCCAGGAAGACCCGAAGACCGAAGCGATCGTAATGATCGGTGAGATCGGCGGTTCGGCTGAAGAAGAAGCGGCTGCCTACATCAAGGCACACGTGACCAAGCCGGTTGTTTCCTACATCGCTGGTGTGACTGCCCCTGCGGGCAAGCGCATGGGCCATGCTGGCGCAATCATCTCTGGCGGCAAGGGTACTGCAGACGAGAAGTTTGCTGCCCTGGAAGACGCAGGCGTTAAAACCGTGCGTTCGCTGGCAGACATCGGCAAGGCTTTGTCCGAGCTGACCGGTTGGGCTGTCAAATAAGCCTCGCGCTTAACTGACGCTTCACCAGGCAAAGGCCACCTTCGGGTGGCCTTTGTGCATTCTTGGGCATGGTGAAGATCAAATGTGGGAGGCTGCCCCGATAGCGGTGCATCAGCCAACACATGCAGTGGCTGACACTCGGCAATCGGGAGCAAGCCCCCACCCACATTTGATCTTCATAGGGCGCGGGATTGGGTCATACCCGGAAGGCTTTGACTGCGGTATTGAGCTGCCCACCCAGCACCAGCAGATGCTCTCCCTGGCTACGCCCTTGCCCGATCCGCAGCAAATTATCTTCACCCAATTGATGAATCCGCTCGCTGTTATCGCGAATCTCACTCACCGCGCCACTCTGCTGCGCGGTCACATCGGCAATCCGCACAGCCGTGTCGGAAATGGTCTGGATCGCCCCGACGATTTCATCCAGCGCTCCGTCCGCCGCCTGGGCCTGCTGGGCGGTGGCTTCGGCGTGTTCGACCTGGGCGCGCATGCCTTCCACTGATTGGTGGGCCGCGTTTTGCAGGCCGGTGATCAAGCCCTGGATCTCGGCGGTGGCGCCGGCGGTGCGTTGGGCCAGGGTGCGTACTTCGTCGGCGACCACGGCAAATCCACGTCCGGCCTCGCCAGCGCGGGCGGCTTCGATGGCGGCGTTGAGGGCCAGCAGATTGGTCTGGTCGGCAATCGAGCGAATCACCGTGAGCACGCCGCCGATGGTGGCGGACTCTTCAGCAAGCTTCTCGATCATCTGTGCGTTTTGCTGCACTTCACCGACCAATGCATGCAAGCCGGTCAGGCTCAGGCCGATCACCCGCTGGCCGTGTTCCACCGCCTGGCCCGCGCTGCGGCTGGCGCCGGCGGCCTGGCTGGCATCGCCGGCTACTTGCTGGATGGTGGCTTCAAGTTCGCCCAGGGAATCGCGGATTTGCGCGGTGTCCCCGGCCTGGCGTTCGGCGCCGTCGTGCAGGCCGCTGCTCAGCTCGGCGAGGGCGCGGCTGCTGCCGGCCACTTCTTCGGCATTGCCGCGAATGGTGCCCACCAAGTCCACCAGGTAGGCGCGCAATCGATTGAGGGAGGCTTCGATGTCGCGCAGTTCGCGGTTGGTCTTGCCCAGTGCGATCGGTTGGCTGAAGTTGCCTTCGGCCCAGATCGACAAGGCGGGGGCCAGATTGGTCAGCACCCTCGCCAGGCGGCGTTGCAGGGTGTCGATCAGCAGCGCAATCAGCAGGATCAGGCCGATCATCACCCCTTGCATCAGGCGGACTTCGCCTTGGATGAGGCCATGTTGCGCACGCACCACAGGCTCCAGACCGGCGATGGCCTGTTGCACGGCGTTGATCTTCAGGTGGGTACTGGCAGCCAGCTCGGTGCGTTGCTGGATCTGGTCGCGGGTGCGCTTGAGTTCGGCGGGGTAGCGGTTCAGCAGGCTGTTGAGTTCACGCTTGAGGTCGACGCCGGTGTCCTGGGCTTCGGTTTTTTCGCTGTTTTCCAGGCCCATCAGGGCGGAAAAGTCATCGGTATTGGATTCGGTGCTGGCTTTGACGCCGAGCAACGGCAGTTGTCCCAGCACCTCGGCCTGGGCGCGGATATTGGCGACTTCGCGCTCAACATCATCGGCCAGTTCCGCACGCCCGCTGCTCACCAGCTTGTCGCGGGCCAGGGACAACTTGCCCAGGTGCTGGGACGCGATCATCAGCGGTTGAAGGTAGCGCGCACCGTCTGGGGAATTGACGCCCGTGGCGTACTGGCTCAACTGGTCCAGGTTGGCGCCCAATTCGCGCTCCGCTTGCAGCAGCAAGGCTTGTGGGTCGCCGGCCAGCTTGCCGGCGGCCAGCAAGTCGGTCTTGCTGAAGGCGTCCAGGGCAGCCAGGCTGGGGCGCAGGTTTTGCGCCAGGTCAGCGGGCAGTTCATCCAGCTGTTGGCGCAGGTTTTCCAGGCTTTGGCTGGCGCTGCTCAGGCGGAGGGCGTCGCCGCTGGCCAGGTAATCGTCGATATTGCGCGCCGCCTGGTTCTGGAAGGTCTGGGACAACCCCAGGTAGCGCTCCATCAGCAGATATGGCCGTTCCAGCGCCCGTTGCGACCACCACAGCGTCGCCCCAAGTGCCAGGCACACGGCCACCAGAAGAAGGGTATTGAGATTGGTCAGCAGCTTCAGGCGCATGCGTGGTTTCAACCGACAGCAAAAGGTAAGTGCCTGAAGTTATTGCGTTTTCGTTACAGCGTTATGACGGAATCAGTGGATTCTGGTGAAAAGGTGGCACTTTGCTTTGACGCCCGTGCGGCTTGCACGCGATTGCGCCCGGCATGCTTGGCGCGATACAGCGCCTCGTCTGCCTGGGCCGCCATCATCAGGCTGTCGGAGCCGTCGCACAGCTCCACCAGCCCGGCGCTGAATGTGCACCACAAATCCTGGGGCTGTGCCGGGTAATGGATTTCGGCAAAGCGCCCACGGATTTCATCCAGCACCTTGCAGGCCGAATCCAGGTCGGTGTCGGGCATCACGATGGCGAATTCTTCACCGCCGTAGCGTCCGATAAAGTCGGTCTTGCGCAAACGCTGCTTGAGGAACAGTGCCAGGCTCTTGATCACACGGTCGCCCATGGGGTGGCCGTGGCTGTCATTGACCCGCTTGAAGTGGTCGATATCAAGCATGGCAAAGCTCAACGGCTTGTTCTCGCGGCGTGCGCGGAAGCTGCAGTCTTCGAGCAATTGCAGGATATGGGTGTGATTGTACAGCCCGGTCAGGCTGTCGCGCACCATCCGTGCCTTGAGGTGGCGGGCGCGGGCGCGCGGTTGCGCACGGTGGTGATCAGGTGGCGCGGCTTGATGGGCTTGGTGAGGAAGTCGTCACCGCCTTCGCTCATCGCATCCAATTGCTTGTCCAGATCGTCCTCGGCCGACAGGTAGATGATCGGCACGCTCACATAACGGTCGTTATGGCGGATCACCTTGGCCAGTTCGGTGCCGGTGCAGGCGGGCATGTACATGTCGAGGATGATCAGGTCGGGCTGGAAGTCCGCCAGTTCGGCCATGGCTGGATGGGTTCGATCAAGGTGCGGGTGACGATCCCGGCGCTGTTGAGCAGCCGTTCGGTGTGCAGCGCCTGGGCCCGCGAGTCGTCGATGATCAGTACTTTATAGGGCTCGTACTGCGCGACGCAGGTCAGCACTTCGATTTTTTCCAGCAGGCTGGAGGCTTCCAGTGTGCCGGTCAGAAACTCCTGGCCACCGGCGCGCACGGCAGCCAGTCGGGTCGGGGTGTCGGTTTCGTGCAGGCTGAAAAACAACAGCGGCAGCTTTTGCTCCAGGCCTTCCTGGGCTTCGGCGGCGAGTTTGAGGCCCAGGCCTGCGCCGCAGAAGTCCACGTCCATCACGATCGCGGACGGCAGGCGCTCGGCCATGGACGCGCGAAACGCTGTGACGCTGTCCAGGGATTGGGCGCTCAGGCCAAAGAACTCCAGCTGCTTGGCCAGGCGCTCGGCGCGGTCGTGATCGGCGAGCATCACGTAGATCGGCTTGCGCATCGGCGGCAGGAAGGTTTGTTCCAGCTGGTCGCCTTGACGCAGGCCGGTGCGGGACAGGCGCTGCATCAAGCGGTTGAGCTCGGTGATCAACTGGCTGCTGAGGCGGCCACGGTTTTCATCCACCGCTTTGAGCGATTCACCGATGTGGCGCGCCAACTGGCCGTGTTCGGGCTGTTCGAAACGCTCGGCAAAGCGCAGCAGGCGCAGATTGGCCTCGCTGAGCTCGGAGAGGTCGGCGCCTGACCATTCGCTGCGTTGCAGGCGCTGCCAGATCTCAAGAATTTGACGTGCCTGATGAATTACCCGCTGGGCAAAGTGCTGCTTGAGACGCTCACGGCTGGGGTCTTCTGGCTCGGTCATATCCTGACTACTAGTAAGGGTGCATGCTGAGGTCGAACTGATGGCTCTATGCTAGCACCTCTTTTCAATGGGATGAGTGTCATATGTCAATTAACTGTACGTCTGCGCGATTCAGTTAATGACCTGACGGTCGCGCAGCGTAAAAAGCGTCCATCCTTTATAGTCCAGCGCCACTCCTGCGCCAGTTTGGTGAAAACCCCCGCACCGGCGGGCACGATGGGGTAGGGTTGTGGTCGGAGTGTTTGAACGCACGCCGTCAATTGAAGTGCATGAACTCAAGTGATTGAAAGGATATCGCCATGCTGGACTGGAAAAACCGTGCAGGCAGTGCCAAAGGCCCCGCCCCTGAGCCCAAGTCGGCCAACCGCAGCTATTTTCGTACCCTGCTGATGAGCCGGGCGCTGCTCAGCGTGCTTGGCCTGTACCTGTTGGTCACCGGTGCCCTGGGTTGGTACTGGAGCGAAGAGCCGGCGCTGTTCCCGGTCCAGCAGAACGCGCAAATTGCTGCCGAGAAAGAAGGCAAGCAGATGGTGGTGGGCTACACCACCGTTGAAACCCTCAAGACCGTGGTCGGCACGTTGCTGAATAAACCCGGTGGCTACATTTCCAACGACCGTTTCCCTCCTGGCTTGTGGATGGACAACATGCCGAGCTGGGAATACGGCGTGCTGGTGCAGGTGCGCGACCTGACCCGTGCCTTGCGTAAAGACTTCGCCCGGTCCCAGTCGCAATCGGCCGAAGACGCCGACTTGGCCAAGGCCGAGCCGCGTTTCAACTTCGACAACAAGAGCTGGGTGCTGCCATCGAGCGAGTCGGAGTACCAGGAAGGCATCAACTCCTTGAGCCGCTACGAAGCACGCTTGTCCGACCCCAACCAGCGCGGCGCGCTGTTTTATGCGCGTGCCGACAACCTGAACAACTGGCTGGGCGATGTCGCTACCCGCCTGGGTTCACTGTCGCAACGCCTGTCGGCCAGTGTAGGCCGGGTCAAATTGAACACGGCACTGAAAACCGAGGCCCTGGCGCCGGGTGAAGTGCCGCAGGTCGATGAAGAAGTGGTGGAAACCCCATGGATGCAGATCGACAACGTGTTCTACGAAGCCCGTGGCCAGGCGTGGGCGCTGTCCCATCTGCTGCGCGCCATCGAAGTCGACTTCGCCGACGTACTGGCCAAGAAAAACGCCACGGTCAGCGTGCGTCAGATCATCCGTGAGCTGGAAGCCTCGCAAGAGCCTGTGTGGAGCCCGATGATCCTCAACGGCAGCGGCTTTGGCGTACTGGCAAACCACTCGCTGGTGATGGCCAACTACATCTCGCGGGCCAACGCAGCGGTGATCGATTTGCGTCAGTTGCTTAACCAGGGTTGATGATGGACGCCACTCAACAGGAGGCCGCGCACCGTGCGGCTTCCGATGCAGAACTGATCTGTTGGGTCGACGAGCAGGACAATCTGCTCGGCAGCCTCGTCAGGTCCGACCTTCGCCAGCGCGGCCTGATCGGCCGCTGCACCTTTATCTTCCTGTTCAACTGCGCCGGTGAGCTGTGTGTGCACCGGCGCACGTTGAGCAAAGCCATGTACCCGGGGTTCTGGGACACGGCGGCGGGCGGCATGGTGGCGGCCGGGGAGAGTTATGCCGAATCCGCAGCGCGTGAGCTGGAGGAAGAACTAGGCGTGGGCGGGGTGGAACTGGTCGAGCATGACCATTTCTACTTCGAGGATGGTAACAACCGGCTCTGGTGCAGATCCTATTCCGCCGTGTGGGATGGCCCCCTGCGTCTGCAGCCCGAAGAAGTCATGGAAGCGCGCTTTTTGCCCATCGGGATTGTCCTGCAGGAGGCCAAACAAAAGCCCTACTGCCCGGACGCCCAGGAGGGCTTGCGCCGCTATCTGGCCTCACGTCGCTAAAGTTGCATAAATTGGCGCCATTTGGCCCTTAGCAAGTTGGCTTTTTGCCGTTACACTGCGCGACTTTTCACCCGAGCCGCCTTGGCGGTTCGGTAGCGCTGCCCCTGCCTGAGTGGGGCTTCGCGGTCGGTCGTGCATGAGCGCGCCGATCAGTCTTCATCCTCCCAAGAGGATTGCCGGTGGCCAAAAAAGCCGCATCCTTCGCCGCCCTTGGTGGCCTGGTATTTTCCACCGACGCAGGTCGACACTGCCCGGACTGTCGTCAGCCCGTGGATTCGTGTACCTGCAAACACACCCTGATTCCTGAAGGCGACGGTATTGCCCGCGTGCGACGCGAGAGCAAGGGCCGTGGCGGCAAGACGGTGACGACTATCACCGGCGTGCCCCTGGCTGAAGATGCGCTCAAGGAACTGGCCACCGCGCTGAAAAAGCGTTGTGGCACCGGTGGCGCTTTGAAAGACGGTGTCATCGAGATCCAGGGCGATCACGTCGAACTGCTGTTGGCCGAGCTGATCAAGCTCGGTTACAAGGCCAAGAAGTCCGGCGGCTGACAGCCTCTTCCCAACCTGTGTCTAAACTCTGTCCTGCGAGTGGGGTCTACCTTTCTTACAGGCAAATCGTCATTTTCATTCTTTAGACTGCGCCAGCCTCCGTGAGAGGTGGCGCCTTCGCCTTCATTTATAGGGGACTTCAATGTCCGTACGACGCACACGCAAAGACGATGGCAGCCAATGGACAGTTGCGGACAGCCGCAGTGTTTACGGGATCCGCCATTGGGGGGCCGGGTATTTCGCGATCAATGACGCCGGTCGCGTTGAAGTCCGTCCGAACGGCCCGAACAGCACGCCTGTCGACCTTTACGAACAAGTCGACCAGTTGCGCAAAAGCGGCCTGTCGTTGCCGTTGCTGGTGCGCTTCCCTGACATTCTGCAAGACCGTGTACGCCAGCTGACCGGCGCCTTTGACGCCAATATCGAGCGCCTGGAGTACCAGAGCAAGTACACCGCGCTGTACCCGATCAAGGTGAACCAGCAGGAAGCGGTGATCGAGAACATCATCGCCACCCAGAACGTCTCCATCGGCCTCGAAGCGGGCTCCAAGCCTGAGCTGCTGGCCGTGCTGGCCCTGGCGCCGAAGGGCGGCACCATCGTCTGCAACGGTTACAAAGACCGTGAGTTCATCCGCCTCGCGCTGATGGGCCAGAAGCTCGGCCACAACGTGTTTATCGTGATCGAGAAAGAATCCGAAGTCGGCCTGGTGATCGAAGAGGCTGCCAGCCTCAAGGTCAAGCCACAGGTCGGCCTGCGTGTACGGTTGTCGTCCCTGGCGTCGAGCAAGTGGGCGGACACCGGTGGCGAGAAGTCCAAGTTCGGTTTGTCGGCGGCGCAACTGTTGTCCGTGGTCGAGCGCTTCCGCGCCGCAGGCCTGGACCAGGGCATCCGGTTGCTGCACTTCCACATGGGTTCGCAGATCGCCAACCTGGCCGATTACCAGCACGGGTTCAAGGAAGCCATTCGTTACTACGGCGAACTGCGCAACCTCGGCCTGCCGGTGGATCACATCGACGTCGGCGGTGGCCTGGGCGTGGACTACGACGGTACGCACTCGCGTAACGCCAGTTCCATCAACTACGACATGGACGACTACGCCGGTGTGGTCGTGGGCATGCTCAAGGAATTCTGCGACGCGCAGAGCCTGCCGCACCCGAATATCTTCTCCGAAAGCGGCCGTTCCCTGACCGCCCACCACGCCATGCTGGTGGTGCAAGTCACTGACGTCGAGAAACACAACGACGAAATCCCGACCATCGAAAACAAGGAAAGCCTGCCGGAAACCGTGCAGTGGCTGGTGGACCTGCTGGGCCCGACCGACATCGAGATGGTCACCGAAACCTACTGGCGCGCAACTCACTACATGAGCGACGTGGCCACCCAGTACGCCGATGGCAAGCTGACCCTGGCCGAAAAAGCCCTGGCCGAACAGTGCTACTTCGCCGTGTGCCGCCGCCTGCACAACTCGTTGAAAGCCCGCCAGCGCTCGCACCGCCAAGTGCTGGACGAACTCAACGACAAGCTGGCCGACAAGTACATCTGCAACTTCTCGGTGTTCCAGAGCCTGCCGGACACCTGGGCCATCGGCCAGGTTTTGCCGATCCTGCCGCTGCACCGCCTCGACGAAGAGCCGCTGCGCCGCGCCGTGCTGCAAGACCTGACCTGCGACTCCGACGGCAAGATCAAGCAATACGTCGACGAGCAGAGCATCGAGACCAGCCTGCCGGTACACGCCCTGAACGAAGGTGAAGATTACCTGCTGGGCATCTTCCTGGTGGGGGCTTACCAGGAAATCCTCGGTGACATGCACAACCTGTTCGGCGACACCGACTCGGTGAACATCTACCAGCGTGAAGACGGTTCGGTGTACAGCGCCGGGATCGAGACCCACGACACCATCGAAGACATGCTGCGCTACGTGCACCTGTCGCCGGAGGAGTTGATGACGCACTACCGCGACAAGTGTGCGAGCGCGAAGATCTCGGCGTCGGAACGCACCCAGTTCCTGGACGCCTTGCGCCTGGGGCTGACGCGCTCCTCGTACCTGTCCTCGTAAGCTGAGCTGACACAAATCCAACTGTGGGAGGTGCGGTGCGATGCCCCCTCCCACAGTTGGAACGCTGCCATTGCTGAGGTTGTGTGGGGGCTGAACGATGTCGCGCAAATGGCTGCAAGTGTTCACCCTGGCAATGGCTGCTTTGATGGCGGCCTGCTCGCCGATCAAAGTGCTCAATGCACTGACACCCGGCGACACCTTCACCAAGACTTCCGCCATCGCCTACGGCGACGATCCCCGCCAGAAGCTTGATATCTACCGCCCGCTTCCTGCCATTTCAAACGCCCCCGTGGTGGTGTTTTTCTACGGCGGCAGCTGGAACAACGGCAGCAAGGACGACTACGCTTTCGTCGGCGAAGCCCTGGCTTCACGGGGCATGGTGGTGGTGATCGCAGACTACCGGCTCTACCCGCAAGTGCGTTACCCCGCCTTTCTCCAGGACGGCGCCAAAGCGGTGGCCTGGACTTATCACCATGGCGCTGAATACGGCGCCGATCCCAAGCAGCTTTACGTGATGGGCCATAGCTCCGGCGCTTATAACGCCTCGATGCTGGCGTTGGATGGGCGTTGGCTCAATGCAGTGGGCTTGGCACCCTCGATCTTCAAAGGCTGGATCGGCCTGGCCGGGCCTTATGACTTCTTGCCGATTGAAAACCCAGACGTGAAGCCGGTGTTCTTCTTTCCGGACTCACCGCCGGAATCGCAGCCGATCAACCACGTCAGCCGTGACGCGCCGCCAAGCCTGTTGATTGCCTCGACCGATGACACGCTCGTGAACCCCACCCGCAACACGGGAGGGTTAGCGAAAAAACTGCGGGAAGCGGGTGCGCAGGTTGAGGTGTTGTATTTCACCCGAACCGGCCATGCGACATTGGTGGCGTCTATCGCCAAGCCTTTGCGCTGGTTGGCGCCAGTGCTGGATAGGGTGACGGGGTTTATCGAGTCCACCTCCGGCCGATAGCCTGGGCCGGCATGGGCTTGGTCAGTAGACGTCAACGCAGTGCGCCACCGGGCAGGTTCCCTGGTTGTATTTCAGACCCAGTTGGTCAATGGTTCCTACGCTGTTCGGACGCGCTATGGTGATATCCCAACTGTTTATTTGCAGATCAAGCGATGCTCCTGAGGCGAGCGGGTGTGGCTGAGTGCCTTGCATAACGATTAGAGCGAACGCCGTCTTGTTTGCGATCCGCTGCACGCCTGCGATGTTGCTCGGGCCTTGACCACTGGTGCATCCGGCGAGCATGGCCAGCGTGCAAGCCGCGGCAATCCAAAGGTTTTTTGTGATGTTCATATCCAACTCTCCATGCATAAATGAAAGGGTAGTGTCATGTCCATTCAATGCTTGGATTGCCAGTTTGTAACCTGTCAGAACTAACAGGTGGGGCACTCAGCGCCGCTATCGAACCATTGATTCGGTCGTTTGATCCGCCCGGCGATATGCCCAGCGGAGGCGCGCAAAGCCTTGCCGGGCAGGGCGCCCACGTTATTTACGGTTGTTCGGCGCCTTGGACAATCAGGCAATACTGGGTATTGCACTTGGTGTTGGTGCCCACCAGTGACGCAAATTTAAACCCGCTATTTGGGGACACGGGGGAGACGGTCACGCTGTAGCGATTGTCCAGGCGCGTACGGCCCTTGGGCTCCAGGAGGGTTTTCTTGCCTTGTTGTATTGCGTAGACCTGGAAGTCGCTGTTATTCCAAACCTCTATCATCGTTAACAAGGCTGGGTCTGGGGTAACGGACGGCGCTTGTGTCGGGGGAATCTCGACTTGCCCGTCCGGCACGTTGAGGCTGTCAGCAATGGCCGTCGAGATGAACGCGCCGGTCATCAAGGCGGCGAGGCAGAAGTGGCTTTGAATGCTCATGTGCAGGCGTCCGAGGTTCAAAAAAAGATAAGGGCATCTGGAATGACTTGTCTTCAGGGCCCACCTGTTATTTAACGCCGGGGACGGGCACTTGTAACCTGTGAGATCTAACAGGTCGCAGGTGCGAGCCATTGATTGCGGCTGCTCAACCGCCAGGCGATCGCCCACAGCGTAAAGCTGCGCAACGCCATGAACAGCAGGAAGGTGATCCACAGCCCGTGGTTGGCGTAGCCCTGCAACAGCCAGGCAAACGGCAATGTGATCAGCACCGTCAGCAGCATTCCATTGCGCATCTCCCGCGCGCGGGTGGCGCCGATAAACAGGCCGTCCAGCAAATAGCTCCACACCGCAATCAAGGGCAGCAGGGCCAGGTAGGGCAGGTAGATATCAGCAGTGTCGCGCACGCTGGGGATGTCGGTCTGCATGGCGATAAACAGGTGCCCGGCGAAGGTGAACAGCAGCGCAAAGCCGACGCTGGCAATCAGTGACCAGCCACCTGCGACCACCAATGAACGGCGCAGGGACTGGCGATCGCGGGCACCGATGGCGTGACCGCAAAGGGCTTCCACTGCGTGGGCCAGGCCGTCCAAGGCATGAGCGGTGAGCAGCAGGCCGTTAAGCAGCAGGGCATTGGCGGCCACGGTGGCATCGCCCAGGCGTGCGCTTGCACCGTGATCATGAAAAACACCGACTGCAAGGCGAGGCTGCGGATAAAAATGTCGCGGTTCACGGCCAGCAATGGGCGCCAGCTTTGCCACACTTTCAGCGCGGCCCAGGCGATATGGCCGGGGTAGGCGCGCAGGGCTTTTTGCGTCAGGGCCAGGCCAAGCAGGGCGCCTGTCCATTCGGCGATTACGGAGGCTCTCGCCGAGCCGACTACACCCCAATCCAATCCGAGTACGAACCACAGGTTGAGCGCGATATTCACCAGGTTGGTGGTCAGCAGAATCGCGAGCGGCGCACGGGCGTTCTGCGTGCCGAGTAACCAGCCGACCAGCGCGTAAGTGGCCAGGGCGGCAGGGAGGCCGAACAGTCGGATGTGGAAGAAGTCGCGGGTCAGTTGGTTCAGCTCGGGGGAGGGCTGCATCCACTCAAGGGCCAGATGGCTCAGCGGAATGCCGACGGTTCCCAGCACTATCGCCAGCCCCAACGCCAGCAACAGACCTTGCAGCAGGATTTGTCGCAGTGCGGCACCATCGTTGCGGCCAGCGGCTTGGGCGGCGAAACCGGTGGAACCCATGCGCAGGAAACCCATGGCCCAGGCGAGGAAGGTATACAGGCTGGCACCGACGGCCACCGCGCCCAGTTGGTGGGCGTGTGGGAGGTGGCCGATGACCATGCTGTCGACCAGTGCTACCAGCGGCACGGAGATATTCGACAGGATCATCGGCGCGGCCAGGGCCCAGACGCGGCGGTGGGTAGGGCGGTGGCGCCAGTCGGTCAGTAAGGTGGACATGCAGGCTCCTCTGGGGAGCGGCATTGTAACTGGCCCTCCGTCGCACCGCAGGACCAATGTGGGAGGGGGCTTGCCCCCTCCCACATTTTATTCTTCATAGGCTGTGGGATTTGGCTTGGCTTCAACCTCATCCAGAACCAAACCACCCTCCGTCGGTCAATGTGACCAGCGCCACATCGGCTTCGCCGGCACTGATATATAGTTCACCCCTCGGTCCCCTCTCACTACGAGTGCCCCATGCTTAACAAAGGATTGTTCCTGGCCTGCGCGCTGGCCCTGCTGAGCGCCTGCGATTCTTCCGATAAACCGGCTGCACCGCCCGCACCGACAGTGGCGGCAGCGCCGATACCGGCCAAGGCGGCGGTGGATGTGCCAGCGCTGAAGCAGCGCTACGCCGGACGTGAGTTGAGCGTGGTGGATGTGTCCGAAGTGCAGCTGGATGGGGCCAGCACCTTGTCGGTGAGTTTCTCCATTCCCCTGAACCCCGACCAGAAGTTCGCCGACAGACTCCACCTGGTAGACAGCAAGTCCGGCAAGGTCGATGGCGCCTGGGAACTCTCGGATAACCTGATGGAGCTGCGCCTGCGCCACCTGGAACCCCAGCGCAAACTGGTGCTGACAGTCGACGCCGGGGTGAAGGCGGTCAACGACAACACGCTCGCCGCCGAGTACATCGCCCGCCTGGAAACCCGTGACCTGCAAGCCACCGTCGGCTTCGCCAGCCGTGGCACCTTGCTGCCGACGCGCCTCGCCGAGGGCCTGCCGGTGATCGCGCTGAACGTTGACAAGATCGACGTCGAATTCTTCCGCATCAAGCCTGAATCCCTGCCGTCGTTCCTGGCGCAGTGGGGGCGCAATACCAGCCTGCAAAGCTATGAATCCCGTGAACTGCTGCCGCTGGCCGATCTGGTCTACGGCGGCCGTTTTGATCTCAATCCGGCGCGCAATACCCGTGAAACCCTGCTGCTGCCGATTGCCGGCCTCAAGCAATTGCAGCAGCCGGGCGTGTACCTGGCGGTGATGCGCGCCTCGGGCACCTACAACTATTCGCAACCGGCCACGCTGTTTACCCTGAGTGATATCGGCCTGTCGGTGCACCGCTATGCCAATCGCCTGGATGTGTTTACCCAGGCGCTGGAAGGCGGCAAGGCGCTGGATGGCGTAGACCTGGAAGTGCTCGACGCCGATGGCCGCGTGCTGGGCCAAGGCAAGACCGAGAAGGGCGGCCACGCCGAGTTGCCGTTGCCGAAAAAAGCCCAGGTGCTGCTGGCCAAACAGGGTGAACAGACCAGCCTGCTGCGCCTCGACAGCGCCGCGCTGGACCTGGCGGAATTCGACATCGGCGGCCAACCCTCGCACCCGTTGCAGTTCTTTGTATTCGGCCCACGCGACCTGTATCGCCCCGGCGAAACCGTGCTGCTCAACGCCCTGTTGCGCGACAAGGACGGCAATGCCGTCAAGCCGCAGCCGGTAAGTGTCGAGGTGCGTCGCCCGGATGAACAGGTCAGCCGCAAATTTGTCTGGGATGCCGACGCCTCCGGCCTCTATCAATACCAACTGCAACTGGCCGGCGAAGCGCCGACCGGGCGTTGGCAGCTGGTGTTCGACCTGGGCGACGGCAAACCGCAGCTGTATGAATTCCTCGTCGAAGACTTCCTGCCCGAGCGCCTGGCGTTGGAACTCAAGGGCAGCGACACGGCGCTGAGCCCGGCTGACAACCCGGTTATCCAGGTCAACGGCCGTTACCTGTACGGCGCACCGGCTTCCGGCAATCGCGTCAGTGGGCAGGTGTATGTGCGGCCGCTGCGCGAGGCGGTCAAGTCGCTCCCCGGTTATCAGTTCGGCTCGGTCACTGAAGAGGAGTTGAGCCAGGATTTCGAACTGGACGAAAGCGTGCTCGACGCCAAGGGCCAGGAAAAACTGACCCTGGAAAGCAAATGGGCCGAGGCCAAATCACCGCTGCAACTGATCGTGCAGGCCAGCCTGCAAGAGTCCGGTGGACGGCCGATCACCCGTCGCCTGGTGCAACCGATCTGGCCGGCCGAGCAATTGCCGGGCCTGCGCGGGCTGTTTGACGGCACCGAAACCAACGGCGATGGCCCGGCGGAATTCGAAGTGCTGCTGGCCAACCAGGACGGGCAGAAACTCGCCGCGCAAAACCTCAAGGTGCGCCTGGTGCGCGAGCGCCGCGACTATTACTGGAACTACTCCGACAACGACGGCTGGAGTTACCACTACAACGAGAAATTCCTCAACCTTGATGAGCAGACGCTGAACATCAAGGCCGGCGACACCGCCAAGGTCAGCTTCCAGGTGGAGTGGGGCCCGTACCGTGTCGAGGTTGAAGACCCGCAGACCGGTTTGGTCAGCAGCCTGCGTTTCTGGGCCGGTTACCAGGCACAGGACAACACCGAAGGCGGCGCCGTGCGGCCCGACCAGGTCAAGCTGGCGCTGGATAAACCGGCGTATGGCGACGGCGATACCGCCACTGTCACCGTGACGCCGCCCGCTGCCGGTAAAGGCTACCTGCTGGTGGAATCCGCTGAAGGGCCGTTGTGGTGGCAGGAAATCGACGTGCCGGCCGAGGGCAAAAGTTTCGCCGTAAAACTCGACCCTGAATGGTCGCGCCATGACCTGTATGTGAGTGCCCTGGTGATTCGCCCTGGCGAACGCAAAGCCAATATCACCCCCAAACGCGCCGTGGGCTTGCTGCACCTGCCGCTGGATCGCACCCAGCGCAAACTGGGCGTGACGCTCACCGCGCCGGAAAAAATGCGCCCCAAACAACCGCTGACGGTGAAGATCGCCGCCAAAAACGCCGATGGCAGCGTGCCCAAACAGGTGCATGTACTGGTGGCTGCGGTGGACGTGGGCATCCTCAACATCACCGAATACCCGACGCCCGACCCGTACTCCAGCCTGTTCGGCCGCAAGGCCTATGGCGTGGACCAGTTCGACATCTACGGCCAGTTGATCGAAGCCGGGCAAGGCCGCCTGGCCAGCCTGGCCTTCGGTGGCGACGCGGCATTGGCCAAGGGCGGCAAGCGCCCGGACACCAGCGTGACCATCGTCGCCCTGCAAAGCGCGCCGGTGACCTTGAACGACAAGGGCGAAGGCGAAGTCAGCGTCAATATTCCCGACTTCAATGGCGAACTGCGCCTGATGGCCCAGGCCTGGAGCGATGACCGCTATGGCATGGCCGAAGCCAGGACGGTGATTGCCGCGCCGCTGATCGCCGAGCTGTCGGCGCCGCGCTTCCTCGCCGGGGGTGACCAGACGACGCTGGCCCTGGACCTGTCCAACCTGTCGGGCAAGGCGCAGAAACTCGATGTGCAGTTGACCGCCGAGGGACAGTTGGAATTGGTCAACACCGCCACGCAAACCGTTGAACTCAAACAAGGCCAGCGCACCACCCTGCGTATCCCGGTGAAAGCCTGGGGCGGGTTGGGCCAGGGCAAGGTGAGGGTGACGGTCAACGGGCTGGATCTGCCGGGTGAAAACCTGCCGCCGTTCAGCCGTGAATGGACCTTGGGCGTGCGTCCGGCGTACCCGGCGCTGCTCAAGCATTACCGCGCCGTGATCAAGGATCAGCCATGGGCACTTCCCGTGGGCGCAATGGATCAATTCGATGCCTATGGGCGCCAGGCGCTGTTGAGCCTGTCGAGCCGTCCGCCCCTGAACCTCGGTGCGCAAATCAGCGCGCTCAAGGCCTACCCCTATGGGTGCCTGGAGCAGACCGCCAGTGGCCTCTATCCATCCCTGTATGCCGACGATGCGTTGCTCAAGCGCCTGAGCATCAAGGGCGAGCCGGATGCCGAGCGTAAGCGCAAGATCGAGTTGGGCATCGAACGCCTGCTGGGCATGCAGCGCTACAACGGCAGCTTTGGTTTGTGGGGCGCCGACGGCGAAGAAGAATATTGGCTGACGGCCTACGTCACCGACTTCCTGTTGCGCGCCCGTGACCAGGGTTTCGCCGTGCCGCCCGAGGCCCTGAAGAAGGCCAGCGAGCGCCTGCTGCGGTATGTGCAGGAGCGCAACCTGATCGAAGTCGACTACAGCGACAACGCCGAACACACGCGCTTTGCCGTGCAAGCCTACGCCGGCATGGTGCTGGCGCGCAGTCAGCAGGCGCCACTGGGGGCGCTGCGCAGCATTTTCGAGCGACGCAGCGATGCGCGTTCCGGCTTGCCACTGGTGCAGTTGGCCATCGCCTTGCAAAAGATGGGCGACCAGCCGCGTGCGGACCAGGCGTTGCAAGCCGGCCTGGCGACGCAGCGCAGTGCCAAGGATTGGCTGGCCGACTACGGCAGCCCGCTGCGGGACCAGGCGATGATCCTGGCGTTGCTGGAAGAGAATGACTTGGCCAAGGGCAAGCGCGAAGAGCGTTTGTTTACCCTGTCGGACCAATTGGCGGCCAGCCCGTACCTGTCGACCCAGGAGCGCAATTCGCTGTTCCTGGCCGGGCGCCTGGGGTTCGCCCAACCCGAGGCGGCCTGGAAGGTCCTGCTCAACGGCAGCGGCGGTGAGCGTGAGCTGAACAACCAACAGTCGACGCTGGACCTGGAAGGCAAGCTGCTGTCAGGCGATCTGAGCCTGACCAATCAGGGCGACACCCCGGTGTATCAGCAACTGACGATCTCGGGTTACCCGCAAGTGCCCCCGGCACCGGGTGGCGACAACCTGAGCATCCGCCGTGAATACCTGGGTATGAACGGCCAGCCGCTGAACCTGCGCAACCTCAACAGCGGCGACCTGGTGCTGGTGCACCTGGCGGTGAGCGCCAGGCAGCGCGTACCGGATGCGTTGGTGGTCGACCTCCTGCCCGCTGGCCTGGAGCTGGAAAACCAGAACCTGGCGCAAAGTGCCGCCAGCCTGGAAAACGCCAGCAGCCAAGTGAAGGAGTGGCGCGAGTCGATGCAGAACGCGGCGCTCAAGCATCAGGAGTTCCGCGATGACCGCTATGTGGCGGCGATCAACCTGGACGGCGATGGCACGACGCACCTGCTGTACCTGGCGCGTGCAGTGACGCCGGGCACCTACCGTGTGCCGCCGCCCCAGGTGGAGTCGATGTATCGGCCGAACTGGCAGGCAGTGGGGGAGACCCCGGCGGACCTGGTCATCAAGGGCCGCTGAAGAACCCTTGTGGGAGCGGGCTTGCTCGCTCC
>NZ_JADDUM010000052.1 GCF_015163715.1 Pseudomonas cyclaminis
CCCTCCCACATTGATTTTGTGGTTGGCTGTAAAGCTTAGGCTCAGCGCAGGATTTTCGGCGCTTCATCCCTTGGTAGGTTGTTGCGCAATACCGGCTGGCCAGGCGCTTGACTGCCGCCGCCCAATTGCTCTGCCAACTGCCGCGCTACATCCTCACCCAATGCCTTCGACACTTCCTTCACCACCCGCGGCCGGTTCAGGCTGACGCGCACGTCGCGGTTGTTCACCAGTTTGGTGTCCTGGCCTTCGCCCATGGCGGTAAATGCCGAGGTGATTTCAAAGGTGCGCGTGTTGATCAGGCTGAAATCCGCCACCAGCGTCAGGCCCAGCACCGCCGAGTAGCTGTTGGTGTGGTCCAGGGCGTTGAGGTCCTGGGTGAAGTCGATGTCTGACAGCGTGCCGAACAGCACGTAGTCCGCGCCCTTGAAGTGGCCGGCCTTGATGCGCTTGATCACGTCATAGACGTCGCCCTTGGCATCGGCGGTGTAAGGCGTGCCCTGGACCAGCTGGAACTGGCGGGACTTGAGGATCTCACCCTTGATATCGCCACTGAATTTACGCAGCTCGGTCTGCTCGATGTAGCTGTTGCGGCTTTCGTACTCGCTGTAGCTCGTCGCGCCGCTGGCCTGGTAGCTGCTGGCTTGAAAATTGTTACTGGCCGAGACCTGGTGGATGTATTCCTCAACCCGCGCCTCGTAGGCCAGGTCGGTCACCGCGATCTTCGGCGCGGCCGACGCGCCAAAGGCGCACAGCAGGCTGATCAAACCGATCCATGCACGCATTGCTTAGCGCTCCGTTGTCTTGCGGATTTCTTTTTCGTCCATCCATTCGGCCAGGCCGCTCTCGACGTCGATCAGTTGCAGGCTGAACTTGTAGAACACGTCTTTGTAGTCCGCGCTGCGCTTGACGATGGAACTGATGGAGCCTTCCAGGCGGTACTTGGCCGCGACCATGTTGCCGGTCTTGCTCACGGTGGACTTCTTGTACAAGCCGCTCTGGTTCTGCAATTTCAGCTGGTCGACCTGGCTTTGCATGTCGGTGTTGTCGCTGGCGAAGCGTGCGGTGCCGGTCTTCATCAACTGGGTCTTGATTGACGTGGTGATCTCGCGGGTGTCGATGTACTCGCTGGTCTTGTTCTTCACGTCATACACCTGCACCACCGGGCGGCCTTGCAGGATGCCGGACTGGGCCAGGGAGCGGGTCATGCTTTCGGCGATCATCTGCAGGTCGGTGGAGCCGAACTCGTTGGTGACCGTTTCCACGGCCTTGGTGTCGCCGTAGTTGATGTTCTTGCTGCCCAGCACGGGCGAAGTGTTGGAACAACCGCTGGCCAGGACGGCCACCACGGCGAGCATCGAAACGCGTGCAAACATGGAGAAATCTCTCAAGAAGGGTGGACGGCTCAAGGGGTTTTGACTTCGAGGCGCAAGTCCGCTGCCTGGGGCAGATTGGCGATGGCCGGCAGGAAGGTGGCCTGATTGGCGTACAGATTCAGCACTTTCCAGGTGTCTTCATCGCCCACCGGGAAACCGTCGGCACCCAGCCAGGCGAAGCGGTAATACAGGGTCTGGTTACTGCTGGTGATATTGCTCAACTGCACCTTGGCGGTGAGAAAGCCGTTCTCGCGGGCCACGCGAATGGCACCGACGGCGATGCCCTTGAACTTGCCCATCACCACGATTTTGCTCGCGGCGCTGCCGGGTTCCGGCGGCGGCGGGGTGGCGCAGCCGGCAAGCAGGACCAGCGCCAGGGCGCCGAGGACGAAATGACGCATAGCGTGCTCCTTAAGGTTGTTTGAGGGTGGCGATGGCCTGGGGCGGCGTGCTCGGTACCACACGCGCCGCGAGACCGCCGGCAAACACCTGGTTGCCGACCACGCGCAGGGTGATGACCTGGTAGCGCTGGTCGGCCTTGACCGTCACTCGTGTGCCGCCCAGGGCATTGGGCAGGCTGACCTGATGCTCGCCGTGCTTGAGGCGCAGGCGGGTGACTTGGGTCATGTCCGGCAGGGTGCGCCAGGTGCGGGTGTCGGCGCCTTCGGTCACGGCCGAGGCGATGCCCAGCACCAGGCCCGCCATGGGGTTGGTCTTGTTCAGGTTGTTTTGTGCCACGCCACGGGTGACCGCACGCACGGTGGTGCGCAGGATGATGCCGGGCATGTCATCGCGCAGGGCTCGGCGCGACATGGCTGTGGTGCTATTGAGGGCAGTCAGGTTCTGTTGCTGGCCGTCGACGCCAATCTGGGCGAAGGTGGCGGTGGAGCTGTCGGCCTTGATCACCGGGAAAGACAGCGGGGTGATCACCAGGTTGCCGTTGATCGGGATTGGCAGCGGCAGGCGGATCGAATCGCGGGCTGGCGCCAGGCCGCTCTGAACCACGATCAGCACGTCGGTTTCATCGGCGCCGAGCTTGGACTTGTCGAGATCCAGCAGGGCCATTTCCAGCAACGGGGTGTCAGGGCGCAACTCCGCGGCCTTGCGATAACCCGGTGCGGCCAGGTCTTTTTCACCCAGGGCTTCGTAGACGAAACCGGCCAGGTAATGGCTGAAGGCACTCTGGTAGCTGTTTTTCAGGCCAACCACTTCCGGTGCGTCGAGGGCTTCCACCGGGTAACCGCTCAGGTCTTTCATCTGGGTGGTCACACCTTGGCGCTCGGCATCATCCTCGCGCTTGAGGTATTCCTTGTCGCGCAGGTCGGCGATCACGGCTTCGCGTTCGTGGGTTTTCTTGATCTCGGTGCGCGCACGTCGAAGTCATTCAGGGCCAGCAGGTTCAGGGCCATCTGGGTGGTCAGCATGACTTTTTCGTAGTCATAGCCTTCGTAGCGACGCACTTTGTCGTTGGCCAGGAAGCTGCCGAACTGGGAAAGGTACCGTGCGCTGTCGAACTTGACCGATTCCTCCCACTTGTAGACTTGCAGGTCGGCGCTGCGCCAGGCGGTCTGGCTGCCGGTCAGGTCACCCTTGGCTCGCAGTAACTCGCCTTTCTCGAAGTAATACAGCAGGTCCTTGTCGTCGCCAGTGTTGTTCTTTTCCAGCAGGGTCAAGGCGCCGTCGACATTGCCAATGGCCAGTTGCTGGTTGGTGGCTTGCAGCTCGGAGTCGTAGCTACGGAACATCGAACAGCCGGAGAGCAAGGTGACCGCCACGAGCGCGAGCGGAGGTAAGGCGCGAAGTGCCATGCAACTTCTTCCCTGAAAGTAGTCAACCGGTGTGGTAATTCCTCATAAAAACGAGGAATGAAATTCCCTTTCGCACTAACAGGGGCGGCATTATAGGCGCCGTTACTGGCAAAACAATGGCTTTTTGCCGTGATTCAATCCACGAAAATGCCACTACTTCGCTTTAAAGTCCTCGTCCTTAACCACGCCAGATCACTTACGGCTTGAGTCAAACCCCTGAAGCCCTAACAATGTGTTACTTCGTATTTCCCTTTGAGATTCATTCATGACTGCCCCCTTCCGTTTTCTCGCCTGGCTGTTGTTGCCGGCGTTGATGTCGTGCAGCTTCAACCTGTTGGCCGCGACTGCCGAAGGCGCGCCACAAGCCTTGCATTTACTGGACTACATTGGCGCTGACTACCCGCCGACGGTGGAGGCGGGCAAGGTGGTGGATGATTCGGAATACCGCGAGCAGGTGGAGTTTCTCGGGGTGTTGCAGGGGCTGGTGGCGGACTTGCCGCAAAGGCCTGAGCGCGCCGGGTTGGTCAAGGGCGTTGATGAATTACTGTCAGCCGTCAAAGCGCACGAGGACGGTGCGACTGTCGCTCGTCAGGCCCGTCAGCTGGGCGCCAAGCTGGCTGTGGCGTATGAAGTCAGCCAGGCCCCGGCTATCACGCCGGACCCGACACGCGGCGCACCGCTCTATGCCCAGCATTGCTCGGTATGCCACGGCACGGCCGCGCCGGCGATGGCCCGGCGGGCGTGGGCCTCACGCCGCCGCCCGCTAACCTGCGCGATACCGCGCGCCTGGATCGCCTGAGCCTCTACGCGATCTACAACACCCTGGGCCTGGGCGTCGAAGGCACCGATATGCCGTCCTTCGCCGACCAGTTGGACGACCGTCAGCGCTGGGACCTGGCCACGTACATCGCCGGCTTCACCGCTGACCCGGCGACGGCAAAAACTGAGCAGCCGTTCAACCTCGCCGATCTGGCTCGCCAAACCCCCAACGAAGTGTTGGCCGCCGACGGCCCGGCCGCTGCCGCCACTTTCCGCGCCCAGCGGGCGCAGCCGCCGCAGGTCAAGCGTGGCCCGGCGCAGTTGCTCGACTACACCGCGACGACGTTGGACAAGAGCCTCGCCGCGTTCCGTAATGGCGACCACGAACAAGCTTACGATCTGTCCGTAGCGGCCTATCTGGAAGGCTTCGAGCTGGTGGAAAGCTCACTGGATAACGTCGACGCCAACGTGCGCAAGGACACTGAGAAGGCCCTGATGGCCTATCGGCAGTCGTTGCAGGACGGCTTGCCGCTTGAGCAGGTGCAGCAGCGCCTGGACGTAGCCAAAGGCAAACTCACCGAATCCGCCGGGTTGTTGGGCAGCGATGGCTTGAGCTGGTCGTTGAGCTACATCTCGGGTCTGCTGATTCTGCTGCGCGAAGGCCTGGAAGCGATTCTGGTGCTGGCGGCGATCCTCGCCTTTCTGCGTAACACCGGCCAGCAATCGGCGGTGCGCAGCGTTAACGTAGGCTGGGGCCTGGCGTTGCTCGCGGGCTTGGCCACCTGGGCCTTGGCGGCGTACGTGATTGACGTGAGCGGCGCCCAGCGCGAATTGCTTGAAGGCTGCACGGCCCTGTTCGCCAGTGTGATGGTGCTGTGGCTGGGGGTGTGGATGCACGACCGCCGCCATGCAGCGGCGTGGCAGGACTACATCAAGAGCAGCCTGGTGGGCGGCGGTGGGCGTTTCGGTTTCGCCGTGCTGGCGTTTTTCTCGGTATACCGCGAGTTGTTCGAAGTGATCCTGTTCTACGAAACCCTGTGGCTGCAAGCCGGGCCGGCCGGGCACAACGCCGTGCTGGCGGGCGGTGCCACGGCGCTGGTGCTGCTGGTGGGCCTGGCCTGGGTGATCCTGCGTGGTTCGGCAAGGTTGCCGCTGGCGCTGTTCTTCGGCATCAACGCAGCGCTGTTGTGCGCACTGTCGGTGGTGTTCGCCGGGCATGGCGTCAAGGCGTTGCAGGAAGCCGGCATCTTCGGCACGCGGCCGGTGGTGTTCTTTGACTTCGACTGGCTGGGCATCCACGCCGACGCGTATTCGTTGAGCGCGCAGGCGGTGGCGATCCTGGCGATTGTGGTGCTGTATGGCCGCAGCCGTTTGGCCGAAAAACGCCGCGTGGCGGCTTGATCATGCGGGTATGGATCGACGCCGACGCCTGCCCTCGGGCGGCCAAGGACCAGGTGGTCAAGTTCGCCCTCAAGCGCCAGTTCGAGGTGGTGCTGGTGGCCGGGCAGAGTCAGATCAAGCCGAGCTTTGCCTGTGTGAAGCTGATCGTCGTGCCCAGCGGCCCGGATGCGGCGGATGATTACCTGGTGGAGCACGCCGTGCCCGGCGAACTGGTGATCTGCAGCGATGTGCCCCTGGCCGATCGCCTGGTCAAGAAGGGTGTCACGGCGCTTGACCCACGGGGCAAGGAGTTCAGCCCCGCGAACATGAGTGAGCGCCTGGCGGTGCGTAACCTGTTCACCGATCTGCGCGAGCAAGGCCAGATGGGCGGCGGGCCACCGCCCCACAGTGAGAAGGACAAGCAGGCGTTCGCCAACTCACTCGACCGCATCCTTACCAAGTTGATGCGCCCCGCCTGACTCCTGTGGTGAGCGAGCTTGCCTCGCGCGGGGCAACCCCGCTCACCACAATTGAGTGCTGTGCGCGCTGGTCAGTCGTTTTCGTGGGTCAACTCCAGCACCCGATCCACCAGTTTGTTGATGCCCGAGGCCACTTCACTGATGTTCTTGCCGAGCATGTAAGCCGGAGTGCTCACCAGCTTGCGCGCCTTGTCTTCGACGATGTCTTCAACCGCGCACTCCTGGTGGGTGGCGCCCATCTTGTCCAGTGCGGCGGCAGTGTCGGCACAGTTGCCAATGGTGCAGGTCACACCGGGGCCGTAGATCTTGGCAGCCAGGGCCGGTGAAATACAGATCAGCCCCACCGGCTTGCCGGCCTCGGCAAACGCTTCGGCCAATGCCAGCACCTGTGGATTGACGCTGCACTCGGCGCCTTTCACTGCAAAATCCGACAGGTTCTTGGCCGCGCCAAACCCGCCGGGCACGATCAGCGCATCGAAGTCTTCGGCATTGGCCTCTTTGATGTCTTTCACCTCGCCTCGGGCAATGCGCGCCGATTCCACCAGCACATTGCGCGACTCGGGCATCTCTTCACCGGTGAGGTGGTTGATCACGTGCAACTGTGGGATGTCGGGGGCAAAGCATTGGACCTGAGCGCCGCGCTGGTCCAGGCGCAGCAGGGTGATCACGCTTTCGTGGATCTCTGCGCCGTCATACACGCCGCAGCCGGAAAGGATCACTGCAATCTTTTTGCTCATGGGCATTTCTCCTGGGGTCTTGGCGTTAAATGTCTACTAATTTGTAACCTGTTGCCAATGGGATCTCACGCCTCTGCACCTAATCTTGATGTAACAAAAATAGACCGGACTTGCCCATGGACTTCGTGCCTTACGCGGTACCGTTTTTCATTGCCTTGATCGTAGTGGAGCTGCTCGCCGACCGTTGGCGCGGCCAGCGCAACTACCGGGTGGCGGACGCCATCAACAGCCTCAGCACCGGCGTGCTGTCCACCACTACCGGGCTGTTGACCAAGGGCGTGGGGCTGCTGACCTACGCGTTCGCCCTCAAGCACCTGGCCGTGATCGAGCTGCCGGCCCAGAGCGTCTGGACCTGGGTCTTCGCCTTCGTGCTCTACGACTTCTGCTACTACTGGCTGCATCGCATGGGGCACGAGCGCAATATCCTGTGGGCCGCGCACTCGGTGCACCACCAGAGCGAGGACTACAACCTCAGCACCGCCCTGCGCCAGACCAGCACGGGCTTCCTGTTGAGCTGGATCTTCTACCTGCCCCTGGCCGTGCTCGGCGTGCCGCTGGTGGTGTTCATCAGCGTGGCGTCCCTCAACCTGCTCTATCAATTCTGGGTGCATACCCGTCATGTGCCCAAGCTTGGCTGGTTCGAGTGGTTCTTCGTCACGCCGTCCAATCATCGGGCCCACCATGCACAGAACGCTCTCTACATGGATCGCAACTATGGCGGGGTGTTCATTTTTTGGGACCGACTGTTCGGCACCTTCCAGGAAGAAGACGACAACGAACCGGTGGTTTTCGGCGTGACCACACCCCTGGCCAGTTGGAACCCGCTGTGGGCCAACCTGCAGTTTTATGCGCAGCTGTGGAGCGATGCGCGGCGTACCGAGAGCAAGTGGGACAAGTTGCGCATCTGGTTCATGCGCACCGGCTGGCGCCCGGCGGACGTGCAGGCCAAATACCCCCAGGCCAAGCCCGACTTGAGCCAGTTCCGCAAATTCGACGTGCCGCTGGATGCGCGCCAACAGGTGTACATCGCCCTGCAGTTTGCGGCGTATGTGGGGTTTGGCAGCTATTTGATGAATTTCGGCGAGGGTTTGCCCACGGCAGCGTTGGTCCTGGGCTGGAGTGGGATGGCGCTGGGGTTATTTACTTTTGGCGTGGCCCTGGAGAATCGCCCGTGGGCCTTGAAGGCCGAGCTGGCGCGCCTGGCGCTGAATGTGCCGCTGGTGTGGCTGGCGCCGCAGGTGGGGCTGTGGCCGGCCAGCCGCTTGGGCTGGCTGGGGCTGCTGAGTTACAGCCTGCTCAGCGTGATCGGCCTCTACTGTTGCAGAAGCCGGCTTACTCGACTGGTGTCTTAGGCGCTTCGATCGAGACCGGCTCGGCTGCGAGCCGGGCCTTGGCGTCTGCACAGGCCTGGCGGGCAATGCGGGCGTTCTTGAAGCGGCGGCGCAGCCACAGGGCAAAGCCCAGTAACAGCAGCGCGCCGAGCACCCACAATTCGTACTTTTTGACGCTGCCGAGCATGCCTTCCAGCACCGCGCCGAAGTGGTAAGCCGCCGCACCCAAGGCCGCGGCCCAGATGGCAGCACCGATCCCGTTGAGGATCAGGTAGCGCAGCGGCGGGTAGCCTGACAGGCCAATCGCAACCGGCATCACCGTGCGCAATCCGTAGACGAAGCGAAAGCTCAGCACCCAGATATCCGGGTGTTTGCGGATATGTTCCAGCGCCTTGTCGCCCATCAATTGCCAGCGCGGTTTGCGTGCCAGCAGCTTGCGGCCGTGCTTGCGCCCCATGTAATACCAGAGCTGGTCGCCGGCGTAGCTGCCAAAGAAGGCAACGACCACCACCAGGTTGATATCCATGTAGCCACGGAACGCCAGGAAGCCTGCGAGCACCAGAATGGTCTCGCCTTCAAAGAAGGTCCCGAGGAAGAGGGCAAAGTAGCCGAAGTCATGCAGAAATTGTTGAAGCATGGTCTGGGTGCTGGCGAAATGAACGCGCAGCCTACGCCTTCGTGAACATTCATGAAAGTATCGAGATGTGTCACGAAGTGAACAATTCCTACATAAACGACGAATGCGACTACAGGTCGCATCGATAAGCACAACTGTCATACCTTCGTCATAATGGCCGCTTATAACTGCAACGCTCGCCCGTAAACCCGGGCTCAGGAGTCTGTCGTGAGCTTTACCCCTGCCAATCGCCTGTTCCCCGCTACTCGTCTGCGTCGCAATCGCCGTGATGATTTTTCTCGCCGTCTGGTTCGTGAAAACGTCCTGACGACGAATGATCTGATCCTGCCGGTGTTTGTGCTCGACGGCGAAAATCGTCGGGAAGCGGTGGCGTCGATGCCGGGGGTGGAGCGCCTGACTATTGACCTGTTGCTTGAAGAGGCGGCGGGTTGGGTCGAATTGGGGATTCCGGCGTTGGCGCTGTTTCCGGTCACGCCGGCTGAACTCAAGTCCCTCGACGCTGGCGAAGCCTGGAACCCGGACGGGATTGCCCAGCGCGCTACCCGCGCCCTGCGCGAGCGTTTCCCGGAGCTGGGCGTGATCACCGACGTGGCGTTGGACCCGTTCACCACCCACGGCCAGGATGGCATTCTGGACGAAGAGGGGTATGTCCAGAACGACATTACCGTCGATGCGCTGGTCAAGCAGGCCTTGTCCCACGCTGCGGCAGGCGCCCAGGTGGTTGCACCGTCGGACATGATGGACGGTCGCATCCAGGCGATTCGCGAAGCCCTGGAGCTGGCCGGGCACGTCAATGTGCGGATCATGGCGTACTCGGCCAAGTACGCCAGCGCTTACTACGGCCCGTTCCGCGATGCGGTGGGCTCGGCGCTGAACCTGGGCAAGGCCAACAAGGCCTCGTACCAGATGGACCCGGCCAACAGCCATGAAGCCTTGCACGAAGTGGCGGCCGATCTGGCCGAAGGCGCCGACATGGTGATGGTCAAGCCGGGGATGCCGTACCTGGACATCCTTTGGCGGGTCAAAGATGAATTCAAGGTGCCGACCTTTGTCTATCAGGTCAGCGGCGAATACGCGATGCACATGGCTGCAATACAGAACGGATGGTTGAGTGAAGGGGTGATTCTGGAATCCCTGACGGCCTTTAAACGTGCGGGGGCTGATGGCATTCTGACCTATTTTGCCGCCCGCGCCGCCCAATTGCTTAGAGAGCAACAATAGCCCTCACAGGAACATTCGATGAATACCGAAGGACTCTCCGAAGTTGCAGTAAAAGACGCTCACCCGGTGATTGAACAAGTCACCGAGACACCTCCCGAGGTGGAACCGGCCCCGCCTGCTGTGGTGGCCGAAGTGCCGGCGCCGGCGCCAGTGCCCTTGGTGACCAACCTGGATGACAGCAGCCTGTATATCCACCGCGAGCTGTCGCAACTGCAATTCAACATCCGCGTGCTGGAACAGGCGCTGGATGAGTCTTACCCGTTGCTGGAGCGCCTGAAATTCCTGCTGATTTTCTCCAGCAACCTGGACGAGTTCTTCGAGATCCGCGTCGCCGGCCTCAAAAAGCAGATCACTTTCGCCCGTGAGCAAGCCGGTGCCGACGGACTGCAACCGCACCAGGCACTGGCGCGCATCAGCGAGCTGGTGCACGGCCATGTGGACCGCCAATACGCGATCCTCAACGATATCCTGCTGCCGGAGCTGGAAAAACATCAGGTCCGCTTCATCCGTCGCCGTCACTGGACCACCAAAATCAAGACCTGGGTGCGCCGCTATTTCCGCGACGAGATCGCGCCGATCATCACTCCGATCGGCCTCGATCCGACGCACCCGTTCCCGTTGCTGGTGAACAAAAGCCTCAACTTTATCGTCGAGCTGGAAGGTATCGACGCCTTCGGTCGCGATTCCGGCCTGGCGATCATCCCGGCCCCGCGCCTGTTGCCACGGATCATCAAGGTACCGGAAGAGGTGGGGGGCGCTGGCGACAACTATGTATTCCTCTCGTCGATGATCCACGCCCACGCCGATGACCTGTTCCAAGGCATGAAGGTCAAGGGCTGCTACCAGTTCCGCCTGACCCGTAACGCCGACCTGGCGCTGGACTCCGAAGACGTCGAAGACTTGGCCCGTGCCCTGCGCGGTGAGCTGTTCTCGCGGCGCTACGGCGATGCGGTGCGCCTGGAAGTGGCCGACACCTGCCCCAAACACCTGTCGGACTACCTGCTCAAGCAGTTCAACCTGGGCGAAAGCGAGCTGTACCAGGTCAACGGTCCGGTGAACCTGACGCGCCTGTTCAGCATCACTGGCCTGGACAGCCATCCGGAGCTGCAATACACCCCGTTCACTCCGCAGATTCCGAAACTGCTGCAAAACAGCGAGAACATCTTCAGCGTCGTGAGCAAGCAGGACATCCTGCTGCTGCACCCGTTCGAGTCCTTCACCCCGGTGGTCGACCTGCTGCGCCAGGCCGCCAAGGACCCACACGTCCTGGCCGTACGCCAGACCCTGTATCGCTCGGGTGCCAACTCGGAAATCGTCGATGCGCTGGTGGACGCCGCACGCAACGGCAAGGAAGTCACGGCGGTGATCGAATTGCGTGCGCGGTTCGACGAAGAATCCAACCTGCAACTGGCCAGCCGCCTGCAAGCGGCCGGCGCGGTGGTGATCTACGGCGTGGTCGGCTTCAAGACCCACGCCAAGATGATGCTGATCCTGCGCCGCGAAGCCGGTGAGATCGTGCGTTACGCCCACTTGGGCACCGGTAACTACCACGCCGGCAACGCCAAGCTCTACACCGACTACAGCCTGCTGACCTCCGACGACGCCTTGTGTGAAGACGTCGGCAAGTTGTTCAGCCAGTTGATCGGCATGGGCAAGACCTTGCGCATGAAGAAGCTGCTGCACGCGCCGTTCACCCTCAAGAAGGGCATGCTCGACATGATTGCCCGCGAGACCCAGTTCGCCCTCGATGGCAAACCGGCGCACATCATTGCCAAGTTCAACTCGCTGACCGATCCGAAGATCATCCGCGCGCTGTACAAGGCCAGCCAGTCCGGCGTGCGCATCGACCTGGTGGTGCGTGGCATGTGCTGCCTGCGTCCGGGCATTGTCGGGGTGTCACACAACATCCATGTGCGCTCGATCATCGGCCGCTTCCTGGAGCACACGCGGGTCTTCTACTTCCTCAACGGCGGCGAAGAGCAGATGTTCCTCTCCAGTGCCGACTGGATGGAACGCAACCTCGACAAGCGTGTGGAGACCTGCTTCCCGGTCGAAGGCAAGAAACTGATCATGCGGGTGAAGAAGGAGCTGGAAAGCTACCTCACCGACAATACCCACAGCTGGAGCCTGCAGTCGGACGGCCGTTACGTGCGCAACACGCCGACCGGCAACCAGAACCCGCGCAGCGCGCAGGCGACATTGTTGGAGAAGTTGGGTAGCCCGATTCTGACGGTGAACTGAAAATCGACTCTAATGTGTCAGCGGGGCTGGTGTGGTGAGCGGGCTTGTCCCACGCCGGGCTGGGAAGAGGCCCTGAAAAAAAACGCCGTATTCTGTCAGGCAGGATGCGGCGTTTTTATTGGGGTGGCTTCGCCACCCAGCGCGGGACAAGCCCGCTCACTACAAAAAGCCCGTCTGTCGATTTAGAACCACTCAGCGCACGTTCAGCGTGAACCCCACCCGCGTCAACCACTCAGCTTCCTGGGCAAAGTCCGCCTGGGTCAGCTGGTTTTCATCCAGCCAGCCTTTGGGGAACATCACTTCCAGGCTGTCGCCATCGGCGCGCAGTTTGACCTGAGGCATTTCCTGGGTGCCACGGATGTGGTGGAACAGGATCGCAAAGCGCAGCAGTGCACACAGGCGGATCAGCTTGATGCCTTCATCACCAAACTCGGCGAATTTATCCTTGGGGATGTTTCGGCGATGGCCGCGTACCAGCAGTGCGAGCATCTGCTGGTCTTCCCGGGAAAAACCGGCCAGGTCGGAGTGCTCGATCAGGTAGGCGCCGTGCTTGTGATAATGGTAGTGGGCGATGTCCAGGCCCACTTCATGCACCTTGGCGGCCCAGCCCAGCAGCTCACGCCATACGCCGTCTTCCAGGTCCCAATCCTCGGCCACCTGGTCGAAGGCATGCAGGGCTTTGCGCTCTACACGTGCCGCTTGTTCCAGGTCAACGTGATAGCGCTCCATCAGCGAGCTGAGGGTGCGCTCACGCACGTCTTCGTGGTGATGGCGGCCCAGCAGGTCGTAGAGCACGCCTTCACGCAGGGCACCGTCGCAATGGTCCATGCGTTGCAGTTCGAGGGCGTCGAAGATGGCTTCGAGAATCGCCAGGCCGGCCGGGAAAATGGTGCGGCGGTCGGGCTTGATGCCGTCGAAGTCGATTTTCTCCGCATCCCCCAGCTTGAACAGCTTGCGCTTGAGCCAGGCCAGGCCTTCGGCGTTGACCTCGCCCGTGCCATGGCCGCCGGCCTTGAGGGCCAGGCCGATAGCGCGGATGGTGCCGGACGAGCCGATGGCTTCATCCCAGGTCAGGCGGTGCAGGGCGTGCTCGATGCTCATGATCTCCAGCCGCGCCGCAGTGTAGGCCTGAGCGTAGCGCGCCGGGGTGATCTTGCCGTCCTTGAAATAACGCTGGGTATAGCTGACGCAACCCATCTGCAGGCTTTCGCGCAGCAGCGGTTCGAAACGCTGGCCGATGATGAACTCGGTACTGCCGCCGCCGATGTCCGCCACCAGGCGCTTGCCGGGGGTATCGGCCAGGGTGTGGGACACGCCGAGGTAGATCAGGCGCGCTTCTTCACGGCCGGAGATGACTTCTACCGGGTGCCCGAGGATTTCCTCGGCGCGGCGGATGAATTCGCCACGGTTGCGGGCTTCGCGCAGCGCGTTGGTGCCGACGATTCGCACGGCGCCGAGGGGCATGCCGTTGATCAGTTGGGCAAAACGCTTGAGGCAATCGAGCCCGCGTTGCATGGATTCTTCATTGAGCTGGCGCGCGTCGTCGATCCCGGCAGCCAGTTGCACTTTTTCGCCGAGCCGCTCAAGGATGCGGATTTCGCCGTTCTGGGCCTTGGCCACGACCATGTGAAAGCTGTTGGAGCCCAGGTCGATGGCGGCGATCAGGGACAGATTCTTGGCTTGGGATTGCGGCATGGTTTGGGGGTCTCGGTCGATAACCTGACCATCGTGCCACGATCGACCGCTGACGCCAACGCGTTGTGCTTCGGGAATGTCTCTGGCGGCGTCTGTAGGTGTTGTTTGTAGGAAATGTAGGCTGTCGTCCTGGGCTGCTGCTCGCAATTGCGCGAGCCTCTGTAGGGGATTTTAACTCAGGGCCCTTTTAAGACTAACTTTGATTTTGCCTACAGCCTGTGGGTCGGTGTTCTATTCATTATTTTGCTTATGCCTACTGATGGGGTAGGCGCGGACGACAATTTATTTTTATTGCTCCCACAATAATCAAGGTGTTGTCTTATTCTTTTAGTAAGTGCCAAAGCGACAGACTGTCACTCGGCAATTTTGCCGTGGTGTTATTTATTTATGGTTTGTATTCAAGACAAAAATAAATACGCCTGAAAACTTTCAGTGACAGGTTGAATATGAAGAAAATTGTTGGATTGACTCTCGGTATTGCTTATCTGGCCGTGGCCTTTAACGCTCAGGCATCCACCAGTGCCGAATTGATCGTCAGGGGCACGATCAAACCTGCCGCCTGCAACCTCAGCATGACCGGTGGCGGCATTATCAACTATGGCGACATTCCGTCTGGGCAACTGTCTCCTACGGCGTTCACTCCGCTGGCGGAAAGGACCACGCCCCTGACCGTCAGTTGCGGAACCACTGCCGCCCGTTTCGGGCTGAAATTTGTTGACCTGCAGTCCGGCAGCAAGGTGCCGGGCATTCTCAATGCGCTTGGAGCAGGCTACACCGAGGCACACAACTATGGCTTGGGCACTGTGTCCGGTCGTAAAACCGGTGGATTCGCGATCACTCTCAAGAACCTTCAGTCGCCGACCACAACCCTGTATCCCATCATGCGTGTCGGGTCAGGTGCCTGGCAGAGCGGTGACGGTAAAGTCGCCCAATTGCCTAGTCAGCATTCCTGGCGCAGCAGCACGGCCATCACTCCGGCTCCCATTACTCAACTGACCGGCACTATCGCGGTTAGGCCGGTGATTAACAAAACTACGGAATTGGACTTGGGGCGTGAGATTACCCTTGATGGGCGCGCAACCCTTGAATTGAGCTACATCGAACTCTAAGAAATAAAATACAGCTGATTAGAAATTAACTATTTCTTATCGGCTGTTTTTTTTCTGGCTACAAAGTAGTCGGCTTCAAGTTTGTGGGGAAACTGAGTGAATGGCCTTTCAGTAATAAATTGTGTTTTTGTATTTTGTGCAAGTGCGGGGTTGTGTTTTATCCCCTTTGCGGCGGCGGATGGGATGTTGCCAGAAACAACTGTGGTCTTGCTCTATGAAGAACAAGGGGAGGCCACAATGAATGTCAAAAATACCGATGCGGCGCCTGCGCTGCTTCATTCCGTCGTGCAGAACATGCCCGAGGATGTGGAGCCGCTATTGATTGTGACCCCACCCATTACGCGAGTAGAGGCGGGTGAAACCCAATTGGTCCGTTTCATCAGCACCTTGAAGGAACCCTTGAAGACCCAGCGGCTGAAGCGCGTGACTTTCGAGGGTATCCCCCAGGCGCGTGCGGCTGGCGCTGCAACCATTGGAATCACCCTTCGCCAGAGTTTGCCGGTGATCCTGCACCCACGTGGCCTGCCTGAGCATCACTCTCCATGGGAACTGCTGGAGTGGCGACGTGTGGGAGAGCGTCTCATGGTTCACAACGACAGTGCATACGTAGTACGCCTGGCGCCGCAGATACAGATACTTCCGCAAGGAACCCCGGCGACTTTGCCGCGTGCATACGTTTTGCCAGGTGAAACGCTGGCATTGACGGTTGAAGGGCTATTGGAGGGTATGACTGGCGTTGAAATGCAGCCAGCTACGGTCTACGGCTTTTCGGCGGGCAGCTATCGGGCCTCGATCAATACCGATAGGGGCTGATCGACCCATGACAAACCTGTCGCGTAAATCATTAATGACCTCGTTGTGGCCTCGTCGACCCACGCTGCTCATGGGCGTTGCAACATTATGGAGCTTGCCTGGTGCTGTTCCTGCGTTGGAGTTGGGAGAGGGCTTCGACCTTGCGGCATTGACCACCCACGGCATCGACCCGAAAGTCTCCGATTACTTCCGCACAGCCGCGCGTTTTCGCGAAGGTGTTCATGTGGTGGGGTTGCGGGTCAACGGGAACCCGCTCGGGTTGGTGGATGCGAGATTCGACTCGCAAGGACAATTGTGTTTTACCCCTGGGCTGCTGGAAAAAGCCGGGTTGGTGAAACCCGTCGGCATCGTCGGCGAAGCTGTCACCAGCGACCATGCCTGCCATGACTTCCTCGGCGCTTTCCCGACGACGATGGTGCGACTGCGCCCCGGCAGCGACGAGGTCGCGCTGGTGGTGCCGACCGGTTCCCTGCGTGAGCCGCAATGGGAGGCCGGGGAGTTCGCTCGAGGCGGTACGGCGGCATTGTTCAACTATGACGTGCAGGGTTTCGACAGCCATTCGCGCAGTGGGCCCAGCCGGTTCGTTTCGGCCCATACCGAGGCGGGCTTCAACGTGGGTGACTGGATTGTTCGCAGTCGTCAATTCTATGTGTCTGACGATGGTGTGGCCCGTACCGAACACCTGTATGCCTATGCCCAGCGAGACCTCGCTGCGTTGCAGTCGACTTTCCAGGTAGGCCAGCTCGCCAGTAACAACCCGCTGTTCAGCGGCATTCAACTGTCCGGCGTGCAGTTTTCCCCCGATGGCCAGTCGCGGGCGCCGGCGGGCAGCAACAATGCGGTGGTAGAAGGGCTGGCCCAAAGCCAGTCACGCATTGAAGTACGCCAGGCAGGCGTGCTGATTCACAGCACGCTGGTGCCTGAAGGTCCTTTCAGGCTGACTGGCCTGCCATTGCTCAATGGCACCAGCGACCTGGACGTCAGCGTCATTGATGTACGGGGCAGCAAGAGAAGCTTTGTGGTGCCGGCAGCCTCTTTTGCGGGGGCGGCTCCTGCGGCGCCGGGTTATTACTTCGCCCTTGGCAAGGTGCGTGAAAATACCCAGGGGGATGCCCCCTCGCCGGTCGTTGCCATGGGCAGCGGCACTTGGGGTTTGGGGCGCGATGCCTCGGCGGGGTTCGGCTTGCTGAGTACCGATGAGTACTGGTCGGCAGGCGGCACCCTCAGCAGCGTGTTTTTCCAGCGGGTTTCCGTGGGTGCACGTCACAACGTGTCCCGGGACAGCCGCAATGCGACATCCGGATCCCGCAGCAGTGTGTCGGTGAGCAGCCCGGTGTACGGCAATCTCGACCTCAATCTCAGCGCAACCACCCAGACCCGTGGTTATCGCGAGGTGCTGGAGGCGGGTCGCCCGAGTAACGCCGAAGAACTGGGTTCGCGTTTCAGTCGTCAGTACACGGCGGGCCTGAGCTGGGTCGATAACACGTTGGGGGCATTCTCCCTGGGCTACACCCGCAGCGCGCAGGTTGACGGGCACCTTACAGACCATGTGTTTGCTTCATGGAACAAGTCGTTTCGCCACGCAGATGTCGCGTTGGTCGCCGACTCGCAAGTAGGCGGTACCCAGGTACGACGTGATGCTGCGAGTGGAGGTCGGCGGCGCGATACCGCCCAGGACGATGACCTGTCCGTGCGTTTGCAGGTCAGCGTGCCCTTGGGCGGTGACCGTCGCCTGAACAGCTATACCAGTCATCGTGGAAAGCAGGCCCGTGCAGGTGTCGCGCTCAGTGAGCGGGTCAATGAGTATGTGAATTACGACGTGGGTGTCGAACGTGACCTCAGTGCCAGGGAGCAATCGGTTCGGGGGCAGGTGGACCTGATGCCGCGATACACCCGCGTGGGCCTGGGGGTCAGTCGTGACCCGCTGGGTACAAGCTATACCGGGCAGTTGCAAGGCGGCATGGTGGCTCACGAAGGTGGGTTGACGTTCTCGCCGTATGCCGTACAGGACACGTTTGGCATCGCATCGGTGGGCAATCTCAGCGCTGCGAAAATCGACACCCCGCACGGACCGGTATGGACCGACTTCAGCGGGCAAGCCGTGATACCCGGCTTGCCGGCCTACACCAACAGTCGCATCGAAGTGCAAACCCAATCCTTGCCCAAGCGTGTAGACCTGAAGAACGGCACCCAGGTGCTCGCCGCGGGGCGCGGGTCAGTCAACAGCGTGGCGTTTGATGTGGTGACAGTGCGTCGCATGTTGCTCTCCGCCGTTGATCAACAGGGTCGGCCGCTGCCTCAGGGCGCTTCGGTGTTCGACAACGACAATCGCTTCCTGACCAGCGTGGTGGGCGAGGGCATGATTTTCCTGAACGACGCGAATAACGAGCAAAGCCTGCGGGTTTCATTGCCGGACTCTTCTAACTGCCTGCTGAACCTGGCCACCGAGACCCCGCGTGAAACTGACACGTTCTACGAGACAGCATCGGCGGTGTGCCATGGCCGCTAATCGTAAAGGTATGGGCTTTGCACTGATGTGCACATTGTTGATGGTCCAGGGTGTCCGGGCTGAAAATTGCCGGGTGTCCGTCAGTCAGCCCCGTATCGACTATGGCGTTATTCGCAAGGAGACACTGGCCCCAAGCGCATCGTTCGCGCTGGGAACGCGCACGGTGCACCTGAGCGTACTCTGTGCAGAGCCTTCGGCAATGGCGTTGCGGTTTGTCGGGGCGGCTGATGGGCAAGGTTTTCGCTTTGGTCGTGAGGGGCGCTTTCGTCTGACCCTCAAGCATGCCCAGGTGGATGGACACCCCGTGGTGTGGGGGGCGGCACACCTGCCCGGCGAGGCTGCCAGCGGGCAGTTATTGCCCGGCCAGGTCCTGGTGGCGCCGGTGGCCGGAAACCGACTGACCGCCCAGGTCGATATCGACACCGAGCTGCCCTCCGACGCGTTGCAGGTGCGCAGCCAGACGTTGCTGGAAGGGCAGGGTCATTTCGAACTGGTCAGCCCGCCTGCTCCACTGAACCGATGAAGTTGGCGAGTTCTGGGGTCTGCGGGTTGGCGAACAGTACCTTGGGGTCGCCGACTTCATGCACCTTGCCCTGGTGCATGAACACCAGCTTGTCGCCAACCTCGCGGGCGAAGCGCATCTCGTGGGTCACCATGATCAAGGTCATGCCGTCCTTGGCCAACTGGCGGACGACGCTGAGTACCTCATTGACCAGTTCCGGGTCCAGGGCCGAGGTGATTTCGTCGCACAGCAGCACTTTGGGTGACATGGCCAGGGCGCGGGCAATGGCGACGCGCTGTTGCTGGCCGCCGGACAGGCGATCAGGAAAGGCGTCGAACTTCTCGCCCAGTCCTACGCGCTCAAGCATTTGTCTTGCCAGCTGCGCGGCCTTGGCCTTGGGCACCTTCTGCACCACCTGTGGCGCGAGCATCACGTTTTCACCCACCGTGAGATGTGGGAACAGGTTGAACTGCTGGAACACCATGCCGACTTTCTGCCGCAGGCTGCGCAGGTCGGCGCGGGCGGCGTCGAGGTATTCGCCGTCGACTTCGATCACGCCGTCGTTGATCGATTCCAGGCCGTTGAGGGTGCGCAGCAAGGTGGACTTGCCCGAGCCGCTGCGGCCGATGATCGCCACCACCTGGCCTTCTTCAACGGTCAGGTCGATGCCTTTGAGTACGTGGTGATCGCCGTAATACTTATGCAGGGCGGAAATTCTAAGCAGAGGCATGCAGTCTCCTTTCCAGGTAGCGCGCACTGAGGGACAAGGGGTAGCAGAGCAGGAAGTAACCGAGGGCCACCAGGCCGTAGACCATGAAGGGCTCGAAGGTAGCGTTGGCGAGCATGCCGCCGGTCTTGGTCAATTCGGTGAAGCCGATGATCGAAGTGACTGCGGTGCCTTTGACCACTTGCACCGAGAACCCCACCGTTGGCGCGACGGCAATCCGCAGCGCCTGGGGCAGGATCACATAGCGCAGTTGCTCCAGCGGATTAAGTGCCAGGCTGGCCGAGGCTTCCCACTGCCCGTGGGCGATGGAGTCGACGCAGCCGCGCCAGATCTCGGCGAGGTAGGCGCTGGTAAATAAAGTGAGGGCAATCGCCGCCGCCAGCCAGGGCGAAATATCAATCCCCAGCAAGGCGATGCCGAAGAACACCAGGAACAGCTGCATCAGCAGCGGCGTGCCCTGGAACAGTTCGATATAGGTGCGCGCAACATTGCGTGGGAACGCCTTTTTGCTGATGCGCATGGTCATCACCAGCAAGCCGATCAGGCCGCCGCCGATAAACGCCACCAGCGACAGCAATAGCGTCCACTGCAAGCCTGTCAGCAGATTGCGCACGATGTCCCAGAAGGAAAAATCACTCATCGACTGTTCCTCATGACAAAGCGGCGCCCGATCCAGTTGAGCAACTGGCGGATCATCAGCGCCATGCACAGGTACACCAGGGTGGTCAGGGCATAGGTTTCAAATGCGCGGAAATTGCGCGATTGGATAAAGTTGGCGGCGAAGCTCAGCTCTTCGGTGGCGATCTGCGAACACACCGCCGAACCGAGCATCACGATGATGATCTGGCTGCTCAGGGCAGGCCACACCTTGCCCAGCGCCGGCAGCAGCACCACGTGGCGAAACGCCTCGAAACGCGTCATCGCCAGTGCGGCGGCCGCTTCCAATTGCCCACGGGGAATGGCCTGGATGCCGGCGCGGATAATCTCCGTGGAGTAGGCCCCCAGGTTGATCACCATCGCCAGTACGGCCGCTTGCCATTCGGTAATCTTCAGCCCCAGGGACGGCAGGCCGAAGAAGATGAAGAACAGTTGCACCAGGAACGGCGTGTTGCGGATCAACTCGACATAGACGCCGAAGCACCAGGCAAACGGCTGGATCTTCCATGCCCGCACCACCGCGCCAACGGTGCCCAGGGCCACGCCGAGGATCGCGCCGATGGCCGTCAGCTCAAGGGTGAACAGCGCGCCGCGCAGCAGCAGGTCGGTATTGGCCAGCACGGGTACAAAGTCAAATTGATACGCCATGAGTCAGCTCCGTCGTATCAGAGATCAGCAGGCAGCGGCTCTTTGAGCCACTGCATCGCGTTCTTTTGCAGGCTGCCGTCAGCCTTGCCCGCGACCAGGATCTGGTTGACCTTCTCCAGCAGTGCCGGCTCGTTTTTGTTCACGCCGACGTACACCGGCGAGTCCTTGAGTTTCACCTTCAGCGCCGGCACGCGTTTTGGGTTGCGTTCGCTGATCGCGACCATTACCACGTTGCCGCTGGCGATCAGGTCAACCTGGCCGGCCAGGTAGGCGGCGATGGTCGAGTTGTTGTCTTCGAAGCGCTTGATGGTGGCTTCCTTGGGCGCTACGGCGGTCAGCTCGATGTCTTCGATGGCGCCACGGGTCACGCTGATGGTCTTGCCCTTGAGGTCGTCGAGGCTGGTGATGGCGGCATCCGGTGGGCCGAACACGGCCAGGTAGAACGGCGCGTAAGCCTTGGAGAAGTCGATGACCTTTTCCCGCTCCGGGTTCTTGCCCAGGCTTGAGATCACCAGGTCGACCTTGCCGGTGGTGAGGAACGGGATGCGGTTGGTGCTGTTGACCGGGGTCAGTTCCAGTTTGACCTTGAGTTGGTCGGCCAGCAGCTTGGCGGTGTCGATGTCCAGGCCGCGTGGCTTCATGTCGGGGCCCACCGAGCCGAATGGCGGGAAGTCCTGGGGCACGGCGACCTTGAGGGTGCCACGGGCGACAATATCGTCCAGACCGTTGGCCTGGGCGGGTGCCTGGCTCAGCATCAGGCTGGCAAACAGGGCAGTGAGCAGGGCGCTGTAGCGCTTGGTCATGGCAACTCTCCGAGAAGGGCGAAAGGATTTTCTGGATTTGGCTTGCTTGCGTGATTGCACAGCCCATGCCAGCCCGCTCGGAATCCTCTGCAAGGCTGGGATTTGTTGAGCTGCAGTGGTCTTACTGGTCTGAACAGTGGCTGAGCTTTTCGCACTCTTTTCGAGCGCCGGTAAAACCCAGCGACCCCTTTGGGGCGTGGCTTGCCGCCGGCCACGAATAGCTTTACAACTAACCGCTCTGCTGACTGAAACCTTGAGTTTTTTATGAATTCCATCGCCCAAGCCGTACCGGAAGCGGCCCTGCAGGCCATCCGCAAACTGATCAAGGAGCAGGGCTTCGTGCCGGGCGACGCATTGCCGTCCCAGCGCGACCTGGCGGTGCAGTTGGGCGTTAGTCGGGCGTCATTGCGTGAGGCGTTGTCGTCTTTGAGCGCCTTGGGCGTGGTCAGCGTGCAGCCGGGAAAAGGCGTATTCGTGCAGGCGGCTGATGAGGCGCCGGGATTTGCCTGGCCGTTCGCGGCACAGGCCACGCCACTGGATATCTTCCAGTTGCGCTATGCGCTGGAAGGCTTTGCGGCGGGGCTGGCGGCGGTGACGCTGACCATTGATGAATTGGATAGTCTTGAGGATAACGTCGAGGCGATGCGCAAGGTGCTCAAGGCCGGCGACTTCGAGGCGGCTGCGCGGCTGGACTTCGAGTTTCACCAGCGCATCCTGCTGGCCAGCGGCAACCAGGCAATGGTGAGTATCTTGAGTGCCAGCGCCGAGGTGTTCCTGGAAAGCCAGAAACTACCGTTCATCCGGCCGGAGCGGGCCATGGAAACCTGGCAGGAACATCGCAAAATCCTGCGCGCCCTGGCACGCCGCGCCAGTGCAGCGGCACAGAAAACCATGCAGGAACACGTACGCAACGCGGCGCTGCGTACGGGCATTGCCTTCGTGACGCCTGTCACGCCGTGAGTCGGGCCATACCCAAACTCATGCACCACCATAGCAAGACTCAATTAGAGGCGGCTTCCTGAACGGGGGAAGGGCGGCTATGATGGGCAACGTTTTTTTTGCTTACAATCCGGAGACATCCATGAGCAACGATCTTATCAAGCACGTCACCGACGCGACCTTTGAGGCCGAAGTACTCAAGGCTGCTGGCCCGGTGCTGGTTGACTACTGGGCTGAATGGTGCGGCCCTTGCAAAATGATCGCTCCGGTCCTGGACGACATTGCAACCACTTACGAAGGCAAGTTGACCATTGCCAAGCTGAACATCGACGACAACCAGGAAACCCCGGCCAAGCACGGCGTGCGTGGTATTCCTACGCTGATGCTGTTCAAGAACGGCAACGTTGAAGCAACCAAGGTAGGTGCACTGTCGAAGTCCCAGCTGCAAGCTTTCCTCGACGCCAACATCTAAGCGTCGTCAAAAAAGCCCCGCGAATCGCGGGGCTTTTTCGTTAAACAGGGCTAGACGCTCCGAAACTCAGGTGGTACATTCGGCCCCGCACTGGTTTCTCCACTGCCCCCTGCAAGCCGTCGCCGACGCATTCCTTTTCGATTAGTACGCGATCCTGTCGCCTTCTCTGCGGCGCGGCCTCATTAAGCCAAAAGCTTAATTTCCCCCCCTCCATAAATGATTACGTCATTCCTATATGAATCTGACTGAACTCAAGCAAAAGCCGATTACCGACCTGCTCCAATTGGCCGAAGAAATGGGCATAGAAAATATGGCCCGTTCGCGCAAGCAGGACGTGATTTTCTCCCTGCTCAAGAAGCACGCGAAAAGCGGCGAGGAAATCTCCGGTGATGGCGTGCTGGAGATTCTCCAGGACGGCTTCGGCTTCCTCCGCTCCGCAGACGCTTCCTATCTCGCCGGCCCAGACGATATCTACGTCTCGCCGAGCCAGATCCGTCGCTTCAACTTGCGCACCGGTGACACCATCGTTGGCAAGATCCGCCCTCCGAAGGAAGGCGAGCGTTACTTCGCCCTGCTCAAGGTCGACACGATCAACTTCGATCGTCCAGAGAACGCGAAAAACAAGATTCTCTTCGAGAACCTGACCCCGCTGTTCCCGACCGTGCGCATGAAGATGGAAGCCGGTAACGGTTCCACCGAAGACTTGACCGGTCGTGTAATCGACCTGTGCGCCCCGATCGGCAAAGGCCAGCGTGGCTTGATCGTCGCACCGCCGAAAGCCGGTAAAACGATCATGCTGCAGAACATTGCAGCGAACATCGCACGTAACAACCCTGAAGTTCACCTGATCGTATTGCTGATCGATGAACGTCCGGAAGAAGTAACCGAAATGCAGCGCACCGTGCGCGGCGAAGTGGTTGCCTCGACGTTCGATGAGCCGCCAACCCGCCACGTGCAGGTTGCCGAAATGGTGATCGAGAAGGCCAAGCGCCTGGTCGAACACAAGAAGGACGTGGTGATCCTGCTCGATTCCATCACCCGTCTGGCCCGTGCCTACAACACCGTGATCCCGAGTTCCGGCAAGGTATTGACCGGTGGTGTCGATGCCCACGCCCTGGAGAAACCGAAGCGTTTCTTCGGCGCTGCGCGGAACATCGAAGAAGGCGGCTCGCTGACCATCATCGCCACCGCACTGGTTGAAACCGGTTCGAAGATGGACGAAGTGATCTACGAAGAGTTCAAGGGTACCGGCAACATGGAACTGCCTTTGGACCGTCGCATCGCAGAAAAGCGCGTGTTCCCGGCCATCAACATCAACCGTTCCGGCACCCGCCGCGAAGAGTTGCTGACAGCCGACGACGAACTGCAGCGCATGTGGATCCTGCGCAAGCTGCTGCACCCGATGGATGAAGTTGCAGCCATCGAGTTCCTGATCGACAAGCTGAAAACCACCAAGACCAACGACGAGTTCTTCCTGTCGATGAAGCGTAAGTAATACGACGTTTCAGGTCCGAAAGAATGGCGCCCTCAGGGGCGCCATTTTTTTTCGCCTGCTTTTTCAGCACCGTTGGCACCCAAATGCACCGCGATAGGCTGCCAGCCAGCCTCAGAGCAGGTAGGATGTACGCCTATTTTACGGGTGGCATGGTTAATGAAATTCAAGGATCTTCGGGATTTCGTGCAGCAACTTGAGCAGCGCGGAGAGTTGAAACGTATCCAGGTGCCGGTGTCCCCGGTGCTGGAAATGACTGAGATTTGCGACCGTACCCTGCGTAACAAGGGCCCGGCGCTGCTGTTCGAAAACCCGACCGGCTTTGATATTCCGGTGCTCGGCAACCTGTTCGGCACGCCCGACCGCGTAGCGTTCGGCATGGGCGCCGAGTCGGTCAGCGAGTTGCGCGAGATCGGCAAGCTGCTGGCCTTCCTCAAGGAACCCGAGCCACCCAAGGGCTTGAAGGATGCCTGGTCGAAGCTGCCGATCTTCCGCAAGATCATTGCCATGGCGCCCAAGGTGGTCAAGGACGCGGTGTGTCAGGAAGTGGTCATTGAAGGCGATGACGTCGACTTGGCCATGCTCCCGGTGCAAACCTGCTGGCCTGGCGACGTCGGCCCGCTGATTACCTGGGGCCTGACCGTCACCAAAGGCCCGAACAAGGATCGCCAGAACCTCGGCATCTACCGTCAGCAAGTGATCGGCCGCAACAAGGTGATCATGCGTTGGCTGAGCCACCGTGGCGGCGCGCTGGACTTCCGTGAGTGGTGCGAAAAACACCCCGGCCAACCGTTCCCGGTCTCCGTGGCCCTGGGCGCCGACCCGGCGACCATCCTTGGCGCCGTGACCCCGGTGCCGGACAGCCTGTCCGAATACGCCTTCGCCGGTCTGCTGCGCGGCAACCGCACCGAGCTGGTGAAGTGCCGTGGCAATGACCTGCAAGTGCCGGCCACTGCGGAAATCATCCTCGAAGGCGTGATCCACCCTGGCGAGATGGCTGACGAAGGCCCTTACGGCGACCACACCGGCTACTACAACGAAGTCGACAGCTTCCCGGTGTTCACCGTCGAGCGCATCACTCACCGGATCAAACCGATCTACCACAGCACCTACACCGGCCGTCCGCCGGATGAGCCGGCGATTCTGGGCGTGGCCCTCAACGAAGTGTTTGTGCCGATCCTGCAAAAGCAATTCCCGGAAATCACCGACTTCTACCTGCCGCCGGAAGGCTGTTCGTACCGCATGGCCATCGTGACCATGAAGAAGTCGTATCCGGGCCATGCCAAGCGCGTCATGCTGGGTGTGTGGTCGTTTTTGCGACAGTTCATGTACACCAAGTTCGTTATTGTCACCGACGACGACATCAACGCCCGCGACTGGAACGACGTGATCTGGGCCATCACCACGCGCATGGACCCCAAGCGCGATACGGTGATGATCGACAACACGCCAATCGACTACCTCGACTTCGCGTCGCCGGTATCAGGCCTTGGTTCCAAGATGGGCCTGGATGCCACCCATAAATGGCCGGGTGAAACCACCCGCGAATGGGGTCGGGTGATCGTCAAGGATGAAGCCGTGACCGCGCGCGTCGATGCGATGTGGAAAGAATTGGGAATAGATTGATGCGTGTAACCCTGCAACCTTCCGGCGCTGTGCTGGAGCTGGTCCCCGGCGAGCGAATCCTCGAAGGCGCACGCCGACTGGGCTACGAATGCCCCCAGGCCTGTCGCAACGGCGTGTGCCATGTGTGTGCCGCGCTGCTGGTGGAAGGTCGGGTGCAGCAAGCCGGTGAGGTGCGCGATCACGGTGAGTTCTACACCTGCATCGCCGAACCGCTGGAAGATTGCATTGTGTTGTGGGATGGCGTGCTGGCGCCGGGAGAGTTGCCGTTGCGCAAGTTGTCGTGCCAATTGAGTGAATGCGTAGAGGTCGGTGGTGATGTGTGGCGCGTGCGCCTGCGGGCTCCGGCCGGCAAGGCGGTGCGTTACCACGCCGGGCAATACCTGATGATCGAACGGGAAAATGGCGAGAAATCCGCGTTTTCCCTGGCCTCGGCGCCCCATGCCGGGCGCGAGCTGGAGCTGCACGTGCTGGCCCGCGAGGACAGTGCGCGCAGCCTGCTGGAACAACTGCAACGTAACCAGATGGCCCGCGTAGAGCTGCCGTTTGGTGACACTCACCTGGCCGAGTTGCCGGACGGTCCGCTGGTGTTGATCGCCGCCGGCACCGGCATGGCGCAGATGCACAGCCTGATCGAACATTGCCGCGCCTCCGGCTTCAAGCACCCGGTGCACCTGTACTGGGGCGTGCGTCGCCCGGAAGACTTTTACGATATCGAGCACTGGGACCAGTGGCTGCAGTTGCCTAACCTGTTCCTGCACAAAGTCGTCAGCGATTTGTGCGGCTGGGAAGGCCGCTGCGGTTTGCTCCATGAAGCCGTGTGCGAGGACATCGTCGACCTCAAGGCTGTGCACGTCTACGCCAGCGGTTCACCGGCGATGATCTACGGCACTTTGGATGCGCTGGTCGACGCCGGCATGGATGCGCACCAGATGCGCGCCGATGTATTCGCTTACGCCCCGCGCTGATCCTTCGTAAGGACTACCAACTGTTGTGGTGAGCGGGCTTGCCCCGCTCAGTTTCCGCTTAGAAGCGCACGCCGGTCGTCACCATCGCCGCATTGAACCCCAGCAACGCCAACTCCGCCGCCACCGGCCCGTAATGGGTGCCTACTGACGGAATGATCACCGGCGCCACGCCGAAACGGTTCAAGGGGATCTTGTCGCGGTACTTGCCGCGATAACCCTGGATCGCCCCGCCGGTAACCTTCAGGTACACCGGATAATCGGTCATGTCATAGCGCTTGCCCGCATAGGCGTAGTACGAGCGCTGGCTGAACGAGTTGCGAAAGGTCGCCCCGCCATACACCCACCCTGATGCTTCATTGCGCTCCAGGCCGATCAGGTCCTGGTTGTTGTTATGGTCTTTATCTGGCGCAAAATGTTGGGTGTAGACGCTGGTCTGCGCGTACCAGAAGCCCTTGTCATCTTCGCTGATGGGCGGTTCGCCAGCCAGTGCAGTGGTGGCCTGGGCCAGCAACAACAGGCCAGGCAGTCGGAATTTTTTCATGGGTGCGACCTCGGTAGTCGGTTTGATGGGCGGCTAAGTGGGTCGTGATGTGCGCGCTATTTTGACGGTTTGGCGCGAGCCCAGGCTGAACCGGGGCTGAAACTAGCGGGATTGCTGCGCATAATCCTGACGAAAGGGTGCCGGCCTTATGCATTCGCTTATTCTTTAAAGGTATTTAATTTGTTACATGAATATCTTTAAGCTATATCGCAACGGACTACCGATTTTCTGCCAATAACCAACAATTGACCGCCACCGCCCGCCAGCCGGATCGATCGTACGCACTCAGCGCATTGAAGCGCTGGGTCTTGATTCCAAGGGGAGCGGTATGGGGAGCTACAACAAGCACGCGCTGTACTCAGCGATTTTGTCGGCCAATTTGCTGACCGCTGTGAGCTTCAATCCAGTCTTTGCGGCCGAAACGTCCGCCGCCGATGCACCCAGACTCGACACCGTGATCGTCACCGGTACCCGCGCCCAGGAGCGCACGGCCAGCGCGTCGCTGTCACCCATCGATGTGATCTCCGGCGAAAGCCTGCGCAGCACCGGCTCCGATGAGCTGGGCGCGGTGCTGGCGCGCCTGATTCCATCCATCAATTTCCCGCGCCCAAGCCTGGTGGATGGCGCCGAACTGGTGCGACCTGCGCAATTGCGCGGCCTGTCACCCGATCAGGTGCTGGTGCTGGTCAATGGCAAGCGCCGCCACACCAGTGCCTTCGTCAACCTGGGCGGTGCGGTGGGGCGAGGCTCGGCGCCGGCGGACCTGAATGCGATCCCGCTGTCGGCGGTGGACCATATCGAAGTGCTGCGCGACGGCGCCTCGGCGCGTTACGGCTCGGATGCGATCGCCGGAGTGATCAACGTGATCCTCAAGCACGCCGACCATGGCGGCTCCATCTCCACCAAGTTTGGCGAATACAAGAAGGGTGATGGTATCCAGCGCAATGTCAGCGGCAATACTGGCCTGGCATTGGGCGACAACGGCTTTATCAACCTCTCGGCCGAAGGCGCCGACAACGATTACACCAACCGCGCCGGGGATGACTACCGTGCGGGCAGTGTCGGTTCTACCACCTACGGCCAGCGTGTTTTCCGTCAGGGCGAGCCGGCTACCAATGAAGGCAAGTTCCAGTTCAACTCCGAATATTCCTTCAACGACTCGGCCGAGTTCTACACCTTCGGCGGCTACAGCAAGCGGCGCGGCGAGACGGCGGCGTTCTACCGGGCGAGCAATGCGGCCAACAACATCCCAGCGCTCAACCCCAACGGTTACCTGCCGTTGATCAAGGGCAACCTCGAAGACACCTCGCTGGTGGTGGGCTTGCGCGGCTCGCTGGCCTACGACTGGCATTACGACTTGTCGGCCAACTACGGCAAGAACCAGTACGCCCTCAGCACCGAAACCATCAACACCTCCCTGGGACTGGCCACGCCGCGCAAGTTCGACAACGGCACCCTGAGCAACGACCAGAAACAAGTCAGCCTGGATCTGTCCCGTGAGTTTGATGTGGGTTGGCTGCCGTATCCGGTGTCCGTGGCGTTTGGGGGCGAATACCTGCATCAGGGCTATGAAATCGAAGCCGGCGAGCCGGCATCCTACTTCCAGACCGGCAGCTCCGGGCTGGGTGGTTTCCGGGATGCCGATGCCGGCACCAGCTCGCGTCACAATTGGGCCCAGTACCTGGACCTGGAAACCAATTTCACCGAAAAACTCAGCGCCTCGGCCGCCGTGCGTCATGAGGATTACAGTGATTTCGGCTCCAATGTCAGCGGCTCGCTGTCAGCCCGCTATGACTTCACCCCGCAAGTGGCCTTGCGCGGCAGTGTTTCCAACGGTTTCCGCGCACCCTCCCTGGCTCAGCAGAATTTTGCCTACACCTCGTCGCAGTTGATCGGCAGCACCATCCAGGAAGCCGGCACCTTCCCGGCCAACAGCCAGGTGGCGCGCCTGCTCGGCGCCGAGGACCTCAAGGCCGAGAAGTCGCGCAACTACAGCCTTGGCCTGGTGCTGGAACCGGCCGATGACCTGACGGTGACGGTGGATGTGTACCGCATCGACATCCGTGACCGTATCAGCCTGTCCTCCAACCTTGGCATAAACGCGGCGACGCGTGCCTATCTGCAGGCCAACGGCGTGGGCAACATCGACTACACCACCGCCCGCTACTTCACCAATGCCACCGACACCAGCACCGATGGCGTCGACCTGGTGGCCAACTATCGCTACCTATTCGACAGCGGCGTCCGCTGGAACAGCACCGTAGGCTACAACTACAACCACACCAAAGTGACCGATGTGAAACCCAACCCGGCCATCCTCGACAGCCTTGGCGCGAACCTGGTGCGGGTAGACCGCCGCGAGCGCATCGGTTTGCTTGGCGATACCACGCCTCAGCACAAGCTGAGCCTGGGTAACGACTTCACGTTCGGTAATTGGGCACTGCACAGCAACCTGGTGCGCTATGGTGAATTCACCAGCTACCAGGCGGACAAGGTCAACGACCAGACCTTCAAGGCAGCCTGGGTGCTGGATTTGTCGGCCGACTACAAGTTGAAGAACTGGACCTTCACCCTGGGCGGCGACAACGTCACCGATAAATACCCGGAGAAGGTCAACGCCTTCGCCAGCAGCGGTGGCAATTTGGCCTATAGCACTTTTTCGCCGTACGGTTACAGCGGCGCGTTTTATTACGGTAAAGTTGCTTACAACTGGTAACACACAGGAGGCGTACCGCTTTTCGCCATGACCGCCATTGAAACCGATCTTCAGCAATTGGCTTACCCTCCGCGGCTCGATCTGGGGCCGCAACTCACTCACGAACAGTTGATGAGCTCGATGCAGGCCACCATGGGCCGGCACAAAGGTGGGCCGGTGTGGCTATTTGCGTACGGTTCGCTGATCTGGCGTCCTGAATGCTCGTCCTCCGAGCGGTTGCGGGCACGGGTCCATGGTTATCACCGGGGCCTGTACCTGTGGTCCCACGAGCATCGGGGTACGCCGGAAACACCGGGATTGGTGTTCGGGCTGGATCGCGGTGGCTCGTGCAGCGGGTTCGCCTACCGCTTGCCGGAAGATCAGTTGGAGGCCTCGCTTTATGCCTTGTGGCAGCGCGAGATGCCGTACCCGTCCTACCGGCCACACTGGCTCAGCTGCCGTCTTGAGGATGGCAGTCAGGTGCAGGCCTTGGGGTTTGTGTTGGAACGGCATTTGCCCAGTTACGCAGGCAATTTACCCGACGTGATCCTCAATCACGTGCTGCAAAGCGCTTGCGGGCGTTACGGCACTACGCGCGATTATGTCGAGCAGACCGTGAACGCCCTGCGTAGCCACGCCATGCCAGATAAGAATCTGGAGGCGCGGCTCAAGCGGTGTGCAAAGGGTTGCTCAGGCGATTAGCGCGCCGAGCTGACGCTGTTGGTGTGCCACAGCGTTGGGATCAGGAACGCGATCGCCAGCAGGCACGCGCCGATCAGCAGGACAAAACCACCGTCCCAGCCGAAGTGGTCAACGGTGTAGCCCATCGCCGCACTCGCGGCCACCGAACCACCCAGGTAACCGAACAGACCGGTGAAGCCCGCAGCCGTACCGGCGGCTTTCTTCGGGGCCAGTTCCAGCGCCTGCAGGCCGATCAGCATCACCGGGCCGTAGATCAGGAAGCCGATGGAGAACAGCGCAATCATGTCGACCATCGGGTTGCCCGGCGGATTGAGCCAGTAAACCAGGGTTGCCACGGTCACCAGCGCCATGAACACCACGCCCGTCAGGCCGCGGTTGCCACGGAATATCTTGTCCGACATCCAGCCGCACAACAGCGTGCCAGGAATGCCCGCCCACTCGTAGAAGAAGTACGCCCAGGACGTTTTATCCACGTCGAAGTGCTTGGCTTCCTTCAGGTAAGTCGGCGCCCAGTCCAGCACGCCGTAGCGCAGCAAGTAGACGAACACGTTGGCGAAGGCGATGTACCACAGCATTTTGTTGCGCAGCACGTATTTGACGAAGATTTCCTTGGCGCTGAATTCTTCTTCATGGCTGGCGTCGTAGCCTTCCGGGTAGTCGTTCTTGTACTGCTCGATGGGCGGCAGGCCGACGGATTGCGGGGTATCGCGCATGGTGATGAAGGCAAAGGCCGCTACCGCCAAGGCCACAGTGGCCGGCACGTAGAAGGCAGCGTGCCAGTCGTTGAACCAGGCCATGCCCAGCAGGAACAGCGGGCCGATCAGACCGCCGCCGACGTTGTGCGCCACGTTCCACACCGAAACCACGCCGCCGCGTTCTTTCTGCGACCACCAGTGCACCATGGTCCGCCCACTTGGCGGCCAGCCCATGCCCTGGGCCCAACCGTTGATGAACAGCAAAATGAACATCATGGTCACGCTGGACGTTGCCCAAGGTGCGAAACCGAAAATGAACATGACACCCGCCGACACCAACAGGCCGAAAGGCAGGAAGTAGCGAGGGTTTGAACGGTCGGACACCAGGCCCATGAGGAACTTGGACAGGCCGTAGGCAATCGCGATGGCCGACATCGCCAGGCCCAGTTGACCGCGGGTGTAACCCTCGTCGATCAGATAAGGCATGGCCAGGGAGAAGTTTTTACGCAGCAGGTAATAACCGGCGTAACCAAAGAAAATACCGGCGAAGATCTGCCAGCGCAGTCGTCGGTAGGTACTGTCTATTTTTTCTTCAGGCAGGGGCGCCTGGTGCGCGGCAGGACGAAAGAAAGCAAACATTCAAGAGCTCCAGATTTCTTGTTTTGACTGCGGATGCGAATGTTACAGTTTCGTTACCGAAAATAGCATCGCCTCTTCGCGGCAAACACGGGAAATGAGAGCAAGTGCATGTTCTCTTACGAACATGTCGCGAATAGATAAGTAGTGGTCGCAAACAGTTTCTGACGCGGGTGGAGATTCAAATGTGGGAGGGGCTTGCCCCCGATAGCGGTGTTTCAGCTATAGGTGAGTTGACTGACCCACTGCAATCGGGGGCAAGCCCCCTCCCACATTTGAATCTCCATTGGTTTCAAGACCCCACAAAAAGCCCCACTCGGCTTACACCGAACGGGGCTTTGTCTGACCAGCCCGCCTTACGCGACGTTCATGGTCTTGTGTGTCTCAATCAAATGCGCCACCACACCCGGATCCCGCCAGAGTGGAGATATCCCCC